>DASTUP010000028.1:0-23142 GCA_035759585.1 Gemmatimonadales bacterium | reverse complement strand
AGCCCCTGCTGGAACCCGTACTTGTGGTAGCGGACCTCCTGCATGGCCTCGATGAGCGCCTCGACGACCGGCTGTGGCGGGCGGAAATCGGCGTCGCCGGCGCCCATGTCGATGACATCGACGCCCGACTCGATCAGCCGCCGCTTGATCGCCGGAATTTCCGCGAGGGGATACCCCGGCAGCCGGCCGACTCGCTCACTCGCCTTGATCATCTCTCCTCCGCTGCGGTAACCGGATTGCTGAGGATGCCGACGCCCGGAATCTCGACTTCGACCACGTCACCGGGCGCGAGGGTGCCGACACCGGCCGGCGTGCCCGTGGCGACATAGTCGCCGGGCTCCAGCGTCATGACGCCGCTGATGTACGACAGCAGCTCCGGGATCTGGAAATGCATGTCGGCCGTCGAGCCGCGCTGGCGCGCCTCCCCGTTCACGCGCGTGATCACCTCGAGGCGCCGCCAGTCGAGTCCCTGCGCCACGACGGGCCCTGCCGGGCAGAAAGTGTCGAAGCCCTTGGCGCGGCCCCACTGCCCGTCGGTTTTCTGCAGGTCGCGCGCGGTGACATCGTTGATGCAGATGAATCCGCCGATCCCCGCCTCCGCCTCGGCAGGCGACGCGCCGCGGAGGGTCTGCCCGATCACGACCCCGATCTCCCCTTCGTATTCGACGCGCGCGGAGGCGGGAGGGAGCACAATGGGCGCGCCCGAGGCGATCAGCGCGCTCGGAGGCTTGAAGAAGAGCATCGGGCGTTCCGGTACGTCGTTGCCCAGCTCCCTGGCGTGGGCCACGTAGTTCCGGCCGACACAGACGATCTTCGAGGGACGCCCATTCTTCATACGCTCGCTCCGATTCCGTACCGCGCGAAGAAGTCTTCGCACCTGGTGCGCACCTGCGCCCAGGTGCCGACGACACGATCCGCCCGGGGAAGTCCCCCGAGCACGAGCGGGCCGTAGCGTTTCGTGACGACCCGGCTGTCGAGCAGCACGACGACGCCGGCGTCCTGGCGGCTCCGGATCAGCCGCCCGAACCCCTGCTTGAGCTTGAGCGCCGCGTGCGGCAGCAGATAGTGCATGAAGCCGTCCTCGCCCTGCTCCGCCAGGCGCTCCAGGCGGGCCGACGTGACCGGCTCCGACGGGACCTTGAAAGGTAGCTTCGTGAGGACCAGCGTGCGGAGCGCGCGTCCCGGCACGTCCACGCCTTCCCAGAACGAGTCCGTGCCGAGCAGGATCGCGTTTCCCGCCTCGCGAAACCGGCGCAGGAGCACGTCCCGCGGTGCGTCTCCCTGGACGAGCAGCGGCCAGCGGGCGCCGAGCTCGTCGCGGAGGCGGTCGGCCGCCCGGCGAAGCGCCGCGTGGCTCGTGAACAGGACGAACATCCCGCCGTCGGACGCGTAGGCGAGATCGAGCACCACGCGCGCGATGGCCTCGCCATGGCCGAACTCGTCCTCGCGCGGTTCCGGAATGTCCGTCGGAATGCCGAAGAGGCACTGGCTCGGAAAGTCGAACGGCGAGGCGAACACCTCCTTCACCGTGACCGGCGAGTCTTCCCCGCCGAGACCGACGCGGGATTCGAGGAACTCGAACTCTCCGCCCGCGGCGAGCGTCGCGCTCGTGAGCACGACGGTCTTGAGGCGATCGAACAGCAGCTCGCGCAGCACCGGCGCAAGATCGAGCGGCACCGCGGCGAGGGTGACTTCCTGGTGCCGGCGGCCGCTCCGCTCCATCCACCGCACCGTCGGTGCGCCGCCGGCGACCGGCCGCAGGGTCCGGTTGAGCCCGTCCGACAGTGCCTCGAGCCGGCGGATGACCCCACGCATTTCCTGCAGCAGCTGCGCGCGCCGCTCGGTCTCCTCACCCTGCTGCAGGCGGTCCGCGATCGTCTCGACCAGCTCGCGGAGCGCGCGGAACGCGGTGAGCGCCGCATCCAGGTCGAACGTCAGCCCCTCTGCCCAGATCGGGTCGGCGCCGAAATCCTCGCCGAGGCGAAGCTGGCCGGCGGGGGCTTCTTCCAGGCGGTTCCGAAGCCGATCGAACAGCGCGTCGGTCGCGCGGCGCGCGTCCCCCACGGCGGGAAGGAGGCGCTCGCGCAGGAGGTCGAGGCTCGCGCGGCTCATGAGGTCGGCCCGCGCGGCGAGCTCCGCCGCGAGAGCCGGCGCAAGCCCTCGCCCGTTCCGCTCGAAGCGCGAGAGCAGACGCCGGGCGCCGCGGCTGCTCACCTGCGCCCCGAGATGATTCGCGGCGACGTCCTCGAGATGGTGCGCCTCGTCGAGCACGAGCCGCTGGTACGGCGGAAGCAC
Source organism: Gemmatimonadales bacterium (assembly GCA_035759585.1). Classification (GTDB taxonomy): domain Bacteria; phylum Gemmatimonadota; class Gemmatimonadetes; order Gemmatimonadales; family GWC2-71-9; genus CAMLLJ01. The sequence goes on along the minus strand of DASTUP010000028.1, from coordinate 20,847 downwards.
CGCGGCCTCGAGCCAGTTGTCCGAGGCGTGGCGCACGGCGAGATCCGCCGCGAGGAGGTGGTGATTGACGACCACCACATCCGCCTCCGCGGCGCGGCGCCGTGCGCGGAAGAGAAAGCAGCGATCGAAATACTGGCACTTCATCCGCGCGCACAGATCCGGCTCCGCGCTCACCTCGTCCCACACTTCGCTCGTCGGCTGGACCGGGAGGTCGCTGAGCGTGCCGTCGGGGGTGCGCCCGGCCCACTCGGAAATATCGTAGAGCTCCGCCAGCTTCTCCTGCTCGAGGAGGGAGCGCTGCGCGGCAACCGCGCCGTGCAGCCGCGCGAGGCAGAGGTAGTTCCGCCATCCCTTCAGCAGGGCGAACGTCGGCGTGTGCTCGGATGTCGTGAGCGCGCGCCGAAGGAGCGGCAGGTCCTTGCCGACGAGCTGTTCCTGCAGGTTGATCGTGTTGGTGCTGATGACGGTGCGCTCGCCGTTTGCCCTGGCCCAGGCGAGCGCGGGCACGAGGTACGCGAACGACTTGCCGACGCCCGTCCCGGCCTCGAGGAGCAGCACGCCGCCGTCGTTGTAGCCGTCGGCGATGTATGCCGCCATGTCGCGCTGGCTGGGCCGGTCCTCGTACTGGCCCAGCACGGTGGCCACCTCGCCGCGCTCGCCGAGGGTCCCGATCACATCGTACGGGTCGATCCGCTTGAGCGGGCGGTCGCGCGGCACCTCGACGACGACATAGAGTTCCGTAGCGTCGTTGTTGAGGATGCCGAATCCGATGCCGCCATCGTGCAGGCGGGCGGCGACGTTCAGGTCGGCGCCGGACGGGGAGAGGTTGCCGCCCGGGTGATTGTGCAGGAACATCTCGCCGCGCTGCGCCGCGCCGGGCAGCGCGAGGACCAGGTCGACGGTTCCTCTCGCCACCGCGCGCGCGGCCGTGATGACGCCGTCCCGGTCCACCGCCGCGACGAACGACACTTCCCGCCCCCCCGCCGAAGCGATCTCTTCGGCGAGGTGGGCGCGCACACCCGGCGCGATGCGTTCAGACATGCAGGAAATTAATCGCCCCGACCGACAGCCGGAGTGCGCCCCTTGAGCGGATCAGGTCTTCAATTCCTTCTTCTTCGCGGCCGGGAAGAGGACGTTGTTGAGGATGAGCCGATACCCCGGGGAATGGGGGTGCATCGAGAGGTCGGTCGGCGCGTCGCCGATCTGGTGCTGCGGGTCTTCCGGGTCGTGCCCGCCGAAGAAGGTCCACGTTCCCTGTCCATGCTGCCCGTGGATGTACTTGGCCCACGGGGCGCCGGGCTCGTCGGCGAGGATCGTGATGGCCGGCTTGAGCGTCCGCCGGGTGAACGAAGTCGTCAGGCCGTAGAAGTCGGGTATCACCTGCCGGTGGTTCTGCACGAGCATCGCGGGCACCGGATCGATCTTGGCGCTGAAGCTGAAGAGCGAGAAGGAGCCGAGCGGCTGCCGGCGCTCGGGCGAGTTGACCTGGTGCCCGTCGATGTCGGAGAACACGGCCATGGTCGGGCTCAGCTCGAGGCGCGCGTCCTGGAACGCGAACGTCCGGCCCCACTGCATGCGCTGCGCCGCAGTCGCGTCCATCGGCGAGTCGTCGGCATAGGACGCCGCGATGTCCACGCCCTCGCTCGCGAGCGCGAGGTCGATCGTCTCCGTGGCGGTGCACATCGCGAAGAGGAACCCGCCCTGGTCCACGTATGCGCTGATCGCCTGGGCCACCGCGCGCTTCATGGCGGGTACCGACGGCATGCCGAGGGTGCGCGCCATCGCACGGTTCCGCTCGATCATTTCGGTGAGCCAGGGCGTCCCGGCGTAATTGATGACGAACTTCGAATACTGGCCCGTGAAGTCCTCGTGGTGGAGGTGCAGCCAGTCGTACTCGCCGAGTCCGCCCTGCAGCACTTCCTGGTCCCACACCTTCTCGAACGACACCCCGGCGTAGTTGAGCGCCATCGTGACCGCGTCGTCCCACGGCGCGGCATTCGGCGGGGCGTACACGGCGACCTTCGGCGCCTTCTCGAGCGGAACGGCGTCCATGTTGGCCTGCTCGATCTCCGCGCGAATGCGCGCGACCTGACCTTCCTCGACCGGCTCGGCCGCCACGCCGGAGAGCGCACAATCGCGCACCGTTGCCGCGTCGCCGGGAAGGAGGAACGACCCACTCCGGTAATTGAGGAACCATTCCGCCTTCTGACCCCGCTCGAGCGTGCGGAAGGTGACGCCGTACGCCTTCAGGTGATCGGTCTGGCTGTCGTCCATCGGGACGAGGAGCCACGGGGCCCGCCGCGCGAGCAGGGCCTGCAGCGGTGATGGCACGGACACGACCGCAAGCCCGGCGGCGGCGGCTCCGAGAAAGTGACGTCGCTTCATGTCCGGGGTATCGCTCCCCTCGTTTCATCGAGGAGGCGCCGCGCCTGCGGCACGAGCGCGCTCGTCGGATAGGTCAGAATGAGATGCTCCAGGAGCGTCATGGCCTCGGCCTGGCGCTGCAGCGTCACCAGCAGGCGTGCGAGCTCGAGCTCCGCTGCCGGCGCCGTGGCGGGCGCCGCCTCGCTGCTCGCAGCGCGGAGCAGCCGCTCGGCCGACCCGTGCTCCCCGCGCTGGCGCTCGATGCGTCCTGCGAGAAGCCGGAGCTCCGCGCCACCTTTGTCGACCGGCAGCCGGGCCGCCACCTTCTCGAGGCTCCTGGCGGCGTCGGCGGAATCGCCGCGCTCGAGGAGGAGGAGCGCCGCGCCGAGCTCGGGGAGGCTGTCGGCTTCGATCGGCTGCAGGAGCGCAAGGAGCGCGGTGCGCCCGGTGGCCTCTTCCCGTGTGCCCGCGTAGGGCCCCGCCATCCGCAGGAGCGTGACACCACCGGTGATGTCGCCGCGCAGGACCGCGATGCGGCCATTGAGCGCGAACCCTTCCACGGTGCTGTCGCCAACCATGCGGCGCTGCGCGGCGTCCAGGTTGCCCTGCCGCACCCACCCCCATGCGATGCGGCGGTTGATCGCCTGGAATTCCTCGGTCGGGATGCCGGGGCGGAGCTCCGCGAGCTTCCGCTCAGCTTCCTCCGCCTTGCCGTCGTCCACCAGCACGCCGATCAGTGTGGCCGCCGCGTTCCCGGGCACCGGCGCCTCCGGGCCGATGTTCCCGAGCATGCGGCGCGAGGCCTCGCGATCGCCTGCTTCCTGATACGCGCGTGCAGCCTCGAGCCGAGCCCGCGAGGCGGCGACGCCGGTCGAGCGTTCCGCCAGCTCTTCGAGCACGAGCGCACGCGCGCGAGGCGCATCGGAGGTGTTGATCGCGCGCAACTGATCGGCGAACTGGGTGAGGATCTCCGCGCTCTGCGCGCGCGAAGGCGTCGTGAGCGCATCGATGAGCTGCCGGGCGCCGCCGAGTGGATCGCCCCACCGCGCCATCAGGGCCGCCTGCAGCCGCCGGGCATCGAGCGATGGCTCGTCCTTCAGCGTCCCGAGGATCTCGGCGCGGAACCGCTCCGGAGCAGGCGTGAGCGCGGCGAGCGCGGTGAGCTGATAGCCGGGAAGCTGCGCGATTGCGGCGAGCCATTCGCGGGTAGCGCCGGTCCAGTCACCTTCGGCGGCAAGGAGCTGCGCGGCCTCATACGCGAGCACATTCGGCTGGCCGAGCCGCTGGCGCGCCGTCTCGACGGCGATCCGCGCCATCGGCCGATCCCGCCGCTGCATCGCCGCGGAGACCAGCTCCCGATAGGGCGACGGATCGCGCGGCGCGAGCCTCGCCCACGCCTCGGCGGCGGAGCGTGCGCTGTCCCGCGATCCGGATGCCATGTAGGTGCGGATCAGGATCGGATAGACGACGGCATTCGCGACGGCACCGACGGCCTTCCGCGCATGCGGCAGGATCTCGGCACTCCGTCCGAGCGGATCGAGCGAGCGCTCGAGGCCGAGCAGCGCGGACGGATCGCCGGGCCGGGCAGCGAGCGCGCGAACGAAGGCGTCTGCGGCCGCAGCGTGATCTCCCTTCCGCTCGAACTCGTGGGCCTGCGCGAGTGCGTCGGTGGGCGACGGCTGCTGCGCGAAAAGTGCCTGCGTCCCGCCAGCGACCGCGGCCACGATGACAAGCGCGTGAGCGAGCCGCCTCATCGTGTGGGCTCCGAGAGCTGGCGGAAATAGTCCACGACCAGGCGCCGCTCTTCCGGGCTCAGGCGCTGCAGCTCGTCCCAGCTCGGGAAGCGCGGCCGGCCGTTCGCCTCGAGCTGTGCGCGCAGGGCGGGTGGCAGCGCAACGTTGGAATCGTCGCCCGTCTTGCTCTGCCGCTCCTTCCGCTCGTCCTGCTCCTCGCCCTGCAGCGTGCGACCGGCATCGAGCATCCGGCGGAAGAGACGCTCCTGCCGTTCGACGGTCTGCCGATCGATCCGCCCGGCCTCGAGGCGCCGCGCCAGATCCCGGGCCTCTTCGGCGAACTCGCCCGTCCCGGCCGGGCCGCCCTGGGCCCGCAGCCGCTCCAGCTGCTCCGCCATGGCGCGCTGCTGCGCGCCGAGCTGCTGAATCTGCGTGCGCACGTCACCGCGCCCTGCCATCGGAAGCAGGCTCGCACCCTGCTGTCCCATGGCGCCCTGCTGTCCTGCCATCTGTGCCATCCGCTCCATCGCCTCGGCCATGCCGGATCCCGACGCCGCACCTGCGACGTCCTCGCGGGAGCGAAGCAACTGGTATGCCGCAGAATTGAGCGCGTCGACGGCACCTCCCGCCCGTTCGGCGGCGGCGCGCGGATTGGGTGCGGCGCTCGAGATCGCTTCACGCGCCTGGCCCATCTGGTCCTTGGCGAGCGCGAGCGATGCCCCGATCTGCTGGGAAACCAGCGCGTTCTTGCCACCAGCGGCGCGCACCTGGTCGAGCAGCCGTTCTACGCCTTCCTCGATCGCGCCCTGCTCGGCACGCGTCTGCGCACTGGGCGCGCCGCTGCGAAGGGCTTCCTGCACCGCAAGCTCGCGCTCGGTGAGGCGGCTCGTCTCCGCCAGCGCGCGATCGAGCGCCGCGGCCACTTCGTCACGCCATTCCTGCTGCATCGACGAGCGCTGCTGATTCATCTCCCCGGCGAGCGGCGCGAGCATTTCCGCCGCCTGCTTGCCGCGCTGGCGCGCGCCCTGCCGGTTGCCCTGTTCCATCGCCTGCTGCGCTTCGCGCATTTCGGCTGCCGCCTGCGCGGCCTGCTCGGCGCTCTCCTCCATCTGCTCCTGCCGCGCCTCGCTCTCGAGCTGCTGCGCGGTTTCCTTCATCGCGGCGGCGAGCGAGTCCGCGCGATCGGCGAGGGCCTGCTCCTCCGCCGCGGCGCTGGTGCTGTCCGCCCGCTGTGCCTCTTCAGTCCACTCTCGCTGCTCCGCGGCGAGATCCTTCGCCTCTTCCGCGAGGTTCGCGAGGTCTCCCTCCAGCGCGGCGCGCTCGAACAGCTCACGGCTCCGCTCCAGCGCCTCCCGCAGCTGCTCCTGTGCCCGGGCAAGATCCTGCAGCGCCTCCTGCGTCTGTTCCGCATTCAGCTCCTGCAGCGCGCGCTGCAGCTCGGCCAGCTTCTCGCGCATTTCGGGCGTCAGCGCCCGATCGAGCTGCGCCTGCAGCTGCTCGAGCTGCTCACGGAAGGCCGGGTCGTCGAGGCCTGCCTGCTCCACGCTCTCCTTCAGCTGCTCGAGCGCCTCCTGCAGCGCCTCCGCCTCCTGCAGCAACGCCTCCTGGGCCTCGGCGATCGCCTCCGCCTTCTGCGCCTGCTCGTACGAAAGCGGCTGCTCGCCGGTACGCGACTGGTTCTCGCCCCGTGCCTGCTCCCGCGAGGCATCTTCCGTCTCGCGCTCGAGCTGTCGGCTCCGGTCGGCGAGCGAATCGAGACGACTGCCGATTCCTTCGGTCACCTCGCGCTGTGCCGCGCGGAGCTCGCTCGCCGTCGGGATCCGGACCGAGTACTCGCGTGACCGGCCGCGGTGCCGGCCGGGCGCGTCGTCGACGGCGGTGGCGCGATAGAAAAGCGTATCACCCGGGCGGAGCTCGAGTGTGGCGAGATCGAGCTCGTGCGAAAGGATCGCGCGATCCGGACGCCCCGATGGCAGCGTCAGCGCCGTGGTTCGCGCCGAGTCCCGCGCGCCGCGCCCGCTGCGGCGAGTCTCGAGCGTCACGGCGGCCAGCCCATGATCGTCCCGCACGTCGACGACGAGGCCGAGCCGCATGGATAGCGGCGCAATCGTGTCGGTGCCCGGAACGGGGAGGTCGACGATGGGTGCGCTGTCCGGGACGACCCGGAGCGGAAGGCGCACCGTGTCTCCGCCGAGAGGACTGCCTTCGCGCGTCGTCAGCTGAAGCACGAACGCCGCGGAGGCGGGTGGAACGAAATCGCCCGAAAAATCAGCGCCATCGACTTCAAGGGCATGCACGCGCGCACCGGACTGCCAGGCGGCGGAGGCAAGCGGGGCGGTAGCTGCGCCGCGCGTGGAGAGGCGCGTGCCCGCGGGTACGATGATCGTGTCCCCGTTCGTGGGCACCGGTTCGTCCTCGAGCCCGAGATAGCCCGGATAGCGCGCAGTGACGGTCAGCGATCCGAGGAAAACGGGAAGTCGCACCTGCACGAGCACGGTATCGGACGATCGGCTGCCGCTCGTGAGGCGGGCATGCAGATCGCTCCGGAGCGGGCCGATGGTACGAGTCGCACGGCCCAGCGAATCGAGCCTGACGCCCTGCGGGCGCCACGACTCTCCCGGCGCGCGGGTCCAGAGCGTGGCGTGCTGCCGGCCGATGGCTTCTAGATCGAGGCGCACGGTTCCGCCGCGGTCCACCTGCTCCGCGCTGGCGCGGATACGGACCGGCGCCGTCGTCATCTCCCACGCGCGCCCCGGATGCCAGAGGGCGGACGCGGTACCGCTCCGCGGACCCGCGGTGCCGAGCGTCGCCAGGCCAAGCAGCAGCACGGCGAAACCCGCGAGAGCCCGCCGCCGGACGGGGCGACCGATCGGCTCGACGGCTTCACGGCCGCGCCGGTCGATCTCACCGGCCCGGCTCGCGTCCGCCGCGGTGAGCAGCGAATCGCTGGTACCGAGCGCGGGTGGGTCGAGCAGGGCCGTGAGCGCACCCTGCCGCCAGGCGTTCCGCTCCTCCAGCCAGCGGGCAATTCCGCGAATCGAATACTTTCCGTCGGATCGCCGCGCCTGGTAGAGTGTCACGCCCGCAGCGACGATCGCTGCACCCCACGCCACGAACACCCACCACGGCGCAGCGAACAGCCCGATGCGCACCGCCCACGCGGCGAGGCCGAGCAGCAGCAGGGCCGCCCCGATGGCGAGCGCACCCCACCCCGCGCGGCTGCCGCGCTGGATCGGCCGGGTCAGATCGGCGAGCGAGCGACGGGTAGCGCCGGTCACCCGCCGTACCCCACTGCGTACGCGAAGAGGTTCACGCCCATGCGGAGCGCGGCCTCGCGCTGTTGCGGCGTGTCACGGTGCACCTCGGGATCCTCCCAGCCATCGCCCAGATCGGTCTCGTAGGAGTAGAACACGGCCAGCCGCCCGTCGAGGAAAATGCCGAAACCCTGCGCCGGCTTTCCGTCATGCTCGTGAATCTTCGGAATTCCGCGCGGGAACGCGTAGACGACCCGATACACCGGGTGGTCCAGCGGCACCTCGACCAGTGGTCGGTCGGGAAAGAGCCGGCCGAGCTCGCGCCGGATCGACTCATCCATTCCGTAATTGTCGTCCACGTGCAGGAAACCGCCCTGACGCAGATATCGGCGCAATGTCTCGAGGTCCTGGTCGCCGAAGCGGACGTTTCCATGCCCCGTCATATAGATGTACGGGACGGTCCAGAGGTCGTCGCCGTCGAGCCGGACGACCTTTTCGTCGGCCGCCGCGCGCAGGCTCGTCCGCTCGCGCACCGCCTTCAGCAGGTTCGGCAGGCTCGAGGGATTGGCGTACCAGTCCCCTCCCCCCTCGTAGTGCAGCCGCCCGACCGTGAGGTCGGCCCCTTCCTGCTGCGCCGCGAGCGCTCCTGCAGAGAGTGACACGGCGAGCAGGCCGGCGGCGGCCACCCACATCCTCATTGAATCTCCATGACCATGCGATACGCCTCGTTCCGCGCGATACCGAGCCGGGTCGTCAGCTGCTCGACGACGTCCCGGCGCGAGAGCCCGGCCGCAAGGAGTGCCTGCGCCAGGGTTCCGCCCTCTCCGGTCCGGTCCGGCGGCGCCTCGGGCACGCCGGTCCCGTCGAGGACTACAGTGATCTCCCCCCGCGGCTCCAGCTCCGAATAGTGCTGCGCGAGCGATCCCAGGGTACCCGTACGGATTTCCTCATGGATTTTCGTCAACTCGCGCGCGATCGTCGCCTTGCGATCCGCACCAGCGAGCTCCGCAAGGTCCGCGAGCAGCGCCGCCAGGCGGTTCGGGGCCTCGAAGAAGACCACCGGCCACTCCTCCTGCGCCGCACGGGAGAGGAGCCGCTGGCGCTCCGGTCCCTTGCGCGGGGCGAAGCCCAGGAAGAGATAGCGGTCTCCCTCGAATCCGGAGACGGACACCGCCGTGGCGACCGCGGAAACGCCCGGAATGGGGACGACGGCGATCCCGGCCTCCCGCACCGTCTGCACGAGCGAGGACCCGGGATCGCTGATGACCGGGGTGCCCGCATCGGAGACGAGGGCCACGTCGCGGCCGCTCTTCAGGATCTCGAGGAGGCTTTCCGCGCGCGCCGCGCGAGAGTGGGCGTGGAAGCTGATCAGGCGGGGCGAGGCGCCGAGATGGGTCAGGAGACCACGGGTTCGGCGGGTGTCTTCGGCGGCAACGACCGGCACCGTCCGGAGGGTCTCCGCTGCCCGGGGCGTCAGGTCGCCAAGATTTCCGAGCGGAGTGGCGACGATGAAGAGGGTGCCGGAGTCCATCGGTCGGGGCCTGAGGGGAGCGATGAGGGGCATTCCCTCGCCGCTCCCCTGGCAGCCTCAGGCGATGTGCTGCTGGATCCGCTGATCGAGCGTGCCCTTCGGCACCGCGCCGACGACGGTGTCCACGTGGCGCCCGTCACGGAAGAAAAGGATGCTCGGAATCGAGCGCACATTGAAGCGCAGCGTCGTCTGCTGGTTGGAATCGACGTCGAGCTTGGCGATCTTCACCTTGCCCGCGTGCTGGCTCGCAAGCTGCTCGAGCACGGGTGCAATGACCTGGCATGGCCCGCACCAGGTGGCCCAGAAGTCCACCAGAACGAGGCCCGACGCCTGCTCCACCTCGGAGGCAAAGGTTGCGTCGGTAACGTGGGCGATCTGGGTATTCGTTGCGGTCATGCTGTTATTCTCCCTGTCGTTGCAGCCCTGCGGCCGCACATTGATCGATGTCCTGCCGGAACTCTCCGGCCAGTGATTTCAGGAGCGCCGATTGTCCGAGGCCCCTCGCATCGCGCACGTCGGAATTGCCGTTCCCGACCTCGACGCCGCTTCCGCCTTCTATCGTGAGGTGCTCGGCCTCGAGCCCCACCCTCCCGAGACGGCCGACGGAGCCGACATCGTTTCCTTTCCGTTCGGCGAATCCGAGATCGAGCTCCTCGCCCCGCGGGACGCCGGGGGCCCGATTGCCCGGTTTCTCGAGAAGCGCGGCCCCGGGATCCACCATGTGTGCTACCGGGTGCCCGATCTCGATGCCGCGCTCGAGCGGTGCCGGAGGGCTGGGTACCGGCTGGTGGACGAAGTCCCCCGCCAGGGCGCCGGCGGACGTCGCATTGCCTTCGTCCATCCGAAAGCCACGGGCGGCATCCTGCTCGAGCTTACTGAATAAACACCGGAAGGTTCCCGGTCAGCCGTCCGCGTCTTCGTCGCACTGGCCTGCCGGCCCGCCCAGGAGGGCCAGGTCGATCGAGTTCACGAGCCAGGCTCCGGGCTCGGAGCGGACGACGGTGATGGGCACCATCTTCACGCAGTCGCCGCGCCGGAACTCGACCTGAACGATTCGCCGGGTGGCATCGTTCCCATCCTGCGTATTCGACATGAGCCGGTGCCGGCGATCGCGGAGATAGGCCTGCATGATGACAATGCGGCGCTCGAAGTCGTTGGGCTCCCCGGTCCGGGCCGCCGATCCCTTGGCGGTGCCCCAGAGTTCCGCCATCTTGGCGAGATTGCTGTCCGCCACGGCTTCCATGAACTGCTGTACGGCGGCTTCCGCGTCCGCCGCCGGTTCCGGCTGCCGGTTCTGCGCGACGGACGAAGCGGCATTGCCTCCGCACGCGGCGAGCGTCAGGGCAGCGGCCAATAGCCAGCGCTGAGTCAAGCGATGCTCCGGGTAGAAGGTCTCAAGCGAAGATAACCGGGCGGAAAACCCCCGAACACCCAGGCGAATGCGTCTCTACGTCAATATCGACCACGTAGCCACGCTGCGTGAAGCCCGGCGGACCGATGAGCCCGATCCGGTCGAGGCCGCGCGCATCGCCGAGGCCTCGGGCGCCGACGGGATCACCGCCCATCTCCGCGAAGATCGGCGCCACATCCAGGATCGGGACGTCGAAGCGCTTGCAAGCTCCGTGCGCGGCGTCTTCAACCTCGAGCTGGCGACGAGTCCCGGGATCGTGGAGCTCGCGTGTCGCCTGCGTCCCTTTCAGGCGACACTCGTCCCGGAGCGGCGGGAGGAAGTCACGACCGAAGGCGGACTCGATCTCTCCCGCCCCAATCCGCGGCTCACCGACGCAATCGCGCGACTCGGTGAGGCCGGCATTCGCGTCAGCCTCTTCATCGATCCCGAGCGCGCGGCAATCGAGGCCGCGCGAGCGGCCGGTGTGCCTGCGGTAGAGCTCCACACGGGCCGCTACGCGCACACCTGGCGCGAAGACGGCCGCGCACTCGACGAACTGCGCCACGCCGCGCGCGTTGCGCGGGATGCCGGGCTCGCCGTGCATGCCGGTCACGGGCTCACCTACCGGAACGTCATTCCGGTCGCGGCGGTGGCGGAGATCGAAGAGCTGAATATCGGCCACAGCATCGTCAGCCGGTCCATCTTCGGCGGAATCGGTTCGGCAGTGAGCGAGATGCGCGCGCTGATGGACGGCGCCCGTCCACCGGCGCGCGACTGATGATTACCTTTCGTCTCGAGCCCAGATGACCAGACCTCACGGCACCGCGGACTTCTTCGCGCTCGAAGCGGGCGAATGCCTCGACCGTCTCGAGCAGGCGATCACGCACGCAGACGGCCCGCGCGCCGACGACATGTTGCGCGCGGCCCGGGCGCTGCGTGGCTCGGCGCTGATGGCGAGCCAGGCCGGCATCGCGCGCGCCGCGGCGGGATTCGAGGGACTCGCGCGCGCCGTGCGGGATCGGGGTCGGGCATGGGATGCGTCGGTGCGCGAACGGAGCGCACAGGGCGTCGACGAGCTTCGCCACCTCGTGCGGCGTGCGCGCGAGTGGACCGATGCCGACACGACGCGCGCGGGCCGTCTCGCCGCCGATCTCGATGCGCTGGCCGGCAGCTCGTCGGGCGACGTCCTGCGGCCGGGTGGCGTGCCGGCTCCGGGCACCGCCAATACCGGCGTCCGTGCCTTCGTCGCGCGGGAAGGAGCACTGATTGCGAGCGCACTCGATCGCGCAGCACGCGCGCTCGAGGCTGCGCCCGAGTCGCGCGAGCCGCTCTACGCCGTGCTCCGGCGAATGCAGTCGCTCCGCGGGCTCGCGGAAATTGCGGACCTCCCGCCCCTGCCGGAAATCCTCGACGGCATCGAGCTCGCCGTCGGCGACCTCACGCGCCTCTTCGCGCCGCCGCCGGGCGTCTCATCGGTGCTCGACGCCGCCGCCGCCGCGCTCACCGGCATCTCGCGCGACGTCACCGAGCATGGGCGCCCGCAGGGAGATCCCCCTGAGGCGCGCGCCTTCACCGAAGGACTGCTCCGCGCCTTCGCGGCCGAGGCGGATGTCGTGCCGATCGAATCGCTGTATCGCGCCGGCGATCCGGCACCGATGCAGCGCTCGACCGCGCAGCCGCAGTTCGCGCCGCCGACGGCGCTCGGTATCGTCGAGATGGTGAGCTACGGCGAGCACCTTGCCCAGGCGGCTGACCGCATCGCCGGCGCCTCCGGCTCCGCGCGCGACCTCCGGCTCTACACGCTCGTGAGCACCTTCCGCTCGGTGGCGATTCCCGGCAGCGACCCCGTTTCGCCGGCGCTGGCGCGCTTCGGCCGTGCCGCCCGGCACGCGATCGGTTCCGGAGCGGCGGCCGAGGACCCGTCGGCGTTCGCCGAGGCGCTTCGCGAAGCGGGCGACGTGCTCCGAAGCCTCGCCGGAGGTGCCGACCACGGGGCGGCGGGTCGCCGGCTCGAGGGGCTGGCCGACCGACTCGGTGGCCCGCAGCAAATCGAAAGCGGCGTCACGGTTCGTGAACCGGAGCCCGCGGTTGAAACGGAGCCACCGGCCGAAGCGGAGCCGCCGGCCGAAGCGGAGCCGCGCGCGGTCGAGCCGGCACCCGCCGACGAGCCCGAGCCGGTTGCCATCGAGTCGCTCGCATACGATGGCGAAAGCGTCTTTGCCGGGGACGTGCTGCCGATCGAAGCGCTCGCGCCAGGCGAGCGGATCGGTCTCGAGCGCGGCTTCGACCGATACCGGGAGCTCCTCGGCGCCGCGCCGAGGACCACGGACGACGGTGTCGTCGACATCGGCTCACTCTGTTATTCGGGCCGCGGCGCCCTCATGCGGGCGGCGGAGATCCGGGCGGAGATCGCACGGCGCTCCCGGGACGGCCGCGACCTGAGCGGAGTCGAGCCGCTCGTCCGCGAATTGCTCGACCTCGTCCCGCTCGCGCTCGCCGGGTGATGTGACCGCATCCGCGCGACGCATCTGGATGGGGATTGCGGGCGTCGCCATATCGGTGGCGGCGCTCTGGTGGGTGCTGGCGGACGTGCACTGGACCGAGGTGCGCGGCCACATCGCCGACGCCCGCCTCCTGCCGCTCCTGGCCACCGTCGTCGTCGCGACCGCCACCTTTCCGCTCCGCCTGCTGCGCTGGCAGCTCCTCCTCCGGCGCGAGCACGGCGGCGCGATTGCGCTTCCCCCCCTCTGGCACGCCGTTGCCATCGGCTTCATGGCGAACAACATCCTTCCGTTCCGGATGGGCGAGGTCATGCGCTCCCTGACCGCGAGCCGCCTCGCCGGCGTGCGATTTACCGCCGCCTTCTCATCCGTGGCCGTCGAGCGGGTCTTCGACGGACTCACGGTCGTGGCGCTCCTCGTCTTTTCGCTCTTCGCCGCCGGGTTGCCGGCAGGCGTCGAGGTCGCCGGCGTGCCCGTGACGCGGACGGCGACGATCGCGGGGCTCGCGATGGGCGCGGCGCTCGTCATGGCGCTCATCGTCGTGGCCTTTCCCGCGCTCGCCGAGCGGATCGTCCTCGCGGTCGTGCCGTCGCGCACCTTCGCGGCGCGCCTGGTGCACATCGTCGAGGGCCTGCGCCACGGTCTCTCGGTGCTCCGCTCGCCAGGCCGCGCAGCGGCCGTGGTCGCGATGTCCGTCGTCCTCTGGCTGGTGAACGCACTCTCGTTCTATCTCGCGTTCAAGGCATTCGGCATTCCCGCGAATTTTGCGGCCGCGCTCCTGCTGCAGGGCATCCTCGTCTTCGGGATCGCGGTTCCGACGACGCCCGGCTACGTGGGCGTCTTCGAAGGCGCGATCAAGGCGGTGCTTCTCGTGCTCGGCGTCGGCGCGGACCATGCCGTCGCCTACGCGCTCACGTACCATGTCACGACCTTCGTGCCGATCGTGCTCCTCGGCGTCTGGTCGCTCATCCGTACCTCGCTCTCCCTGCAGGAAATCCAGGAGGCGCCGTCGACGTGAGCGATGAGCCGATCCGGCTTCGCGCGCCCGCCAAGGTGAACCTCCTCCTGCGGGTGCTTGCGCGGGAATCCGACGGCTACCACGGGATCGAGACGCTCTTCTGCCTTCTCGACCTGGCCGACGAGCTCGAGGCCGAGCGCACCGAGGCGCCCGGGGTGACGATCGACGTCGACGGCGATATCGACACGGGGCCTGCGAGCCACAACCTGGCCGTGCGCGCGGCGCACGCCGTGCTCGATGCAACCGGCCGGCGCTTCGGCGTTCGCCTCCGGCTCCGCAAGCGCATCCCGGCCGGCGCCGGGCTCGGCGGCGGCTCGAGCGACGCCGCAGCGGCGCTCGCGGCCGTGAACCAGCTCGCGAACAATGCCGTGCCCAGGCATGAGCTCCTCCAGTTCGCCGCGCGGCTCGGCAGCGACGTGCCGTTCTTCTTTTCCGGAGCGGCCCTCGCGCTCGGATGGGGGCACGGCGAGCGGCTCCTGCGGCTGCCGCCGCTCCCGGCCGCGCCCGTGCTCCTCGTGACACCCCCGATTCCGGTGAGCACCGCCGATGCGTATGGCTGGGTGGCCGAGGCGCGCCAGAGCCAGGGGAGACGGGGCGCAGTCGCGCTCGATCTCGGCGCGCTCCGGACCTGGGGCGATATCGGGCGGATGGCGGGAAATGATTTCGAGTCCCCCGTCTTCAGCCACGTCCCCGCGGTGCGCGCGGCCTTCGAGGCGCTCGTGCGGACGCGACCGCTCCTCTGCCGCATGAGCGGCTCCGGATCCACAATTTTTGCGGTGTATCGCTCGGAGCGCGACCGCGACGACGCGCGCATGATGCTCGGCGCAAAGCATGGAGAGCTGCGCCCGTCGATGACGGCGACCTGACCTCGCCTGTGACCGGCTCCGGGCCGGCCTTATAATCCCGGGACGTCGCTGGCCCTTCGTCCAATGGCAGGACATCGGACTTTGGATCCGAGAATGGTGGTTCGAATCCACCAGGGCCAATGGAACCTGAAACGACGAATGCCCCGGGCGGAAGCCCGGGGCATTCGCATGAACGGTTCGGCCTCAGGGAGTCGGAATAGCCCGGACCCGAAGGACGATGTCGTTGAAGTCGCTGTCACCGCCGTCCTCGAACGTCAGCGTCCATTCCGGATAGGCGCCGGAGGAAACGAAGGACGGCGGATTGAGCTGTTCGAACGAGTCGATCCTGAAATTGAGCGTCGTGCCGGCCGCGTATGGGCCCTCGAACGCCCAGACCTTCCCGACTTCCTCGTAGCAGGCGTCGTCGGTCAGGCGCTCGGACTCGGGTGCGATGACATGGATCTCGTTGTCGTGCGCCGCACAGCTGTGACTCAGCAGCGTCACCTCGAAGCGCGCCTGCTCGTCGAGCGGCAGGCCGCAGGGCTGCGTCACGCAGGGGTCGAGGGGGGTATCGATCGGATCGCCCCCGGGCTCATTCGAATCCTTGCAGGCAGCGGCTCCGAGGAGAAGCGCCAGCGCGACAAGCGCCCGGACTCCACGAACGTTCCTCATGCAGGCCTCATCCTTTCGGTCGGGAAGCGCAGCGTCAAGCGTAGAAGGATAAACGAGTTAAGGTCGGCGGGACGCCTGGTCTCGGTCCGTCCTGCTTCAGACCCTCCGAAAGCTAGCTTGCGTCACATCCGGAAGGCAGTGACTCACCGCACACCGGGCCGCCCGGCGGCAGCCCCGGGGGAGGTCCCGGTGCGCCCAAACCTAATCCTCTCCGAGAGTTGACGCTCTCCTCCCGCCAGGATATTTTTCGCGGCTATCGTCATGACGGATCTTTCTCTGTCGCGCAGTCAGATGCTGCTCCTCAGCGGCACTGCGAACCGCCCCCTCGCCGAGGAGGTTGCGGCGCATCTCGGGCAGCCTCTATGCGCGGTGACGCTGAGACGATTCGCCGATGGCGAGCTGTTCATCAAGATCGACGAGAATGTCCGCGGGCGGGACGTGTATATCGTCCAGCCGACCAACCCGCCGGCGGAGAACATGATGGAGCTGCTGCTCCTCATGGACGCGGCCAAGCGGGCCAGCGCGGCACGGGTCACGGCGGTGATACCGTACTTCGGGTATGCCCGGCAGGACCGGAAGGACCAGCCGCGCGTGGCGATCAGTGCCAAGCTGATGGCGAACATGGTCTCGATGGCGGGCGCGGACCGCGTGCTCGCGATCGATTTCCACCAGCACCAGCTGCAGGGCTTCTTCGACCTGCCGGTGGATCACCTGTATGCCGCGCCGGTGCTGGTGAACCACTACCGCCAGAAGGCGCTGCGCGATCTCGTCATCGTGGCGCCCGACGTCGGCTCGGCCAAGATGGCGCGCGGGTTCGCCAAGCGGCTCAATGCGTCGCTGGCGATCATCGACAAGCGCCGCCCGTCGGCCAACGTGGCCGAGGTGCTGAACGTCGTCGGCGAGGTGAAGGGCCGGGACTGCATCATCCCGGACGACATGATCGACACCGCCGGGACGATGGCGGAGGCAGTGAACGCGCTCAAGCGCCTGGGCGCCGAGGACGTCTACTGCTGCGCCACGCATGCGCTGCTCTCGGGTCCGGCCATCGAGCGGCTGCAGGCCTCGCCGGTCAAGGAAGTGGCGGTGACGAACACGATCAACATCCCGGCGGAGCGGCGCTTCGACCGGCTGAAGGTTCTTTCGATCGCCGGATTGCTCGCCAAGGCGATCGGCTACACGCACAGCGACCAGTCGGTGAGCTCGCTGTTCGATTGAGGGCCTGACGGCCCATTACACACGAAGGATCGGGATCATGGCACAACAGGTGAAGCTTGAGGCGGCGACGCGCACGACGACCGGCAAGGGCGCCGCGCGCTCCATGCGGCGCGCAGGGAAGGTCCCCGCGGTGATCTACGGCCATGGCCGGGAGCCGGAGGCGCTCGCCATCGATGCGCCGGTGCTCGCGCGTGCGCTCGCGGGCGCCACGGCGGCGACGGTGCTCGAGATCGTCGTGGACAATCGCGCACCCGTCCGCGCGCTGCTCCGCGAGGTGCAGCGGAACCCGATCCGCGCCGCGGATATCCTGCACCTCGACCTCTACGAGGTGCATGCCGACGAGAAGATCACCGTCGCGGTGCCGGTGCACCTCGTCGGCATTCCCGACGGCGTGCGCAATTTCGGCGGCGTGCTCGACCAGGTGCTCCGCGAGCTCGAGATCGAAGTCTTCCCCGGCGACATCCCCGAGAGCATCGACGTGGACGTCACGGGCCTCACGATCGGGCACTCGCTCTTCGTGCGGGACATCAAGCTCGAGAAGGCCGAGATCCTGAACGACGAGGACCTGCCGGTGGCCACCGTCGTGGCGCCGCGCACCGAGGAGGCCGCTCCTGTCGTGGCTGAGGAGGCTCCGACGGGCGAGCCCGAGCTCATCCGGAAGCCGAAGGCCGAGGCGGAAGACGCCGAGGACAAGGCGTAGGCCCTGCTCGCGATCGTTGGGCTCGGCAATCCCGGGCCCGAGTACGAAGGCACCCGGCACAACGCCGGGTTTCGGCTGGCGGATCACCTCGCCCGGCGCTGGGGAGCCGACCCCTTCCGCCGCGGCGACCGCGCCCGGGAGGCGCGCGCCACCGTGGCGGATCGCCCGGTCCGCCTGATCAAGCCGCAGACGTACATGAACCGGAGCGGCGCGGCGCTCGCGCCGCTCCTCGCCGATCCTGCCTTCGACCCCTCGCGAGATCTGCTCGTCCTGGTGGACGACGTCGCCACGCCGTCGGGACGGTTCCGCCTGCGCGGGGCCGGATCGAGCGGGGGCCACAATGGGCTCAAGAGCATCGAAGGCACGCTGCGCCGCCAGGATTACGCCCGGCTCCGGATCGGCATCGGTCCGCTGCCGCCGGATGCCGGCGATCTCGCCGACTACGTGCTCGGCGACTTTTCCCGCGATGAACGCGTGACGCTCGACGAGCTGCTCGACCCGATGGCGGATGCCGTCGAGGGCTGGGCCGCGGAGGGCATCGAGCGCGCCATGAGTCGCTTCAACCGTTGATGGAGGAGTTGTGAACCTGCTCGCACCCTACGCCGCCGCCGCCGGTGGCCTCGGCCTGATCATCGCGTTCCTCATCTACTTCTCGCTCAAGCGGCAGCCGGCGGGAAATCAGGGAATGCAGGACCTCGCCGGCCTCATCGAGCAGGGCGCCATGGCGTTCCTCCGGCGCGAGTACACGGTGCTCCTCCCGTTCATCCTCGTCATCGCGGTGCTCCTCCATCTCGCCATCGGGCCCGACACCGCCATCGCCTACATCTTCGGCGGCGCCTGCTCGATCGGCGCCGGCCTCTTCGGCATGAAGGCGGCGACGAAGGCCAACGTCCGGACGTCGGAGGCCGCGCGCAGCTCGGGCCAGGCCAAGGCGCTGCGCATGGCCTTCAATGGCGGCGCGGTCATGGGCCTCGCGGTCGCGTCGCTCGGGCTCCTCGGCATCGGGATCGTCACTTCCTGGCTCCTCGACTGGGCCGACATCGCGAATCTCTCCGCCGACGGCTTCTGGTCCTACAGCGAGACGATCAGCGGCTTTGCCATGGGCGCCTCGTCGATCGCGCTCTTTGCGCGGGTGGGAGGCGGCATCTATACGAAGGCGGCGGACGTCGGCGCGGACCTCGTCGGCAAGGTCGAGGCGGGCATCCCCGAAGACGACCCGCGGAATCCGGCGACGATCGCGGACAACGTGGGCGACAACGTCGGCGACGTGGCCGGCATGGGCGCCGACATCTTCGAGAGCTACGTCGGCGCGGTGATCGCCACCGTCGCCCTGGCCGCGACGAGCCCGGCCATCGACCTCGCCGGGCGCGGTAATGCGGTCGCCCTGCCGATCGGGATGATCGTCCTCGGGCTGCTCGCGTCGCTCGTCGGCATCGGCGCAATGAAGGTGCTGGAGAAGGGCTCGCCGGCGAGCGCGCTCCGGCTCACGACGTTCATCGCCGCCGGCCTCTTCATCGTCGGCGCCTGGTTCCTCGTCGCGGCGCTGCCGATCGGCATGGAAGGCCGCCCGGCGATGGGGCCGTTCTGGGCCGTCGTGGCCGGCACGATCGCCGGGATCGCGATCGGGCTCGTCACCGAGTACTACACCTCCGCCAAGCCCGTCCGGGACATCGCGCAGGCCTCGCTCACCGGGCCGGCCACGAACATCATCGCCGGCCTCTCGGTCGGCATGATGAGCACGCTGCTCCCGCTCCTCCTCATCTGCGCGGCGATCTGGGTCTCGTTCGATCAGGCGGGCCTCTACGGCATCGCCATCGCGGCCGTCGGCATGCTCGCGACGGTGGGCGTCACGATGTCGGTCGATGCCTACGGGCCGATCGCGGACAACGCGGGCGGCATCAGCGAAATGAGCCACCTCGGGCCGGAAGTCCGGAAGATCACCGACGGCCTCGACGCGCTCGGCAACACGACCGCAGCCATCGGCAAGGGGTTCGCGATCGGCTCGGCGGCGCTCACCGCGCTGGCGCTCTTCTCCGCCTACGCCACCGCGGTCACTCCGCCGGGCGAAGTCCTGGCGCTCGACCTCGTCGATCCGATGGTCGTGATCGGTCTCTTCATCGGCGGCACCCTGCCCTTCGTGATCGGCTCACTCACGATGACCGCCGTCGGCCGCGCAGCTGCCGGCATGGTCGACGAGGTGCGCCGCCAGTTCCGCGAAATTCCCGGCCTCATGGCGGGCACGGCCAAGCCGGACAGCGCGCGCTGCGTCGACATTTCGACGAGAGCGGCGCTTCGCGAAATGATCCTTCCCGGCGTCGTCGCCGTCGCGGCGCCCGTGGTGGTCGGCTACTTCCTCGGCATCAAGGCGCTCGGCGGCCTGCTGGGAGGCGCCACGCTCTCCGGCGTGCTCCTCGCGCTCTTCATGGCCAACGCCGGCGGCGCGTGGGACAACGCGAAGAAGTACATCGAGAGCGGAGCGCATGGCGGCAAGGGCTCCGACCCGCACAAGGCCGCCGTGGTGGGCGACACCGTCGGCGACCCGTTCAAGGACACGTCCGGTCCGGCGATGAACATCCTCATCAAGCTGATGAGCGTCGTATCGCTCGTGCTGGCGCCCTGGTTCGCGCGGATGGCCGGGTAGGCTTCGCATGCTGCGGCTCGGAATCGTCGGACTCCCGAACGTCGGGAAGAGCACGCTGTTCAATGCGCTGACATCGGCCGGCGCGCTCGTCGCGAACTATCCGTTCGCCACCATCGAGCCGAATACCGGTGTGGTGCAGGTGCCGGACCCGCGGCTCGACGCGCTGGCCGGCATCGTGAAGCCCGAGCGCACGCTTCCGGCCACGGTCGAGTTCGTGGACATCGCCGGCCTGGTGAAAGGCGCCAGCCAGGGCGAAGGACTGGGCAACCAGTTCCTCGCGAATATCCGCGAGGTGGATGCGATCGTGCACGTCGTCCGCTGCTTCGAGGATGACGACGTGCAGCACGTGATGGGCTCCGTGGATCCCGTCCGGGACCGCGAGGTCATCAACATCGAGCTGGGCCTCGCCGATCTCGCGAGCGTCGAGAAGCGGCTCGATCGCACCCTGCGCACGGCAAAGTCCGGCGATGCGCAGGCAAAGCTCGAGGCCCGGCTGCTCGAGCGGCTGCAGCAGGCACTCGCGGCCGGCAAGCCGGCGCGTGCCGTCGTCCCCGCGGACGACGAGCGGCCGACCTACCACTCGTTCAATCTCCTCACGTCGAAGCCCGTGCTCTATGCGGCCAATGTCGCGGAGGACGAGCTCAATGGGGGGAATCCGAACGTCGGTCGGCTCGCAACGGCGCTCGCGGCCGATGCCGAGGATGCGGAAATCGTGACCTTCTCGGCGAAGGTCGAAGCGGAGCTCGCAGAGCTCCCGGCCGAAGACCGCAAGGACTTCCTCGAGTCGCTTGGCGTCGACGAATCAGGCCTCGACCGCCTCGCGCATGCAGCCTACCACCTGCTCGGCCTGCAGAGCTATTTCACCGCCGGCGAGAAGGAAGTCCGCGCCTGGACGATTCATCGCGGCGACCGCGCGCCGCAGGCGGCGGGAGTCATCCACTCCGACTTCGAGAAGGGCTTCATCCGCGCCGAAACGGTCGCGT
>DASTUP010000027.1:0-11770 GCA_035759585.1 Gemmatimonadales bacterium | reverse complement strand
CTGCCTCCTCACCGTCGTGCGCCGCGCCGGCACGAATTACGAGCGAAGCGTTGATCGTCGGAATCTCGCGCTGCGTGACGGTCCAGACCTGCAGGCCGTTGGACAGTGACCGCTTCACGACCTTCGGGGTCTGCACCGTCGGAAGCGGACCCGGCGCCGGCCGCGTGGTGCGGTCGAGGGTCTGCGCGGCCGCCGGCGCGAAGGGCATCGTGGCGAGGGCTGCCGCCGCGAGGGCGCCGGCGAGGAACATGCGCGTCGGCTGCTTGCTGCTCACGACGCTCATGGCGTCACCTCCATCGGCTGTGCGGCAAGCTCGCGCTTGCCGGTGGGAACGGTGGACAGGATCACGTGCGGCTTGTCGACGAGATAGGCCTGCGCCACGCGCCTGACATCGTCTGCCGTGACCGCGCGGAAGCGGGCGAGGTCCTCGTTGAACAGGTCCGGCCTGCCACGGAACGTGTAGTAGGAGTTGAGCCGGTCGGCCTTGCCGAGCGTCGATGCGAGCGACATGACGAATGACGCCTCGGCGCCGTTCTTCGCGGCGGTCAGCTCCGCGTCGGTCGGTCCTTCGGTCGCCAAGCGGCCGACTTCCTCGTAGACCGCGCGCTCCATCTGCGAGAGGCTGGTGCCTTCGCGCGCCGTCACCGTGACCTGGAACGCGCCGGCAAGCTCCCGCGCGCCGAAGCCCGCCGATGCGCTCTGCGCCGCCTGGTCGCGGTAGATGAGGCGCTCATAGAGGCGCGAGGTCTTTCCCTGCCCGAGGATGGTGGCGAGCATGTCGAGCGCGGGGTCGTCCGCATGCCAGTGTTCGACGGCCGGCCACGACAGGTTCACCTGCGGCAGGGTCACGCGGTCCTCGAGTATCTCGCGCACGTCCGCGGCGAGGCGCGCGGGCCGGGCTTTCGGATCGGGCACCGGCTCCCCCGCCGGAATCGCTCCGAAGTACTTCTCGGCGAGGCGCTTCACGTCGGACGGCTTCACGTCTCCTGCGACCACGAGCGAGGCATTGTTCGGCGCATACCAGGTGCGGAAGAACGACTTCACGTCCTCCATCGAGGCCGCGGTGAGGTCCTCCTGATAGCCGATCGTCGGCCAGTGGTAGGGATGATCCTCCGGATAGAGGAGCTCGCCCATGCGGATGAAGCTCATGCCGTAGGGGCGGTTCTCGTAGTTCTGCCGCCGCTCGTTCTTCACCACGTCGCGCTGGTTGGCGAGTTTTTCCTCGGTCATGGCGCCGAGCAGGAAGCCCATCCGGTCCGCCTCGAGCCAGAGCGCCATTTCGAGATAATTGGCCGGGAGGAGCTCGTAGTAGTTCGTGCGGTCGGCATTGGTCGAGCCGTTGAGCGTGCCGCCCGCCTCCTGGATGTAGGCGAAGTGCTTGTCGTCGCCCACGTTCTCCGAGCCCTGGAACATCATGTGCTCGAAGAGGTGCGCGAAGCCGCTGCGTCCCTCGACCTCTCGGCCGGACCCCACGTGGTACCAGACGTTCACCGCCACGAGCGGGGCCGAATGGTCTTCGTGCACCATCACGGTCAGGCCGTTGGCAAGCTTGAACGTCTCCGTCGGAACCTTGAGCTCCTGCCCGGACGCTGCACCGGGAAGAATCGCGAGTCCCGCCGCGACCAGCAGGGCCCTGGAACGCTGCCTCATCGTGATACCTCGTTTCCGTTGAAGTCTCTCAGCTCGACCGGTCCGAGCGCGAGCCCTTCGAGGCCCGGCCGCACCGTCGCCACATCACCGACTACCACCACGGTCAGCTTCGCCGGGTCGAGATATTTCTGCGCGACGCGCTGCACGTCAGCGGCAGTGACCCGCGAAATCGCCGCGAGCTCCTCCGGAATGGAGGAGAGCGGCATCCCGAACTCGTTCAGCGACGCGAGCTGTGAGGCGACGTCGCCGGTCGTCTCGAATTCCGTGAGCGCGCCGAGGGTGAGGTAGGCGCGGGCCCGCTCCAGCTCCGCCTCGCTGACCGGCTCCTCGCGGATCCGCCGGAATTCGCTGAAGAAGATCGCGAGCGAGCTGTCGGTCACGTTGGTGCGCACCTGCGCGCCGGCCGAGAAGGGCCCGGGGAGCGGACGCCACGCATATCCGGAGAACGCGCCGTAGGTGTAACCCTTCTGCTCGCGGAGGATGTCGTTGAGGCGTGCGGAGAAGGATCCGCCGAGAATCGTGTTCATGAGCGTGATCGCCGGATAGTCCTCGGAGCGCCGGTCCACGCCGGGCGCACCGATGCTCACGACCGACTGCACCGCGCCCGGCTTGTCCACGAGGACGATCCGTGTTTCCGGCCGCGGCGGCTCGCCGGGTGCTTCCGGCGCGGGCAGCGGACGCGCGGGCGAGCGCCAGCTCCCGAAGCGCGCCATCGCAAAGTCGCGCGCCTCGGCGAGCGTGATGTCTCCGGTCACGATGAGCGTGGAGTTGCGGGGATCAGCCGCGCGGCTCCAGAAGTTTCGGACCGTGGCGGAGTCAAGCGACGCGGTGCTCGCCGAATCTCCGCCGATGGGCGCGTGGTACGGATGGCCTTCCGGGAACACGACGTGCGAGAAGACGAGGTTCGCGACGGCGCCCGGCTGGTCCCGCTGCTGCAGGATGCCGGCGAGCCGCAGGTCCCGCTGCCGCTCGACGTCCACTTTCGAGAACGTCGGCCGGAGCACTACGTCGGCCATCAGGTCCATCGCCTGCGCAAAGGTCCGCTTCGGCGCGTCCAGCGCGATGATGGTGCCCTCCCATCCGGCGCCGGTCGAGAGCGAGGCGCCGAGATATTCGAGCTCGGCGGCAATCGCAAAGGCATCGCGCCTGCCCGCGCCCTCGTCGAGCATGTTGGCGGTGAACGTCGCGAGGCCCGGCTGATCGTCGTCCAGCCTGGCACCTGCGCCTATCGTGAGCCGCGCGTTCACGAGCGGCACCTCGGACATCCGGACCACCTGCAGCCGGAGGCCGTTCGGCAGGGTGTCGTGCTCGACGGCAGGCATCGTGAGCTCCGGCGCCGGGCCGAGGGTGGGCGCGGTGGCGTTCGCAGCGGGCGTCGTGCTGCCAGCCGGTGCAGCGGCCACCGGAGCCTCGGCGCTGGGCGCGGGTGTCGGTACGGTCTCCGGCGCGCCGGATGCACACGCGGAGAGCGCACTCACAGCCAGGATGGCGGCCAGCGCCGATGACCGGGTTCGCACTTCCAGCTTCATCTCCACGCACTCCTTCGCATTGCTCGTGGTCATGGCGTCACCCTCGGCCGCGCCGCGAGGTCGCGCTTCCCTTCGGGCACGATCGACAGGATGACACGCGGACCCGAGAGGTATTCCCGGACGACGCGCTGCACGTCGGCAGCGGTGACCGCGCGATAGCGGTCGAGGTCGCGCTGGAAGCCGTCGGGCTCCCCGATCGCGTAATAGTACGCATTGAGCTGGTTGGCCTTGCCGCCGACGCGCTCGAGGCTCGACAGGAAGCTGGCTTCGTAGGAATTCTTTGCCTGCTCGAGCTCCCGGGCCGTCGGGCCTTCCGCGGCGAGCCGGGCGATCTCCGCGTCGATCACCTGCTGCAGCTCCGGAAGGGCCTTGCCGGGCCGCGCGGTCGCGACGATCGAGAAATCGCCGTCGAGCCGATTTCCGTCCTGGCCGGCAAAGACATTGCTCGCGATCTGCTGGTCGTAAACCATCTTCTGTGTAAGGCGCGCGTTCTTGGCGCCCGTCAGGATGTAGGCGGCAACGCTCAGCGCGGCGTCGTCCGGCTGCCACCCCTTCACGGTGTGCCAGTTGTAGTAGAGTCGCGGCAGCTGCACGCGATCCTCGAGCACGGCTGCGGTGTCTCCCGCGAGCTGCACCGGCACCGGCTCGGAGCGCTCGATCGCGGGGCCGCGCGGAATCGCACCGAAATATTTCCCGACGAGCGCCTTCACTTCGTCGGCCTTCACATCTCCGGCAACCACGATGGACGCGTTGTTCGGCGCGTAATAGCGGCGGAAGAAGTCCTTCACGTCTTCGAGCGAGGCCGCGGAGAGATCGGCCATCGAGCCGATGACCGGCCAGGAGTACGGATGCTCCTTTGGATAGAGCATCGCGATGATCGTCTCGTTGGCGCGGCCGTACGGCTGGTTGTCCACGCCCTGGCGGCGCTCGTTCTTCACCACGTCGCGCTGGAGGTCCACCTTCGCCGAGTCCATCGTCGGAAGCATCCATCCCATGCGGTCCGCCTCGAGCCAGAGCATGAGGGGAAGGGCGTTGGCGGGCCCGGACTCGAAGTAGTTGGTGCGGTCGACGTTGGTGGAGCCGTTGTTGTTGGCTCCCGCGGCCTCGAGACGCCGGTCGAACTCGGGATACGGCGCATTCTGGGAGCCCATGAACATGAGGTGCTCGAAGAGATGTGCGAAGCCGGTCCGGCCGAGCTTCTCGTCACCCGAGCCGACGTGATACCAGACATTCACGGTCACGACCGGCGCGGAGTGATCCTCGTGGACGATGAGCGTGAGCCCGTTGTCGAGCGTATCGATGACGTAGGGAACCTCGAGCGGGGCCGAGGGGGCCGGCGGGGCCGATTGCGCGGCCGCAGGCGACGATGCGAGGAGCGCGAACGCCGCGAAGGCGATCGCGCCGGTTCGACTATCCGTCCATCTCATGCGTTACCCCTTTTCCTTATGTATTGGTGTCGCCCTGCTGTACGGTCAGGCCGATGCCGCAGTTTCGCCCCGGAACCAGCGCCAGCTCCGGATCCACGCGACCGGCGCCTTGAGCCCCTCCCAGAAGAGATACCTGAGCTCCAGGTTCGGGTTGTCGGAGATGGGGCTCGACTCGGTGGGCGATGTGTACGGCTCCAGCTCGTTGCGCCTCGCCTCGAAACGGAGCCGCGACATGTGGAACGGGTCGCTCACGAGGAGCACCGACCGGAGGTTCCGGGGATGCAGCCACTCCGCAACGTCCGTCATCGATGCATACGTCGAGCGCCCCCTCGGCCGCACCACGATGGCCGAATCGGGAACGCCGCGGCCCGCGAGCCAGCGCCGGCTCACCTCGGCCTCGCTCGTCGTATCTCCGCGGCCGAAGCCGCCCGTCACCATGATGCGCGGCGCCAGTCCCTCGTCGTAGAGCCGGCGCGCGTGCTCGAGGCGGGCACGCAGGACCGGCGAGGGCCGGCCATTGTACTGGGCGGCCCCGAGCACGACGATCGCATCGACCGGCCGGCGCTGGTCCTGGAGGCTCACGACCAGGACCATCACGAGGGAGACGGTATAGGCGATGAGGGTCGCAAGGACGAGGAGGCCGATGAGCTTGAGGGTGCGGCGAAGGACACGGTGCACGGGGGGAAGTTAGGGCCGGAAGCGGGGGAGGGGGAGGTCCTCCTCCTCACCCCGCAAGCACGAAACTCTCCCCATGCCTGGGCACGTGCACCTCGGGAATTCCCTCCGACTCGAGGATCGCTGCCATCGCGGCGAGCGCGCTGTCCTCGCCGTGCACGCAGAACGCGCGGCGGATGGGCCCACCCAGCTGCTTCACCCAGGCGCGCAGCTCGTTCCGGTCGGCGTGGGCGGAATATCCGCCGATGGTCTCGACTTCGGCGCGGATCGGGTGCTCGTCGCCGAAGATCCGGACGGTGTCGGCGCCCTCCTGGATGCGGCGGCCAAGGGTGTGCTCGCCCTGATAGCCGACGAACAGGATGCAGTTCCGGTGGTCGCCGCCGTGGTTCTTGACGTGATGGAGGATGCGCCCCGCTTCCACCATGCCCGATGCGGCGATGATGATCGCCGGGCCCTGCAGGGTATTGAGGCGCTTCGAATCCTCCACGTCACGGGTGTAGTTGACGAGGGAGAAATCGAAGAGCGGCGAGTTCGCTTCGACGAGGCGCTCGTTGCGATCGAAGACGTCGGGGTGCAGCCGGAACACCGTCGTCGCCTCGATGGCGAGGGGGCTGTCGATGTAGATCGGAATCCGCGGAATCTTCCCGTTGCGGAAGAGATCGTTCAGCGCGTACACGAGCTCCTGCGTCCGCCCGACGGCAAAGGCGGGAACGAGGATCTTCCCCCCGCGCGCGGCCACCCGGCGCACGAGCTCGCCGAGATGCTCCTCCGCGCCCGCAACGCTCTCGTGCTCGCGTTCCGCGTACGTGGATTCGATGATGAGCGTGTCGATCGGTCCGGCCGGTGGGTCGGGATCCCGGATGATCGGCAGGCCGCTCCGGCCGATGTCGCCGGAGAAGACGAGGCGGTGCTGCGTGCCCTCGGTGATCCGGACGTCCACGCTCGCGGAGCCGAGAATGTGCCCCGCGTCGGTGAACTCGACGGTGACGTGCTTGCGGAGGTGCTGGAGCCGGCGATACGGCACGCCGACCATGAGCTCCTGCGCCCGCGCCGCGTCGCGCATCGTGTAGAGGGGCTCCGCCTCGGGGCCGGCCCGGTCATGGCGCACCAGGAACTCGAAGTCCTTCTCCTGGATGTGCGCCGAATCGGCCAGCATCACGGCGCAGAGATCGCGCGTGGCGGCGGTGGCGTGGATCGGGCCGTGAAAGCCGCGATTCACGAGGAGCGGAAGGCGCCCGGCGTGATCGATGTGTGCGTGGCTCAGCACCACGCCGTCGATCCGGCGCGCATCGAAGGGAAGGTTGCGGTTGAGCTCTGCGGCCTCCTTTCGGCTCCCCTGAAAGAGGCCGGCATCGAGAAGGAGCCGCGCCCCGGCGGCTTCGAGCAGGTGCATGGAGCCCGTCACCTGTCCCGCAGCGCCCCAGAAGGTCAGCTTGATCGGTGTCATCGAATTCCCTATCGGGTGCCGAAGAGCCGGTCTCCCGCGTCGCCGAGGCCGGGGAGGATATAGCCGCGCGCATCGAGCTGCCGGTCGAGCGCGGCGGCGAACACGGGGACGTCCGGGTGCGCGTCGAGCATCCGTCGCACGCCTTCCGGTGCGGCAACGAGGCAGAGGAACCGGATCCGGGCCGCCCCCGCGCGCTTGAGCGCCCCCACCGCCGCCGCCGCCGACCCGCCGGTCGCGAGCATGGGGTCGAGAATGAAGAAGTCGCGCTCCATCTCGTCGCTCGGGATCTTGAAATAGTAGTCCACCGGCTGGAGCGAATCGTGATCGCGATACAGCCCGATGTGCCCGACGCGCGCCGACGGAATCAGCTGAGCGACCCCGTCCACCATGCCGAGTCCGGCGCGCAGGATCGGCACGAGGGTCAGCTTCTTTCCCGCCACCTGCTTCCCCGTCATCCGCTCGAGCGGCGTTTCGATCTCCACCGGCTCGAGCGCCAGGTCCTTGGTGACCTCGAACGCCATGAGCATCGCAATTTCGTTGACGAGCTGCTTGAAATCGCGCGTTGTCGTTTCGCGGTCGCGGAGGAGCGTCAGCTTGTGCTGGATGAGGGGATGCGCGAGAACGGTGAGATTGGGGAACGAGGTCATGTGGCAGTCTAGCGCGGTGTCACGGCGGCAGTCCACTCGGTCCGCTCCCACGCGAGCCGGAGCACGGTGCCGGCGCCAGTGGAATCGAGTGCGATGGTGAACTGCTCGACCGGCACCTCGAGGACGCGACGGACCAGCGGAATCCGCGCGAGGTCGAGCGCCGGATCGTATTCGGTGCCCCATTGCCCGGTCTGCCGGTTCACGATCAGGTCGGCGCCGTCGGGCCGCGGGAGCGAATAGAGCGTATAGCTCCCCGCAGGTACCTCGACACCGCCGATCAGGAGGTCGGCACTGGTGATGAAGCCGGTCGCGGCATTCGCCCCCGTGCGCCACACCTCGTTCCAGGGGACGAGCTCGCCCATGATGGTGCGGCCCCGCGCGCGGGGACGTCCATAGTCGATCTGGATATCGGCGCCGTCCACCGTCGCGTGTATCGTGTCGCGCGACGAGAGCTGCCCCGGCGCTCCGCCCGACCGCTCGCTCGCGGCGAATGCCCGCGCCAGGGCACCCACGTCGGCGCGTCGCTCGCGGGTGACGGTCACCTTCTGGGTCGTGGCCGAACCATCGACGCCGAGTATCCGGCCGACGCGGTCGATGCGCGCGCGAAGCGGCGCCCCGAAGAAATCGATGGCGACGCTGTCGGCAGCGAGGCGGCGCACGCTCGTCGGCAGCGGATTGAAGACGCCCGGGAAAACGAGCTCGGCCACGGCGCTGTCGGCCCCGCGGCCGATGGTGCGGCGGACGAGCTGCTCGTACAGGGCAAAGCTGAACGGGAGGAAGATCGAGGCTTCGGCCACGGAGGGGTTCATGGCGTAGGCGCGGGTGCTGTCGCCGGTGGAGAGCGTCACCCGGACACTGTCCATCCCGAAGACGACGGTGCTCGATGCGCTGCTCGAGTCGGTGGCCAGCGGCACGGACGCGGATTCGAACCGGGTAATTGCCCCGTCCCCGCCAAGCGTCGCGGTGTAACGCACGAGCGAAGCACGAGGGAAGCGGAGCAGCCGCTCGCCGTCGAGCCGCGTGGCGCTGCGGGTGAATCGCTCGACCGCCACGGTATCCCGGCCCAGGCGAACGATGAAGGCGGCCTCTTCGGGAGCCTGCGCTGGAACGGCCTGCGCGAAGGCGCGAGGCGCTCCGGCAGCGATGAGGATTCCGACGACGGCGAGGCGGGCGGCGCTCAGATCTCGACCGTGACGCGGCGACAGGTGGACGTCACTTCGTCGCAGATGCCGGCATGCAGCACGCCACGAATTTCGGTCGGCGGCGTTTCCACCCATGCCGCGGGAGGCGCGGTGTAGTAGAGCGAGTCGGCGCTGACCGCGGTCGTGTCGAAGCGCACGACGCCACCGTTCTCGAGGCGCAGCACCGGCTTCACGGCGGCGCTCAGCTTGACGTTCTCGGGCGCAACGACGAGGAGCCGGGTTCCGCCACCCTGCGCGATGCGCTCGACGGCGAGCTCCGGGGCGCCGGCATCCGCCTGCACGTCGGGGCGGACGCAGGCCGAGGCAAGCAGGACGAGTGGGAGGAGCGCGGCGCGGATCGGGAGCATCGGGGAAACGTAGCGCGGGAGGGGCGGGGGGGAAGGTCGGAGCAGCCGGCGCCCGCCGCCGTCCTGTGCAGCGATGCCGTAGTGAGGGACCCGGAGGGCCTGGGGTGACTCCTGAACGGGAGCCGGTTCGTAGGGGAAAGATCTCTCTGACGAGGAGGATCGCGATGAAGCGTAGAGACTGGTCGGGATCGATTGGGAGGCTCACCCTCGCCCTCGTCCTGTTCGCCGTGGCGACCCCGGCGGAGGCACAGACGCCGCCGCCGCCGCAGCCGACGTGCGATGGCGCCGAGTACCGGCAGTTCGATTTCTGGCTCGGCGAGTGGGACGTCACGGTCAGGGGAAGGCCGGCGGGAACCAGCGTGATCACCTCGGCGGAGAAGGGGTGCATGATCCACGAGCAGTGGACCTCCGCAGGGGGCGGAACCGGGCAGAGCATGAACTTCTATGACCGGACCGACGGGAAATGGCACCAGGTCTGGGTCGCAAGCAACGGCTCCGTGCTCCGGTTCACCGGGCAGCTCGAGAACGGGTCGCTGGCGTATGCGTCGACAGCGAAGCGCCCCGACGGTACGACCATGCTGCATCGTCTCGTGTTTACCCCGAACGACGATGGCACGGTGCGCCAGCACTGGACCAGCTCGACGGACGGCGGAAAGACCTGGAGCGATGCCTTCGACGGCCTCTACCGGAAGCGGGCGGGCGGGGCCGGCGCAGCGCGGTAACCCGTTCAACGGCGGGCGATTCGGACCCCGGCGGCCCCTTGGAAACGGGGGGCCGCCGCCCTATATTCCCGGCCCTTCGGCCAGGTAGCTCAGTTGGTAGAGCAGCGGACTGAAAATCCGCGTGTCGGGGGTTCGATTCCCTC
Source organism: Gemmatimonadales bacterium (assembly GCA_035759585.1). Taxonomy (GTDB): domain Bacteria; phylum Gemmatimonadota; class Gemmatimonadetes; order Gemmatimonadales; family GWC2-71-9; genus CAMLLJ01. Next base: position 1,981 of record DASTUP010000027.1, on the reverse strand, counting down.
TCTGGCCATCACGTAACATCCATGCGGTCGTCCGGGATCTGCGCGCGCGGAATCCGGCGCCGCGTCCGGCGCTCCGCTCGCCGTCGCGCTGAACGATCTCCCCTCTCCGCTCGCTCGCCTCAAGTCGATCCGACCATCGCCCTGCACCGCGGCATCCCACGCTCCGGGCGCCCGGTGCACGACCCGGGATCAGGTCTCCCCAAGCACCGGCTCGATTTCATTGCACCGCCGACGTGTGTCCTTTCCCGGGTGGCCGATTTCGCAATGCGGCGAGATCATAGAGCATGACTTCGACCCCCGAGCGCCCTCCCGCCCTGCCCGAATCCGAAGCCCATCCCGCCACTCACCGCTATCGTCGCAGGATCCGGATCTTCCACGCGGTCGTCACTGCGCTGGCCACGCTCGGCGGCATGGTGATGGGCTTCATGGTCACCCTCGCGATCGTCGTCGCGAAAGCGGTGGCCGGATACTTCATCTTCGGGATGGACGACCTGCTGGCACTCCGGTGGGAGGTGGCGCCCGTTCTCTTCGGCGCCATCGCCGGATTCCGGCTGGGCCGCCGGCGGCCGCACTCGGTCGGGTGGGCGACCGTGTCGGGCATGGCGGGACTCGTCGTCGGCATCGCGGTGGGCTCGGAAGTCGGCTGGGAGCTCGGCGGGGATTCCACGGCGCGCTGGGCGGGTGGGATCATCGGCGGCGGGATCGGGCTCGTCGCCGGGAGCGTCGCGTCGCTGCGGATCAGCCGGGTGCCGCGCAATCCCCTCATCACCGGTGCCGCTTCCGTCATCGCCTTTCTCGGTGCCGTCTCGTTCGCGCTCTTCGGCGCGACGAACCTGCTCGATATCGATCCGCTCGAGTTCGGGCAGCAGCAAGAGATGCCGCTTCCCGATCCGCAGGCCGTCGACGCTGTCGTCTTCCTCCTCGGTGACGCCGGCGCCGCCGTCGAGGGTCGCTCGCCCCTCCTGGACGCGATGCAGGTCGACGTCGAACGCTGGTCCGCAGCGCTGGGTCGCGACTCCGCCGTATCGGTCGCCTATCTGGGCGACCTGGTGTATCCGAACGGCATCCGGGATCGGGACCACCCTGAATTCGCCGCCGACTCCGCGCGTCTCTGGGACCAGATCGGGCTCGTCGGCGGGGCCGCCGCAAGGAAGCATGCGACGGTCGGCCTCTTCGTAACCGGGAACCACGACTGGGGCAACACGAGCAGCGACGTGGGACTCGACCGGATCGGCAATCTCGCCGACCAGCTCGCTGACGCGCGGCGTGCGGGGTACTTCGTTTCGCTGTTTCCCGCGGCGGGCGAGCCCGGGCCCGCCGTGCGCGATCTCCGCCGCAACGTGCGCATCGCGTTCTTCGATACGCACTGGTTCCTCCAGCAGCGGGAGGAAGGGCTGCGCCGGGATTTCTTCGACCGGCTCAAGGCGGCTCTCGATGGCGCGCGCGATCGAGAAGTGATCCTCGTGTCGCACCATCCGTATTACTCGGCGGGACCCCACGGCGCCATCGTTCCCGGCTATCACACGTACGGCGTCGCGTACGCGCTCAAGAAGGCCGGCGCGCTGGTGCAGGACCTCAATTCGCCCGCGTACATCGAGCTCCTCGCAGGGCTGCGCCGCACGTTCGAGGCGAGCCGGAAGCCGCCGCTCATCCATGCGGGTGGCCACGACCACTCGCTTCAGGTTCTCACCGGAGCAGGCGATTTCGATCCCCGCTTCGTCCTGGTGAGTGGATCGGGCAGCAAGGTGTCGTCGATCCAGATGGGACCGGGACTGGTGTGGGGCGGATCGCAGCCGGGATACATGATGCTGGTATTCCGGAAGGACGACGCCGTGGATCTCTTCGTCGTCGGCGGGGACCGGCAGTGGCTCAAATGCGATGGGCCGGACGATGCGCTCGGGCAGTGCATGGCGAAAGGTGCCAGCGCGTTCGAGATCGTCTACTCGGCATCGCTCCTGGGTCCATCGAAGCGGCCGCGCGA
>DASTUP010000026.1:0-4050 GCA_035759585.1 Gemmatimonadales bacterium | reverse complement strand
CGGTCGATCCGGCCATGCCCTGGAAGGCAATGGGCCGGATGACCGATGTCGAGCTGAAAGCCATCTATGCCTATCTCAAGACGCTGCCGCCGGTCGCCACCGCAAGCTGAGGCCTAGAGCGTAGGCGTGAACTCGGTGGAGCCCACGACGAGGAGCAGGCCCGATTCGGGATCCTCAACGGCGACTGTGATCGTGTAGGTCGCGTCGAATATGAGGGTCTCGGGCGGATTGGTCTCGGTAGCGCCGATCGGCGTCTGCCCGTAGGTAACCGCCGGAAGCACCGAATTCGACGAGGCGACGAACGCCCAGATTTCGGGATTCCCCTCTTCGTTGCGATTGATCCGGAGCTGCGCGATGGTGCAGCTCGGGGCCCAGGAAATGGAGGGGTTGATTCCGGGCGTCACGGAGAAGTTCAGGACTTCTTCCCCACATCGGCCGTCGTCCGGATCATCGGATCCGCAGGCGAACGCGGCGGCGAGCATCAGCGACAGTCCAGCGACTCGGTACCCACGCTTCATCGTGACCTCCTCAGGTCGTTCAGGTCGTGGTGAGGAATGCTCGTTCCTTCTGCCGGGGGCCAGATGAGCGCTGCATCCGCTCCGAGAGTGGCCGTGATCGGTGCTGGTGATATCGGGCGCGGATGGGCCGCGCTGGCTGCCTCGGCCGGATGGCCGGTTGCCCTGTATGACGCCGAGACCACCCCGCTCGAACACGGCATGCGGGAAGTGCGTGGCCGGGTCGAATCGCTCGTCGCGCTCCGGCGCGCGGACCAGGCGAGCGCGGCGGAAGGGCTGAGGGAGCTCAGGCAGTCCCGCAGCCTGCTGACCGCCATCCAGGACGCCGACTGGATCATCGAGGCCGCATCGGAGGATCTTGCGGTCAAGCAACGCCTCCTCGAGCAGATCGAGCAGGTGGCCCGGCGCGCTGCCGTGATCACGAGCAGCGCGGGGACGCTGCACGCGAGCCAGCTCTGCGCACGACTCCGCCGCGCCGACCGGCTCCTCGTGGCCCGGCCGCTTACGCCGGTCGAGCTCCTTCCGATCGTCGAGCTGGTGCCCGGTCCCCACACCGATCCCGATTGCGTGGAGGACGTCCGCTGGTGGCTCACCCGCCTCGGCCGCGCGCCGATCGTGCTCAGGCGTGAGATCGTGGGGCACGTGGTGAGCCGGCTCGTTGCCGCGGTCTGGCGCGAATCGATCCAGCTCGTGCTCGACGGTGTCATCGACGTGCGGGACCTCGATCGCGCCATCTCGCTCGGGCCGGCGCTTGGCTGGGCGGCGGGCGGCCCCGCCATCAACGCCCGCCTTGCCGCCGAGGATGAAGGGATGAGCCGCTTCGTCGATTCGCTCGCCCAGCGCTATGAGGCATGCTGGGGCAGTCTCGCATCATGGGACCGGCTCGACCCGGAGCATCGCTCCCGGTTTGCGCGCGCGGTCGAGCGCGCATATGCGGACCTCGACGGGCTCCGCGCAAAGCGCGACATCCGCATGGCGGAGCTCCTCCGCATCGTGGATGAGCCGGCCGAGGAAGACCGCTTCATCCATAATACCGACGAAAGCGACGATAGATGAGGGGTTACTTCGAGAAGGCGTGCTCGAGGCTGAGATAAAGGAAAAGGGATTCGCCGCGGCTCGGCCCGATACCGATCACGTAGGCAAGACCCGGCACTACCTGCACGCCGCCGGCGTTGAACGCGGCCCGGATTCCCGGGCTCAGCCACGCGCTCTCTTCCCTGATCGTCATGCCCTCTCCCGCTGCGGCAGCGTCACTGGTCCACACGCTTTCGAGGAGAAGATTGACCGACCTCCTGACGAGCCAGACCACTCCGACCCCGAGGTTGACCGACGTCGTGGATGCCGCTCCGCCCGAGGGAGCAGCGGCCGAGGGCACCAGCGTCGTCCCGGCGTTCCAGTGCGTGACGAGCCGCGGCGCCAGCACGTAGGTCAGGGGCAGGTTCAGCTGCACGCCCGCGCCACCCGCTCCGCGTCCATCGGCATGACTTCCGGTCGGAAGCAGAAGGGTAACTCGCGGAGCCAGGAGCAGTGACGCATCGGGATTGCCGATTGCCTGGACACGGTAATTGATGCCGACGTCTCCGATCCCCGTTCCCAGGCCGGCATCGAGGACCGGAAGCGTGTAACCGAGCTGATGCCGGATCCCGCCAAGCGACCACTCCTGCGTAAACGCGTACTCCCAGACATCCGGACCGGCATGGTCGAGCGTGCTTATGTGCTGGACGACGCCGCGCTCCTGGTTGTAGGCCTCCTCGATGAGAAAGCTGTTGTCCTGGATCGGCGCCTGCGCGATCGCGGCGGCGCGCGTGCCCGCAACGGCGGCCATGCAGAGAGTCGCACACAGCAGCGGCGCAAGACCCGCGAAGCGATTGCTCATCCGCCCACCACCACGCCGGTCGCGTACATGACGAGCAGCCCGGCGAGCACGCCGGCCGCATTCAACGGCGAGAGCGCACGGCCCGCGCTTCCGCGGACGAGAAGGCGCCCGAGCTCCACGACCACCTGGACGATCGCTCCCGCGCCGATCGCAAAGAAGAGCGTCGTCCAGAGCGGCGAGCTGGAGAAACCGCCGATCCAGGCTCCGATGACCGTCGGCACCCCGGCTATCGCGCCGAGCAGAAGGAGCCGCACGAGGCCGGGCCGCTCATTCCCGAGCGGCGCAACGATCCCGAGACCTTCCGTCGTGTTGTGGATGAGGAACCCGATGACGAGAAAGGTTCCGAGGGCGATCTCACCGGTTGCGTACGAGGATCCGATCGCGAGGCCCTCGCCGAGATTGTGCAGGCCGATGGCAACGGCAACGAGCGTCGCGACGTAGAGCGGCGTCCGCCCGGCGCCTCGCTCCCTGCGGTACGACCCGAGCGCCGCGAGCACGAGCGGTGTCCCGATGACGCCCAGGAGGATGAGACCGGTTCCCTGGAAGGCGCCAGCAACGCGCGCCGAGGTCTCGAATGCTTCGGCGAGCGCGTCGACGCCGAGGAAAATGAGGAGCCCGACGGTGAGGGCGAGGAAGAAATCGAGCCAGCGGCGCCCGAGCCGGCGAAGGAAGGGAAGCCAGAGGAGCCCGAGGAGCACGGGAATGACGCCGGCATACGTGCCCAGCAGCGCGAACGTCGAGAGATAGCGCGCATCGGCGCGCGGCGTCTGGACCGCGACGTCGATCGTCTCGGAAAAGGTGAGGCCGGTGCTCGTGATGAGCGTGACCGTGTGCGGCTCGCCTTCGACCCACGGATACGGCACGCGAATCGTGCGGCGCTCGAGCCGATCGACCGTCCGGTCGCCGCTCATGCTGTGCACCCAGGAGGCATCGTCCACGAAAACCTGGGCGACCGTGACCGCCTCGGGCCCGCCGTTCACCACGCTGATCTCGAGAAGGCCGGGCTCCGGAAGCGTCACGCGCTGGATCGTGAGCTCTTCCACCGGGGGAAATGCCTGCGTGAAGACGCCGACGGGGCCCGCGCGGAGGAAGAGCGCCACGACGAGCGCGAGGAGCACCAGCGGCCCGACGCCAAGCACCCACGAAGGGATCCGACGCGACCCGGCTCGCTCGATCGCATCGGGCGCGGCAAGCGCGGGGTCAGACATGCAGGGCCTCGCGGACGTCGAAGATCCCGCTCCACCCGAGCTCGGCGAACTCGCTCTGATGCGCATGGAACATGAACGGCCCGGTGTGCTTGTAGGTGAATTCGAGCACGCCCCGCTCTCCCTGCGCCAGCGTGGCGACGTCGGTCCAGTCGAAGCGCTCGAGATCGGTTCCCGTCCGGTAGAACCGGAAGAAGTTTCCGTGGAGATGGAACGAGTTGAGGAGATCGAACTCGGTGATGTTGACGAGATAGATGCGCGTCAGCTCGCCCCGGCGGAGCTGGAGGGGGTACTTCTGGTAATGGAACGCGACGGTATTGACCGCGTAGATCTCGTTCTCGTTGTCGAAGTTGGTGTCGAAGGCATTCATGATGATGACGAACTCGCGGGCCGCAGGCCGCCCCGCTTTGGGGTCTATGATCCAGGAGCCGTAGAGCCCCTTGTGGATGTGGCG
>DASTUP010000025.1:0-13421 GCA_035759585.1 Gemmatimonadales bacterium | reverse complement strand
CCGCGGCCGCCGAGGCGCGCGAGCTCCGGATCGTCCGCGGGCGCCGGGAGACTTCCGACGACGCCGGCGGTGAATCGCGCGAATCCTCCGGACGCGGGCGGCGCCACCAGTCGCGCGACGGCACGGATCCAGGTCGAGTTGAGCCATGCGCAGGCGCTGTTCCCCTCGAGGTCGGTCGCCGCATGGATCACGTAACAGGTATTGAGGGCCACCGCGCCCGGCGGCGGGACTGCCGCAGCCAGCTCCCGCGCCAGGTCCGACCACACCACGCGGTGCGGTGCGAGCGCGCCGCGCGTCCGGAAGAGCGTCCAGTACGGCCCACCTGCAAAGTCGGCGCGCGAGCGGAGGCGCGCTTCGTGGCGTGCCAGATACCGTGCCGGCTCCGCCGGAAGGCTTGCGAGCGGCGTTCCGTGCTCGTCGTGCGTCCACAGGAGCTTGCTTCCCGGCCGGATCGAGAACGGAGCGAGGTCTCTTCCGCGAATGGCGGCGCGCAACAGGGAGGTATCTGGCGTGGATGGGTCCAGAAAGATGTCGTTTGCGCCCGTCTTGACCCCGAGACGACAGGCAAATCGGCTGCTGAAGAGTGGGAATTGGCCTCGGAGCCTCGCCGCGGTGGCGCCAGCATTGCGACGGTCCGGTGCCCACGGCGCTGCGTCCAGCTCATGCTGCGGGACTCCCCCGGATTCCAGGTCGAGCGAATGGCGCACGACGTGATCCTTCGGAGCCGGGCGCCTGCTCGTGATGATCGCCATCGGATAGACGGTTGCCCCGAAGCGGGCGGAAGCCTCGCCGGTGAGGTCTGCTGCTGCGTGGACCGTGGTCTCGCGGACCAGCGACGCCCGCGCGGCCGAGCCGTACGAGGCTGTCGCCACCTTGGCGGGAACCAGCTGCGTGACGACGCCACGGGGCGCGGCCAGCTCGTGTGCCCGCTCGAGGAACGCGACGGCAAGATCGGGGCGATGCGCAAACCCGCGGACCTGGGGCGTTCGCCACCACCGGTAGCGGCCTGCCAGGCGCTGCCGCATTTCCGCCGGAATCTCCTCCGCGCGCACCCAGGGCGGGTTCCCGATCACGATGTCGAAGCCGCCGCGATGCATGATGTCAGGGAAATGCGACTCGTACTGGAACCAGGGAATGTCGCCAGCGCTCGCGATGGCGCGCCGCGCGGCGCGAGCGGCCCGAAGCTCGGCGCGCAGCTCGCGGAGGTTCCGCCTCTGCTCGGCGCTCGGCGCGGCCCGGTCGCCGAAAAGCGTCGGAGCCCGGAGCAGCTGGATCAGCTCGGCGATCCGCTCCGAGGCGCGCTGCACGCGGATGTCCGCGGATTCCACGGCCGCCGTGAGCTCCAGCTTCCGCAGCGACGACGCGAGCCGCGCCTTTTCGGCGCCGACGGCGGTGACGATGCGAAGCCGGGTCTCGCCCGCCGCACGTGCCAGCCGCGTGGAGCATGTCACGCGCGCGGACGCGGGCTCGAGAAGCGAATCCCCCTGCCGCACCAGGCAGTCGAGGTTGGGCAGCGGCCGTACGGTGCAGGCATCCACCGAGTCGTCGTGCGCCACGACGGAAAGCCAGAGGCGCAGCTCGGCGAGGCGGACCGCCATGCCGCTCAGGTCTACGCCGAAGAGCTGCCGCTGCAGCACGCTGCGCCGCACCGTGCCAGGGGGTTCTCCCAGGGCAATGCGTACGGCAGCCATTCGCTCGAGCGCGCCCAGCAGGAACGCACCCGAGCCACACGCGGGGTCGAGGATCGTTGCGGTGGCAAGGACATTCAGCGCAGCCCTATCCCCGAGTGCGATCAGCGCCGCGGCCTCGGCATCGCGGCATCCGAGCCGCGTGCCGACGAGCGCTGCGCACGTGGCGTCGACGAGGCTTTTCACGAGCGCCGCGGGCGTGTAGAATGTGCCGCTCGCCTTGCGGTCGGCCGGTTCCATGACGCCTTCGAACACCCGTCCAAGCATGTCCGGCGCTACGGCCGCCGCAGTCCCTTCCGACTCGCTGACCGTGAAGTGATAGCGCTCGAAGAGCCGGTCGAACGATTCGCGCCAGACGGAATCCGGGAGCGCTGGTCCGTAGCGCCGCTCGAGCGGATGCGGTTCGAAGAGGCCGCCGTTGAGGAACGGAATCACTCCGAACGATCGGACGCCGCGGGTGCGCGACTCCACGGATCGGTTGAGCGTGCCGAAAAACAGCGGATCGAAGAGGTGCCGCTGCAGCGACCGGCGCCGCATGAGGCATTCGTCCACCGCCCGGCGGAGAAAGTCGAGCCGCCCATCGAGCCATCCGCGGCTCTGCACGAAATAGAGGAACAGAACGCGGGTGAGCTGAAGCAGCGCGAGCGATCGCCGGTGAGACGGGTCCCTGAGGGCCCGGCCGGCCACCGCCCCCGCTGCCAGCTCCACGGTGGTTCGAAACTGGCGGAAGAACTCGTGACCGATTCCGCGGCCGGCGAGCGCGTCCGCCGCGCGCGCGGCGAAAGCGGCAGCCGACCGGGGCGGAAGGCCGGAAAGGCGCCGCAGGGAGGCGAGCGCCACCGGCGCCGGCCCGTCGAGACCTATCCGCAGGACGGTCGGCTCCCCGAATCCGGCGGCTATCCCCAATTCGCGGCCGGCAGGGTAGACTACAAGCACCCCTGCAGCACATCCATTACTCGAAAAGCGTTTCGCGATTCCGCGGACAACTTCGCTGACTGGCCGGCCGCTCTCTGCGCCGATCCACAGGAAGCGTCCGTGCCGGCCGACGGTTGCGGCCCGGAGTACGTCCGGCCAGGGTGGGAGCTCCTCCCAGAGCGGCTCGTGCCCCAGCTCGGCAACGAGGCGTGGCAGATCGGTAAGGGCGCCGGTGGCGCGCAGCACGGATGCGAGAGACATCGGGGCCCGGGAGGGAGATGCCGTACTCTCTCATCGCGCCCGTCCACAGTGATAACCTTTCACCCGCGCCGAGGCGCGGTACGACGCAGGAGCGGATTGGATGCGATGGCCGCGAGCGGGGCTGCGGGCACACGAGTACCTCACACCTGGATCGATCGCACTCCTCTATTTCGTGGGCGGAGCAGCGTGGATCCTCTTTTCCGACCGCGCCGCCGAGGCGTTCGCGGGACCACTCGGCGCCGAGGCGGTTACCCGGTTCCAGACCTACAAGGGAATCGGCTTCATCGCCGGTACCGCCGCCCTCCTCTATTCGACGCTCCGCCTCGCATGGCGCGCGCAGATGCGGAGCGAGCAGCGGTATCGCACACTCCTCGATGAGGCCTCGGACGGGATCTTTCTTGCCGAGCCCGGCGGCCGGTATCTCGATGTGAATGCGAAGGGATGCGAGATGCTCGGCTACTCGCGCGGAGAGCTCCTCGCCCTTCGGCCGGCCGACCTTCGTGCCCCACTCGATCGATCGGGTCCGGTGCAGCAGTCGGAGGAGCTCGCGCCCGGAAAAACCGTCCTGGAAGTCGCGCGGCTGCGGCGGCAGGACGGAACGCTCCTCCCCGTCGAGATCTCCTCGCGCCTCCGGGAGGACGGGATGATTCAGAGCGTGGTACGCGATGTGAGCGAGCGCCGCGCGCTCGAGGAGCAGCTGCGGCAGGCGCAGAAGATGGAAGCGGTGGGACAGCTCACCGGGGGCATCGCGCACGACCTGAACAACGTGCTGGCCACCGTCGTGGCCAACGCGGACCTCGCCCGGCAGGCGGTGCCGTCGGAGCTCGAGGGAGTGCACGCGGATCTCGCCGAGGTCCGGCGGGCGGCACACCGCGGTGCGGAAATGATCCGGAAGCTGCTCGGGTTCAGCCGGCAGTCTCCGCTGCAGATCGAGCCGCTCGACCTCGCGGTCGCGGTGGACGAGATACTCGGCACGCTGCGGCGGCTGCTGCCGAGCAACATCGCCGTCGAGCGCCGGGGGGAGGCCGAGCGCGTGGGCGTGCGCGCGGACCGCGTTGCGCTCGAGCAGATCCTGATCAACCTCGCCACGAACGCCCGGGACGCGATGCCCGGCGGTGGCCGGCTCATCGTCAGCGTCTCGCGCGAAGCGCCCGTCGGTTTACGGGCGCCGGAGGGACTGCACGGGTGGGTCGTCGTGGAAGACACCGGCCACGGCATGAGCGAGGACGTGCGTGCCCGGGTCTTCGATCCCTTCTTCACCACCAAGCCGCCTGCGCAGGGAAGCGGGCTCGGGCTCGCCATGGTATACGGGCTCGTGCGCCAGCAGCAGGGATCCATCGAGCTCACGAGCGAGCGGGGCGTGGGAACGACCGTGACCGTCCGGTTCCCCGGCGTCGCGCGAATTCGCCGCCAGAGTCATCCGACGCCTGCGCCCGTCCAGCTGCCGCGCGGGACAGAGACGCTCCTCGTGGTCGAGGACGAGCCAGCGCTGCGCACTGCCGCAGTGCGCATCCTGCAGCGTCTCGGCTACACCGTTCTCGAGTCCGCGGACGGCGACGAGGCGCTCGGCACCCTCAGGGCGGGGGCGCGCGTGGACCTGGTGCTCTCCGACATCATGATGCCCCGGCGCAATGGCCGCGCGCTGTACGAGGCGCTCCGTGCCGATGGACATCCTGCGAAGTTCCTCTTCTCGAGCGGATACGGCGGAACGCCATCCGAGATGATCGAGGTCGCGGAACCCGACGACAAGGCGGCGCCGCCACTGTTGCGAAAGCCCTGGACCGCAGAGGAGCTCGCGATCAAGGTTCGCGAGGTTCTGGAGACGTAACGCCCGCATCTCCAGTCCCGTAGGAACGCCCCTTCCATTCGATCTTCCCGGCGCCGCGCCACGTCGAGCGGGCGATGATGTAGAGGACGGCGAGCGCGCCGAGCGGATATGCGGGGCCGTACCAGGGTGGAATCCGCATTCCCATCGATACGAATGCCCAGAAGACGCTCGAGATGCCGATGGCGGCCAGCGCGGGCGCCGCCAGGGAGGCCGCGACTACCCCGGCTCCGGTCAGGAGGAGGATGATGATCGGGATGAGCCAGAATAGCATCGCCCCGCCGAGTGCCACCGGAACGAGCGCTGCGAGCAGCGGCTCATCGGGGAACGACCGTCGCCCGCCCATGTAGAGGTTCTTCGACCACCCCTCGACGATGTGGGGCAGGTCGTGGTACATCCGCGTCTCCATCAATTCCGTCGCAAACGCGAACCAGACCCGATGTCCGCGCGCATGCGCCAGCTGCGCGAGCGCGAGGTCCTCGGCAACCTCGTGCCGAACCGCTTCGTGGGTGCCGAGCGTCTCGTAGGAGCTGCGCCGCATCAGGATGAACTGGCCGTTCGCGATGACGTCCCGGGCGCGCCGGGCGCGACTGACTGCCGCCGGATGATAGCGCACGCCGAGCAGCAGCCAGATCTGCGGCATGATGACGCGCTCCCAGAACGTCACGCAGCGCTGATGCGGACTGACCGTGATGACCGCTCCCCGCCCGGCATCGAGTGCGCCGAGCGCATGCGGGACGAGCATCGGAGAGTGACGCGTGTCGGCATCGGTGAAGAGCAGCACGTCGCCGGTTGCGGCGCGCCATCCCTGCACGCACGCCCACGGCTTGCCGTACCAGCCGGGCGGAAGGTCGGCGCCATGCACGAGCCGGAGCCGCGAGTCGCTCTGGGCAAGGCGCTCGACGATTGCAGCCGTCGCGTCGGTGGAGCGATCGTCGACGACGAGGACTTCGAAGTTCGCGTGCGCCGTGGCCAGCGCCGATCGAACGACGGTCTCGATCGTCGCGGCTTCGTTGCGGGCCGGAATGACGACGGAAACGCGATGCGCGCGAGGATCGGCCGGCGATTCCGCGGCGAGAGCGGGCCGCCTGACCGCGAGCCGCACGAAGGCAAGAAATGGGACCGCCCAGGGAAGGGCGGGGAGGAGGTCGGCGGGCGCCATCGGCGGCCCGGTTACTGCCTGCGGTTGATGGCGGCGAGCGCCGCGTCGAACGAGTCGAGCTGGCGCTCGACTTCACCGGGATCGACTTCGGACCCGGTATAAGGCACACCGTCACGCCCGATGAGGGAGGCGACGAGGGCATCGGTATAGCCGATGACGGCCACGGCGACACCGTGATCGAGCACGCGATTGAGCCGGAGCATGATTGCCATGCCCTGGCGGGCGCGCATGGCAGCGAGGACCGGTGCCAGCTGGCGGGTGAGGAGGTCGCGCAGGTGGAGCAGCTCTTCGACGACTTCGCCGGCGGCGAGACCGCGGGCGGATGCCACCCTGCCGTAGTGCCGGCAGACGTCCTGCCAGACGGTCCGGACCTCCCGGCGCAGGGGCCCGACCATCTCGGACATGACCTCGATGATCAGGCGGAACTCCCGCTCGACCGTCGGACGCGGTATCGTGGGTGCGGCAGCGACGCGGTCTCCGAGCCGATCCAGCCACTCGGCGACCATTTCGTCGCGCGTTTCAGCGATCACACGACCAGCGGCGAGCAACGCGGGCTGCGAAGCGCGCACTGCCGTGCTCCAGGTTTCAGGGACTCGGAAAGAATACACCCGCGGGCCAACAGGGTCAAAGCGATGAAACTCCCCCGGATGCTCGTGCCAGGCGCTCGCATCGCGCTCGTTGCGCCGGCCGGACCGCTCCTCGAGCGGGACGACCTGCGGCGCGCGGAAGAGCTCGTGCGCGCCATCGGCTGCGAGCCGCTCCTCGGGCGGAACGCCCATGCCCATCTCGGCTACCTCGCCGGCTCCGATGCGGAGCGCGCTGCCGACCTGAACGACGCGCTCCGCAATCCCGAGGCGCACGCCATCTGGTGCATCCGGGGCGGCTACGGCATGACCCGCGTTCTCGATCAGGTGGATTTCGCCGCGTTCGCGCGCCAGCCGAAGCCAGTCATCGGGTACTCCGATATCACGGCGCTGCTGCTCGCGCTCCATCATGGGACGGGCATCCCGGCCTTCCACGGCCCCATCGCGCGCCATGGTCTCACCGGTTTCTCCCGCGCGCATTTCGAGCGGGTGCTCATGCGACCCGAAGCCCCGGGACTCCTCGATCGGCTGCCCCAGGCCGATGGCGTGCTCGTTCCCCGCGAGCACCGGATCGCGACGCTCAGCGCCGGCACCGCGGAAGGGCGGCTCATCGGCGGCAATCTCAGTCTGATTCAATGTCTCGTGGGAACGCGGTTCCTGCCCGATCTTCGCGGGGCGATCCTCTTCCTCGAAGACGTCGGCGAAGAAGTCTATCGGATCGACCGCATGCTCTCCCACCTGCGGCTTGCGGGCGCGCTCGACGGCATTGCGGGAGTCGTTGTCGGGCAGTTCACCGAGATGGGCCGGCGCGGCGCGGACGGCGCCATGGGCTTCGATCGGGTGCTTTCGCATTATCTCGACCCGCTGGGCGTTCCCGTGGCGATGGGTTTCCCCATCGGCCACGTGGACGACCAGTGGACCCTTCCGATCGGCATCCGCGCCCGGCTCGACGCGGATGCCGGAACGCTCGAGCTGCTCGAGCCTGCGGTTCAGTGAGAGTGCACGCCCACCTGGTGCGGGTGCGTCGCGCCGTCCCGGGCGGCTGATTCCTTCGCGCTCCGCTCGATCCACCGCGCCAGCTCCACTCTCGGCGCGAGCGGCTCGGCGCGATAGCGGATCGGAAGACCGTCCAGGTCCGCGGGAATCTTGACCCGCGTGATCGATCCCGACGATATCATGACCGGCATCGCCACGACGGAATCCGCCGCGCGCTCGGCCATGGCGAGTACCGTGTCGCGCATCGCGGCAACGGCCGCCTTGCGCACCTCGGGCGGGGCGTCGTCACGCAGCAGCGCCACGTGAAGATCGCTTCGCGTGCGCGCGCGGAGCCCTTCGCTCACTTCACCGATGTGCGCGATCCACTTGACGGCATCCGCCGAATCGTTCGGCCCATGCGCCACGAGGAGAAGCGGGCGGCGCCGGTCCACCTCGTCGAGCTCGGCCCAGCGGGCGCCGAGCGCGGCCGCGAGCTCCGGCGCATCGTCGAGCGCTGCGGTCACGCGCATCGGAACATTCGGCGCCACGTGCGTGCCGTGGTCGTGCGACGCGAGCTCGGCCGGAAGCTCGGTGAGCTCGCCGGCGTAGTACCTGATCTGGCGGTAGTGACTGCCGTAGCTCGACACCATGAGCGGCACGACGACGATGCGCTGGGCGCCTTGCGCCGTCAGTTTCTCGACCGCCGCGTTCCATCCTGCGGTCTCCTTTTCCTGGCCCATCAGGAAGGCCAGCGCGACCGGGCCGTCCCACTTCACCTGGGCCACGGTCTCCCGCACCCGATCGTTCCACTCGAGCCCCGCGCCGTGCGCGACCACGAGCAGCCCCTCCTGTGCCGGCAGGGCCACCGGCGACACCGCGATGAGCGCCACAACTGCGCAGAACCTGTTCACCATGAGATTCCCCAGGAGAGTCCACCGAACCACCGGCGGCCGAGAAAGGTCGCTGCGCCCGCCGGGCGCACGTCGGCGACGTTGTCGACGCCGAGCGTGACTCGCGCGTCGTCGAAGAGCGAAGCGCTTGCCGAGAGGTTGATCCGCGCGTACGCATCCTGATACTGCGTTCCCGCCGCGCTGCGCTGCAGCGGCACGCTGCTCGAGTGAACGATCTCGCCGGTCAGCGATGCCGGGCCGGGACGCACGGTGAGCGCCGCGCGGGTCATGTGCGCGGAGCGGCCGAGGAGCGGCTCGCCCGTGGTCTCGTCTTCGGTGTCGAGGTAGGCGTGCGATGCGGTCGCGGAGACGATCCCGCGCGTCAGGGCGCCACCGGCTTCCAGCCCGGCCGTCCGCGCGCGCGCCACGTTCTGGTAGCGGAACGTGCTCGTCGCCGGGTCCACGAGCGACGTCTCGATGAAGTTGCGAAGCCAGTTCTGGAAACCGCGCACGTATACGCGCGTCGATCCCGACGTGCGCCCGATCTCCGCGCTCGCGTTCCATGAATATTCCGGCTCGAGCGACGGGTCACCCAGCACCGTGTACGTTGCGCCACGCGTGTTCGTGAAGTTGGTGTAGAGCTCCTTGAAGGACGGCGCCCGGAAGCCGCGCGCACCGCCGACCTTCACGTAGACCCCCTCGGGCGCATAGGCCACGACCGATACGCGAGGGGCGACGTCGGTCCCCCAGAGATCGCTCGCCGTGACGCGAACGCCCGTGGTGCTCCGGAGCCAGGGCGCGAGCATCCAGTCGGCGCTGCCGAAACCGGCGGCCGAGGAGCCGGCACGCTCGGCGCCTTCGATGCGGCCGCTCTCGAGCCACTCCCGCTCTCCCTTCACGCCGACCAGCCAGCGATGCGTTCCGGCCACGCCGCGGCGGATCACTTCAGCATCCAGCAGGCGCTGGCGGTCCCATTCGGGCGTGCCGTCTTCCCGCGCGCCCGGCGAGGAAACGAAGCGGTGGTTGTAGATGCTCCCGTGCAGCCTGAGCTCGGTGCGGGCCGCCTCACCGAGCGTCGCGCTCACGAGCGCATCGTACTGCCAGTTGTCGTTGAAGCTGTTCGACACGGTGCCGCGGGAAGACGTCTCGTACTGCTGCTCCTCGACGACCGCGAGGAAACGTGCATCGAGCGCGCCGGTCCCGAGGGGAGCGCCGACGCGCGCCATGCCGTCCCAGCGGCCGGCAGAGCCGGGCGTCGTCTCGATCTTGCCCGGCACCAGCTCGGTAGTGCGCCGGCCGAGATCGAGTGATCCGGTCAGGCCTCCGAAGCTGCCCGCGCCGCGAGCCCGGAAATCCTGCTGTCCGAGCGAGCCGACCTGTGACGCCACCTCGAGGCGGCGGCCGTCATTCCGGCGGGTCAGGAGATTGATGACTCCCCCCAGCGCCGTCGACCCATACAGCGTCGACTGCGGTCCCTCGACGATCTCCACCCGCTCCAGCTGCGAGGGTGAAATGCGCGAGATGTCGAACTCGCCACCGATCCGGCCGGCGATCGGTGCCCCGTCGAGGAGCACGAGCACGCGATCCGATCCGAGGCCCTGCAGGATGACGCCGGCGCCGGATCCGACAACCGGATCGATCTGCACGCCGGGAACGTCGCGAAGGATCGTTGTAAGGTCGCTGCCGGCCCGCCGTTCGAGATCCGCCCGTCCGAGACTCCGCACCGCAGCCGCCGCGTCCGACGCGCGGCCTCGGCCCCGCTCGGCGGTCACGACGATCTCATCGACCTCGACCGGCCGGGCATCAGCCGAATCGGCCTGCTGCGCCAGCAGCGGCATGGGAACGATCGGGAGGGAACACACAAAGCCGAAGCGTACCCACATCTTCCGGGAAGGCACCGATTTAGATCCTGTTAATGTAGTTGAGAATGACTATCAATTAATAACTGACAAATCTTATAGGAATTATTCGGCCGGGTCAATCCGGAAGGTTGCGGAGGCGGTCCCGCCGCCGGGCTTGCCACGGACGGCCCTTCACCTACGCTTCGGCATGGCTACACCCTCGCTGACCCGTCACGAGCTCGATGGCGTGCTCGGCCCGCTCCATGTCGACGTGCGCGCGGGTGGCCGCGCGACGCCGAGACCGGCGGTCGTCGTGATCCACGGGTTCAAGGGATTCAAGGACTGGGGATTTTTTCCATCGTTCGCGGAGCGGGTCGCCCGGGCGGGCATGACGGCGGTGACCTTCAATCTGAGCGGGAGCGGCGTCGACGCGGCGGGCGAACCCGCGCATCCGGAGCGGTTTGCCCGGAACACCTATGGTGCGGAGCTCCGCGACACCGCAACCGTGATCGGCGCGCTTCTTCGCGGCGAGCTGGGCACGGCGCCGCCCTCGACGCTCGGGCTCGTCGGGCACTCGCGCGGTGGAGGGATCGCACTGCTGCACGCGGTGGGCGACGATCAGGTCCATGCGCTGGTCACGTGGGCGGGAATCAGCCGGATCGATCGCTGGGACGAGGAGACTCGCCGTCGCTGGCGCGCCGAAGGAAGTCTCGAGGTCGTCAATGCCAGGACCGGGCAGCGGATTCCGGTCGGGACTGCCCTCCTCGACGAGGCCGAGTCGGGAGACGACCGGTTCGACATCATGGCGGCG
The DNA here is from genome assembly GCA_035759585.1 of Gemmatimonadales bacterium. GTDB lineage: Bacteria > Gemmatimonadota > Gemmatimonadetes > Gemmatimonadales > GWC2-71-9 > CAMLLJ01. Next base: position 2,469 of record DASTUP010000025.1, on the reverse strand, counting down.
GCGCACCGGATCGACGTGCCCTGGATGATCGTGCACGGGACGGCCGACGAGTCGGTTCCGGTCGCGGAGGGAGAGCGGCTCGCGCACGCCGCCGGTCCCGAGCTCACCACGTGGCTTCCCGTCGAAGGTACCGGCCACACGTTCGGGGCTGCGCATCCGTGGAATCCCCCCGTGCCCGCGGTCGATCTCGTTTTCGATGCGACACTGCAGTTCCTGGCGAGCGCGCTGCTTCGATCCACTTGACGCCGTTCGGACCAGTCGCGAATCTCCGGCCATGCCCATATACGACTATCAGTGCACCGCCTGCGGCGGTCGCTTCGAGCGGCTCGTGCGCGGATCCGCCACCGTCACATGCACCTGCGGCAGCGGCAATGTCGAACGGCTCATGTCGGTGACCGCGCGCCCGGCTGCGTCTGCCGCGGGGCAGCAGGCTCCCGCCTCCGCGCCGGCCGCCGGCGGATGCTGTGGCGGCAGCTGCCGTTCGCACGCCCACTGACCTCCGACCGCCTTTTCGCGAGCCGGCTCGGCGCCGCCTTTTCGGTCGTACCCGACGAGCCCGGCCTGTTCTGGGCCTCGGTCGCCCTCATCCTCACTCCGGATCCCGATTCGGTGCTGGTCATCCGGCGCGCGCATCGAGAGGGCGATCCCTGGTCCGGCCACATGGCGCTCCCCGGCGGCCGTCGCGAGCCGGATGACGCCGACCTCGTCACGACGGCCATCCGGGAGACCGCCGAAGAAGTCGGGATCCGGCTGGACCGGAGCAGGCTCCTGGGCGTGCTCGAGGACGTCGTGCCGCGGACCCGGGTTCTGCCGCCCATCGCCGTACGGCCTCACGTTTTCCGCCTGGACGCCGCGCCCGTCCTCAGCCTCAATGACGAGGTGGCGTCGGCGACGTGGCTGTCGCTGGAGGAGCTGCGAGGCCAGTGGCGTTCGGAGGTCGTGGTAGAGGCGGCGGGCGCCTCCCGGGTGACGCCGGCCTTCGCCACGCCCGAGGGCGTCGTCTGGGGGATGACCGAGCGGATCCTCCGGGACCTTCTGGACCGGATTGCTCGACCGGGCTAACGGTCTGCTGTCGCCATGGCGCCACTTCGGTGGCGCCTCTTTTTTATCCTGACCCTTGACATTAGGGACGACAATTCTCAGAATTAGTCAACACTAAAATCTGGATTCGCATGAACGCAGCACAGGCAGGGGATTCACTTACGCGGTCTGTCGAGGACTATCTCAAGACCATCTACCGCCTCACGCCCGAAGGCCGATCCGCCGGCACGAGCGAGATTGCCCAGGCACTCGACCTCTCGCCGGCATCGGTAAGCGGGATGATCAAGCGCCTGTCGGAGCAGCGGCTCCTCGACCATGCGCCCTATCGGGGAGCGCAGCTGACCGACGAGGGGCGGCGCGTCGCGCTGAGGATGATTCGTCGCCACCGGCTGATCGAGTCGTATCTCGTCGCCACGCTCGGCTACAGCTGGGACACCGTCCATGACGAAGCCGAGCGGCTGGAGCATGCGGTGTCGGACACGCTCGTCGAGCGCATGGCCGCGGCACTGGGGCATCCGACCAGCGACCCGCACGGAGACCCGATCCCTGCCGCCGATGGCTCGATGGTCGAAGAGGACGTCGTTCCGCTGTCGGAGCTGCCGTCGGGCATCGAGTTCTCGATCCGCCGGGTCGGCGCCGAGAATCCGGAGCTTCTGCGGCATCTCGCCGAGCGCGGGCTTCTGCCTGGAGTCGCGGTCACGATCCTCGAGCGGCAGCCGTTCAACGGGCCGATCACCATCCGGCTTGCGGAGGTGGAGCAGGTGATCGGTCCCGAAGTCGCGCGCCATCTCCTTTGTGCCACGGCGGGGAGCGAGTGAGCATGGATCCCGATTCGAGCTCCCCCGGTCCGCTCGCCCAGCCGATCACCCGCCGGCGCCTTCTCGCGGCCGGCGCGCTTGGCGGCGTAGGGCTCGCCACGGGCGGAAGCGCCCTCGCGCTGCAGCAGGCGCGGAGCGCCATCCCCGCCGACCATGCGACGCACCACGACATGATGGCGGTCGGGGACATCCGTCCCGGCGCCTTCGATCCGACCGCGTTCCTCACGCACTTCGACATGGGCAAGGAATCCCGTCTTCCCACCGGCCAGGTGCTCCGCGAATACGAGCTGACCGCGGAAGACCGGGAAATCGAGGTGGCCCCGGGCGTGTTCTATCCTGCGTGGACTTACAACGGGCAGGTGCCGGGCCCGACCTTCCGCTGCACCGAGGGAGATCGGGTTCGCGTGCGGTTCGTCAATCGCGGAAGTCATCCGCATTCCGTCCACTTCCATGGGATTCACCCGGCCAACATGGACGGCGCCTTCGAGATGGTGCCTTCGGGCGGGAGCTACACCTACGAGTTCGATGCGGAGCCGGCCGGGCTCCAGCTCTATCACTGCCACACGGTCCCGATCAAGCGGCACATCCACAAGGGACTTTACGGAGTCTT
>DASTUP010000024.1:0-3357 GCA_035759585.1 Gemmatimonadales bacterium | reverse complement strand
ATTCCGCACGTAGCGATCGGCCGTCGGACAGCTCGACGTCGGCGCCGGTGTCGTCCTGCACGAAACCGGTGACCTCGGTGCCGTAGTGGATCGGCACCCCCAGCTCGCGGACCCAGCCAGCCAGGATGCGCTCGATGTGGTTCTGCCACAGCCCGAGCCCGTAGGGATGCCGGGTGGGAAAGTCGCTGATGTCCAGTGCAACCCCGGCGAATCCTGCGACCTGGGCCACCTGCCCTTCCGAGAGGAACCGATCCGCGATTCCTGGCGCAGTGGTATCGCATCGGCGAGCACCCGGGCGGTCCGCTCTGGGGCGATCCCGATCTCATCGTTTCGGGCGCCCACGTGGATCTCGTGTCGCTCGTGGAGCGGCGCGAGCCGATGGTGCTCGCCGGCCTTCCCGGTGAGCCGCTCGTGCTTCCCCCCGCGCCAGGCGCCCCGCCTGCGCGCTCCGCGATCGGTGTCCGGCTGGCGATGTCCGACCGCGCGATCGGCTGTCTCCTCGTCTCGAGTGCCGACGATCATCGCTACGCGGACGAGGACGCGACGATCCTCGAGCGCGTTGCGTCCGTGATCGCGCCGCGCATCGACGCATTCGTGATGGCGGGACACCTGCAGGTGCTGCGCGGTCACGTGGCGGCCCAGCGCAGCCTCCCCTCGCGCATGGCGCGCGTGCTCGAGACGCTCGCTACCGTCGGCGATCCGGCCGAAGCGACCCGGCGGATCGAGTCGGAGGCGTCGGCCATGATCGGCTTCGACGAGATCTGGTTCGCCCTCGTGCTTGGCGACCCCAGCCGGGTGGCCATGCTCAAGCCGGGAGAGCGCCGGCCGCTTCCGGATCTCCCGCAGGTCGCGACCGGCGAGACGCCGCTCGGGCGCGTCGTGCGCGGCGAAACGTCGGCCATCATCGCCGACCAGGCCGGCCGCACCGATCTCATCGTCGCGCTGCGCGTGGCGGGGCGGGTGATCGGTGCGATGATGCTGGTGTCGCGGCAGGAAGGGATGTTCGGCGGCAGCGACGAGGATACGGCGCGCGGACTCGCCGCGGCGGTGGCGCCCTGGCTGGAGCTGCTCAGGCGGGACGCCGTCGCGCCGGCACCGATGGTTCCCGGCTGGAAGCGGGCGCCGCGGCGCTGAAATGGGCCCGGCCTTGCCAACGTGTGATCCGCCCGTAACGTAAAGGAGGCAGGTTACCGGAGGCATCGATGGCCACGCGTGCCCGCGGGAGCCGTATCGCGCTCCTCGCCCTTCCGTTCTTCCTCGCCGCCTGTGCCGGCGAGGAACCATTCATCCCCGAGCCGGTCGAGCAGCCGGCCGCCCGCGCGCCGCTCCGCATGAACGCGCGCATCGACGGCTTCGTCTATACCGCGACCACCGAAGCCGGATTCCCGGTGAGCGGAATCGAGGTCAACAAGGGCGGCGTGCGCATCGACGCCACCTTCGCCAACGCCGGCGGCAACCTGACGGCCCCGCTCACCCCCGTGGATTTCGAGCTGCGGGTGAGCGGCAGCGAATCGGGCGGGCCGCTGCCGAGCCGGGTGGACTACACGGCGTACGACGCATTCAGCGGCTCACTCTACTGGATCGCGCCCGGCCAGTCGGTGCCCGTATTCCTCGGCCTCTACCAGAAGTCCCGAGGCGATTTCGTGCTCGGTCCCTACATGGTGACGATCACGCGCCGTCCGCACTGAGCGCCGGCTAGAGGTCGGTGCTCACCCGGAAGATGACGTTCCTTCCCGCGTCGAACGCCCACGTCTTGTACCGGCTGAGGAAGCTGGTATAGGTCGTATCGAAGAGATTCCGGATCTGGACGTCGAATGCGATCGTCCGCTCGCCGACCGGAATACCGAATCCTCCCCCGATGTGCGCCAGCGAATAGCCCGGTGGCGCGAAGTCCTGCGGATCGGGATTGGTCTGGCGCAGGTTCGACTCCCCTTCAGCCGAGACGTACGGGCCGGCGATCGGCCCCACCGGCGGCGCCTCGACGCGCACGGCGTAGGTGACCCGGAGTGGCGGAATGAACGGCAGGGGCACGTCGAGGTCGCGGTTCTGGCCCCGCACGTAGTCCGCCGTGCCCCGGAAGTGCAGCGCAGGCGTCGGGTGATACTCCGCCACCGCCTCGAGCCCGTAAAGCCGTGCATTTCCCTGCGTGTAGTCGTGGATCTCGAACCCGCTCTCCGGATCCTCGACGCCGGTCGGCCGGGGATAGATGTAGTTGTCCACGAGGTTCACGAAGCCACCGATCTCCGCGCTCACACGCTCCGACTGCACCCGGAAAGCCAGGTCGGTGTTCAGTGACGTCTCGTTCTCGAGCGCCTGGTTTCCGCGCTCGAATCGGGCGGTTCCCTCGTGCACGCCATTCGAGAAGAGCTCGAAGGTCGACGGCGCGCGAAAGCCCCGGCCGACATTGAGAACGACCGCCGTCTGCTCCGAGGTGTGAAAGAGGAGCCCGAAGCTCCCGCTCACCGCATTCCAGGTCCGCCGCTCGGCACCGATGCCGAGATCCGCATCCGCATCCACGTCGAGCCGGCGATGGTCGAATCGCGCCCCGGCCGATACGGTCACCGGGCCGAGCGGCGCCTGCTCCGAGACGAAGAGACCGATGTTGTCGGTGCGGCTTCCCGGCACGAGCGTTTCCTCGCCTGACTTGTCCACGCCGTTGCTGAGCAGGCTCACGCCGGCGATCCCGTCGAACGGGCCGACCGGTGTATGGTGAAACCGGACGTCACCGGTCCAGGTCTCCGAGAGGAGGCCGAGCTCGATCTCTGCGGCTTCCGCGCTCTCGAACTCCCGCCGGTTGTTCCGCTCGTATCCCGCATCGACGTCGAAGTGGGATCCCGCGACGGGGAGCGTCATCTCGAAGTGGAGCCGGTCATCCGAGACGCGCTGGTAAGGCGTCGCATCCGGGTTCTCCGCGGGGTCCTCGTGGAGCTCGAGCCGCTCGCTGCGCCGCGCATACGTGAGGTGCGCGGCGCCCCACGTCCCGCGGAACCCGGCCGACCCCGAGCCGCTCACCGTTTCGATGCCGCTGTTGCGCAGCGGCCCGGCCGGCGTCTGCAGGTTGCCGGCGGAGCGCGCGGTGCCCGCGAGCCGGAAGCCGAATCCTTCGCGCGCTCCTTCCGCGATGATCGTCCCCTCGGGCATCCGGGTGTTCGTGCTGAACGCCGCGCGGAGCTGCCCCCGCACGAACGGCGACTTGCCGAGTGCGTCGGGAAGCTCGGGATCCACCACGTTGATGACGCCGCCGAGCGCATCGGATCCGTAGAGCACGCTGGCGGGGCCGCGAATCACCTCGATCCGCTCGGCGCTCGCCGTTTCGACGTTGGGGCCATGCTCGTCGCCCCACTGCTGCGTCTCGAG
>DASTUP010000023.1:0-3423 GCA_035759585.1 Gemmatimonadales bacterium | reverse complement strand
GATCCGTCGCGGCTATCCGGCGTACCGGAAGTTCTACGACGTGCTGCCCGGGACGTTCGAGGAGTGCGAGCCGCTCTTCGGGCAGCCGATGGAACAGGATGCGGCGGGGCAGTCGTTTGCGAAGTCTCGGGAGGAAGTGGTCGCGGGACTCGGGAGGGCGATGCGCACGGCCGGCGTAAAGGCAATGGTGTATCCGACGATGCCGTTCAACGCGTTTCCCCTTCCCGATGAATGGCCCGATATCCGCACGGCGCTCGGGTATGGTAACTGGCTCGGCCTGCCCGAGGTCTCGGTGCCGGCAGGATACGATGCCGATGGAATGCCGGCGCTCAATCTCTCGGTCGTCGGCCTGCCGGGTGAGGATGCGCAGGTGCTGGCGCTCACGCATGCGTATGAGAGGCAGTCGCGAAGGTTCGTGGCGCCGAGGCGGATCGGGTAGCCGGACCCTCGAGTGACCCTTCCCCAGGACCGCCTCCGCGAGGCACTGGCGGACCGCTACCGGATCGAGCGCGAGCTCGGCGCCGGCGGCATGGCCACCGTCTACCTGGCGCACGACCTCCGGCATGATCGGCAGGTGGCGGTGAAGGTGCTCCGGCCGGAGCTCGCGGCCGTGATCGGCGCGGAACGCTTCCTCTCCGAGATCCGGACCACGGCCAACCTGCAGCACCCGCACATCCTCCCGCTGTTCGATTCGGGCGTCGCCGATTCCTTCCTCTACTATGTGATGCCCTACGTGCGGGGGATCTCCCTGCGCGAGCGGCTCACGAAAGAAAAACAGCTCCCGATCGCCGAGGCGGTCCGCATCGCCCGCGAGATTGCGGGCGCGCTCGATTACGCGCATCGCAACGGTGTCATCCACCGCGACGTCAAGCCCGAGAACATTCTCCTGCACGACGGCAGCGCCCTGATGGCGGATTTCGGCATCGCGCTCGCCGCCAGCAAGGCAGGCACGCGGATGACCGAGACCGGGATGAGCCTCGGCACGCCGCAGTACATGAGCCCCGAGCAGGCGATGGGCGAGCGCGAGATCGACGCGCGGAGCGACGTGTACGCGCTAGGGTGCGTCACCTATGAGATGCTCACCGGCGAGCCGCCCTTCAGCGGGCCGACGGCGCAGGCGATCGTCGCCAGGGTGATGACCACGGAGCCGGCCGACGTCACGGCGCTCAGGAAGACGGTGCCGCCGCATGTCTCGGATGCGGTGCGGACGGCCCTGCAGAAGCTGCCTGCCGACCGGTTCGGAAGCACGCGGGAGTTCGCTCTCGCGCTGGCCGATGCTTCCGGAGGAGGCCGTTCGCCGGGTCCGCCGGCGGTGCCGCTCCGGCGTTCCCCGTCGCGCAGACCCTGGATGATCGGGAGCGCACTGCTCGCCGTCATCGCGCTCGCGCTCGCGGTCATCCGGATCGGACGTTCGCCGGATGGGCCCGCGGACCGGTCCATCGCGGTGCTCCCCTTTGCGAATACTTCCGGCAACGCGGCCGACGATCCGCTCTTCGACGGCATTACCGACGAGCTCATCGGCACGCTGGGATCGGTGCGGGCGCTGCGGGTCGTCGGCCGCACCTCGGTGTTCGCGCTCAAGGGCCGGGCGCTGGATGCGCGAGTCATCGGCGATACGCTCGGCGTGGCGACGGTGCTCGAGGGCAGCGGACGGCGCGAGGGGAACCGCCTCAAGGTGCGCGTCCAGCTCGTGAATACCGCGGACGGCCGCGTCCTCTGGGCCGACGCATACGACCGGGAAGGGGGAGCGGCGCTGGCGGTCCAGGAAGCGATCGCGCGCGAGATCGTCGCGGCCCTTCGTGTCGAGCTCGGCGCGTCCAGCGCCCGGCTCGTGCGCACCGCCACCGAAGATTCCGCTGCCTATGAGCTCTATCTCCGAGGCAGGTACGTATTCAACACCGACTTCGGGCCCGACGGAGTCCGGAGCGCGGTGCGGCACTTCGAGGACGCGATCCGCCGGGATTCGACGCTCGCGCCGGCCTGGGCCGGCCTCTCCGATGCCCGCGCCCGGCTGGCCATCTTCGGGTACGGCGAGCCGCTGGTCGAGATGCCGCTCGCGCGAGTCGCGGCGCTGCGCGCACTCGCGCTCGACGGCACGCTCGCGGCGGCGCACGCATCGCTCGGCCACGTGCTCTGCATTCACGAGCTGGACTGGGCAGCGGGCGAGCGCAGCTTCCGTCGCGCGATCGCCGAGGACCCCGGCTACATCTTTGCCCGCCTGCCGTTCGCCGTCTGCCTGAGCGCCCAGCGACGATTCGGCGAGGCGATCGCGCAGCTGGACAGCGCGCGCGTGAGCGACCCGCTCGCTCCCGTCGTGCCGAACCTGCTGGGCAGGATCTATGTCAGCGCCGGCAAGCCGGACAGCGCCATTGCGGTGCTCCGCCAGGCGATCTCGCTCGATCCCCGCCTCGACCTCGCGCACCAGCAGCTCGGCCATGCATACGTGCAGAAGGGGATGTACGACGAAGCGATCGCCGCGCTCGAGCGCGCCGCCGCGTTGAGCGGCCCGCGCGACTCTGCGCATCTCGCCTGGGCGCATGCCGTGGCGGGACACCGCGCGGAAGCCGAACAGATTCTCGCAAGCGTGCTCTCGCGCCCGGAGCGGCAGGGCCGGCTCGCAGTTCATGCCGCCATGGCCTACGCGGCCCTCGGCGATCGCGATGCGGCGTTCGCGCTGCTGGAGCGGAGTTTTCGCGAGCGGAGCTCGTTCCTGGCGGGGATCGGCGTGACGCCTGCGCTGGCGCCCCTGCACGCCGATCCCCGGTGGGCGGCGCTGCTGCAGCGCATGGGGTTGCGCGCGGAGCCGTGATGCGGGATCAGCGCGTGGCGTCATCGACCCGAATTGCGATTGAAGCAGTGGCTTCGCTTCAGTCGCCGTATCTTGCCATGAACGTCTCCACTCCCTCCCGCGCCCCCGCCACGATCTCGCGTTCCGCCGGAATCTCCCCGGTGAGGACCGCGCGATCGAGCAGCTCGCCGGCCACGAGATAGGCAAACTGCGCCGCCGCCCGGCGCGCATCCGGAACGCGAAGAGCGCCCGCGCGATCGAGGCGGCGGAATCCCGCCGCGAGCGTGCTGATCACCTGGCCGGGCGCGCGGTCGAAGTACGCCTTGGCGAGGGCGGGGAAAGTGCGCGACTCGCCGATCAGGAGCCGCCGGATCGCGACCACCTCGGGACGCACGATGCCGAGCGCCAGGCGTCGGCCGAGTCCGTCGAGCGCGGCGCGGAGGGCGCGCGGCGTGGCCGCGGCGCCGAGCGCCTCGCGCACGCCGACCGCGAACGCATCCGCATAGCTCCCCACGTTCGATACGATCCCCGTGAAGAGCGCGTCCTTGTCGGCGTAGTTGTTGTAGAGCGTGCGCTTCGTGAGCCCCGCCGCGGCGGCGATCTCCTCCATCGTCGTCCCGGCGTATCCCTTCTGG
>DASTUP010000022.1:0-12948 GCA_035759585.1 Gemmatimonadales bacterium | reverse complement strand
GGGGGGCGTGTACTTCTTTCCCTGGATCTCGACCGAAGCGAGGCCGTTCTGCCCGCTCTCGACCTTGTAGGGGACGTGCTTCGTCTCCTCCGTGATCTCGTTCATCCGGCGGCCCATGAAGCGCTTGATCGAGAAGATCGTCTGCTTCGGGTTCGTGACCGCCTGACGCTTTGCTACCTGCCCGACGAGCCGCTCGCCGTCCTTCGTGAAGGCCACCACGGACGGGGTCGTCCGGCCGCCTTCGGCATTGGGAATGACGACCGGGTCGCCGCCTTCCATGACGGAGACGACGGAATTCGTCGTGCCCAGGTCGATGCCGATGATCTTCGAAGCCATGTCGATTCCTTTCTTCCACCACACCAGAGGGTGAGCGGTGCGCGGTGACGAGAGCGCCTCGGCGCGCCGACACCTGTGACGGGATGCGCGGGAGCAATCGTCATACCGCAGATATCTGCCAATATGACATGATGTAAGGGATTGGGAGAGCGAGACTTACAGATCGGTACGGCAGCGCCCGCCGGATGCTCGGGACATCCGCCTCTGCCCCGCGACGGTTCGCTGATCCAGCGGTCCGCGTGGCAGGCCCGGCTCAGCGGCCGGTGCCGAGCGCCGCCAGGATCCCCCGGTCGAGACGGTGACCGCCATCGAATCGGTGGGTTCGTGGCTCGACGCCGGCCTTCCGCAGCCGCGCTTCCTGATGTGCTGCGAGGGCGTCGGGAACGAGCCGGTCCCGCGTGCCCGACACGAGGTGAACGGCGATTCCGCCGAGACGCTCCTGGAGCAGCGAATCGGGGAGGTCCGCCGGAATCTCGCCCGCCCAGAGAACGACCTCGGCAGGCCGGGTCTTTCCGAATGCGATCCAGCGACAGACCGTCGAGACTCCCTGCGAGAATCCGAGCACCCGGATGCGCGGCTGCGCTGAAATCCGGCCCAGGAGGTCACCCGCGAGACCGTCGAGATATTCCACCTGGTCGTCGATCTCCGCGAGCCGGTCTTCGCGCGTCATCCACGATGCGCCGACGCGTGCGCCCGGCTGGCGCGCGTCCGGAGTCCCGGTGTAGAAACGGCTGAGCGCCTCGGGCGCCACGATCAGGCGCGCGGCCGCAGCGATGGTCTCGAAGCCCGTGAGAAAATCCCGGGCGAGCTGCCCGTATCCGTGACATGCGATCCAGAGGTCGGACACCTGCGGACCGGGATCGCCGAGCGTGAAGTAGCGCGCGCTCCGCGCGGTGCGGAACCGGTGCTCCTCCACCGGTCAGCGTTTCCGGGCGAGCGTGAGGCCGTCGCCGATGGGGAGGAGGCTGAGGTCGATGCGCTCGTCGCCGAGGAGCTGCTCGTTGAGGGCGCGGATGGCGTCCACGTCCGCGTCGTGTATTGCGGGATCCGCGACCTTGCCGCCCCAGAGCACATTGTCGACGGCGACGAGGCCGCCGGGGCGGAGCAGCTCGAGCGTTCGTTCGTAGTAGCCGGCGTAGTTCGTCTTGTCGGCATCGATGAAGGCAAAGTCGAACGTGCCGCCTTCGCCGCCCGCCAGAAGGGCGTCGAGCGTCTCGAGCGCCGGGCCGAGCTCGAGGCGGATGAGCTGTTCGACCCCGGCCTCGCGCCAGTACGGGCGCCCGATCGCGGTGAATTCCTCGCTCAGGTCGCACGCGACGAGCCGGCCGTCGAACGGAAGCGCCAGCGCTACGGCGAGCGCGCTGTATCCCGTGAACACACCGACCTCGAGACACTTTCGCGCCCCGATGAGCCGGGCCAGGAGCCCCATGAACTGCCCCTGCTCCGGCCCGATCTGCATGTTCGCCTGCGGATGCGCCGCGGTTTCCTCGCGCAGTCGCCGCAGGACCTCCGGCTCCCGCAAGGATACCGAGAGCAGGTACTCGTAGAGCCGGTCGTCGAGCGGGAGTGTCCGGCGCGACATGTCAGCGGGAAAGCATGACGTGCGCCCAGGGCTTCCCGGCGAACATGAGCCATGGCCGGTCGACTGCGGGCTGCTCGGTGATACCGCTCGATTCCTGCGTCGCGAACGGGAGATAGATGACGTCGAGCGCGGTGTGCTTCCCGGGCGGCCCGGCGAGTGCATCGAACGAGTCGCTTTCCGCGAAGACCGAGGAGAGGATCGCCGAGCTCGGCATGACGATCCGCCCGCTCTTCACGTCGGCGAGCCGGGCGGAGTCCACCGCTTCCCGTTTCGTGATTCCTGCCGCCCTCAGCTCGCGGCCCTTCGCCATGAACGGCTCGAGCGACCTGTGGTAGCAGGAAGCCTGGAAGCCCTTGTGGGCTGGGTCGTCGCCGAGGCAGACCATCTCGTTCGTGCCGGGACGGACCTCGATGAGATCGGGGCCGCGAAAGATGAGGACCCTGGCGCCGGCGCGCATGCTGTCCGGGAGGGGGAGTACTGCGGCCGCCACCTCCCACCTCTCCGAGCGTTGCTGCGACTCCAGGTTCTCCGGAGCAAGGGACATCGCGGCGAAACCGGCCACGATCAGAGCGCGGATCCTCATGGGACGTCGTCCTTGGACGCGAGTGGGACTCTAGCCTGCCTCCAGAGGCCGCCGAGCGCAAGCCGCGCAGGGCGTCCGTTCGGGGCGGGCGCGTGACCGCGGTCACGAATCACAGGCTCTGGACATTGCGCGTGACACGCGTCACGACTCTCCGCAGGGTGATGCGATATCCTGCCTTTGCGTGCCGGCGCCGCTTCGGGCGCTGCACCCGCGGGAGAGGATCAACGGACAGGAGGGAGTAACAATGCTGTGGACCATCTTCGTGGTTCTCGTGGTCTTGTGGTTGCTCGGCATGGTGACGTCGTACACCATGGGCGGCCTCATCCACGTGCTGCTTGTTATCGCCATCATCGTCGCCCTGGTCAACCTGATTCAGGGTCGGCGTACGCTCTGACCGATCCCGCGGCAGGTGCCGCGCTGGCGGAGCGCACCGAACGGGATCCTGCCCATCGAGCGGCAGGATCCCGTTCGCCATTCAGGACCGCTGAGCAACGAGGGGTGACATGGCAAAGCGCGGGAAGGAAAGTGGCGGGGTGAAGAAGCGGGCGAGTCGCGCGGCCGCGCCGGCGACCGGCCAGCCGGGCGACGGACGGCGGCGCGTGCGCTACGCCGTCGTCGGCATGGGGCACATCGCGCAGGTGGCCGTGCTGCCCGCCTTCGCGCACGCCAGGGAAAATTCGGAGCTCGTCGCGCTCTTCTCCGACGATGGCGAGAAACTGCGGAAGCTGGGCCGGAGGTACGAGCTCGAGCACCTGTTCGGCTACGACGAATTCGAGGAAGGACTCCGTGCCGCGGCCGTGGATGCCGTCTACATCGCCCTCCCCAACCATCTGCATCGCGAATACACCGAGCGCGCCGCGAACGCAGGCGTGCACGTGCTCTGCGAAAAGCCGATGGCGGTGACGGAGGAGGACTGCGAGTCGATGATCGACGCCTGCGACCGGAATGGCGTCAAGCTGATGATCGCCTACCGGCTGCACTTCGAGGAGGCGAACCTCCGCGCCGTCGAGGTCGTCCAGTCCGGCAGGATCGGGGAGCCGCGGATCTTCAATTCGGTGTTCACGATGGACCTGAAGGAAGGGGACATCCGGCTGAATCCGCGCGACGCGGGCGGCGGGACACTCTACGACATCGGCATCTACTGCATCAATGCGGCGCGCTACCTGTTCGAGGATGAGCCGGTCGAAGTGATGGCCCTGACCGCCCGGAAGGACGATCCGCGCTTCGCCGCTCCCGGAGTGGACGAGATGACGGGCGCGGTGCTCCGGTTTCCGGGCGAGCGGCTGGCGACCTTCGTCACGAGCTTCGGTGCGGCCGACGTTTCCCGCATCCAGGTGGTGGGCACCAGGGGAAGCCTCGTTCTCGACCCGGCCTACGAGTATGCGGGAGAGCTCACGCACGAGATCACGATCGACGAGAGAACCCGCGAGCGCCGTTTCCCCAGGCGCGACCAGTTTGCGCCGGAGCTGGTCTACTTTTCGGAGTGCATCGAGACGGGCGAGGACCCGGAGCCGTCCGGGAAGGAGGGCCTCGGGGACATTCGCATCATCCGGGCGCTGTATGCTTCGGCGGATTCGGGAGGGCCCGTGGCGCTCGGACCGTTCGACAAGGATGAACGCCCGACGCTCGATCAGGAGATCCGGAAACCGGCCGTGAGCAAGCCCAGGCTGGTCAAGACCGAAGCGCCGCACGACTAGCCGGACCCGTCCTCCACCGACGCGGAGCGATGTTTCCCTACCGGGACGACAACCCCACGCTTGCGACTCCCGTCGTCACGATCGGGCTGATCGCCGCCAACATCGTGATGTGGGTGATGGTGCAGGGAATGGGCGCCGAGCCGCGGCTTTCCGCCTCGGTCTGCGAGCTCGGGCTCATTCCCGGCGAGCTCTTCGGCCGCCTTCCGGAGGGTTTTCTCCTCCCGATCGCGCCGGGGGCGGCATGCCGGATCGGCGCGGAGCCCGCCTGGTATACGCCACTCACCTCGATGTTCCTGCACGGCGGGTGGCTGCATCTCATCGGGAACATGTGGTTCCTCTGGGTCTTCGGGAACAACGTCGAGGACTCGATGGGCCGCGTGCGCTACGTCGTCTTCTACCTCCTCTGCGGACTCGCGGCGGCGGGGGTGCAGGCGCTGCTCGATCCCGCGAGCCCGATTCCCATGGTCGGTGCCTCGGGCGCGATCAGCGGCGTGATGGGCGCCTATGTGCTGCTGTATCCGCGGGTCCAGGTTCACATGCTCGTCGTGCTGGTCATCATCATCACGCGCATACGAGTCCCGGCGTTCCTGATGCTCGGCTACTGGTTCCTCCTCCAGCTGCTCGGCGGCGCCGCCACGGCGGGGTCCGAGGAGGGTGGGGTTGCATTCTGGGCGCATGTCGGAGGGTTCCTCGCCGGTGCCGCGCTGATCGGGCTCTTCCAGGACCGCGCGCTCGTGGCGCGCCACCGGGCCCTGGCGCGGACCATGTGAGGGGTGGTGACAGCCGGCACAACGCGGGAAATCGCCGCATGGTACGTTGGTCGTTCACCCACTCTCCCGGGAGAGGTGACCGATGAACCGCGACGAAATTCCCCCTGCGATCCGTAAACTCCTCGCCGCCGCGCTCATAGGCGGCGGTATTGCTTGTGCCGGGACGTGGTCCACGCCGGGCGCGGTTCCCGGAACGCCGACGCCGGCCCAGCCGGTTGGAGCGGCACCGTCGCCGGCACCGGCCCACAGCCCCGATCCGGAACCTGCCGAGGCGTACCAGACGGTGGACGCGGACGACAGCCTCCTCGCCGTGGCGGCCCAGATCCTGGCCGACAGCCTCCGGCGTGACAGCCTCCGCGCAGACAGCCTCCGCGCCGACAGCGTCAGGACCGACTCGATCCGCCGGGCCCGGCGCCGCTAGACCCGTTCCCGGCTGCGTCCGCGGCGCTATCTTCCGGGGAACGCCACCCGGATCCTCATGGCACAGATCAGCAGGCAGGCGGCGAACGCCGGCGCCGGGGGAGACCTCGACCCGCGATTCATTCCGCGCAATCCCGGCATACCCCTCGAGCTCGACTGGGTGCGTGACGTGCGCATCAATCGAAGCGCCGTCGAGCGCCGCGCCGCGACGCTCGGGACCCGGCGCACGGTCAAGAAGGAGTGGCAGGCGGCGTGGCTCCTCCGGGCGATCACGCTGATGGACCTGACGACGCTTTCGGGCGACGACACGCCCGGCCGGGTCCGCCGGCTCTGCGCCAAGGCGCGCCAGCCGGTGCAGCCGGACCTGCTCGAGCAGCTCGGCGCGTCCTCGCTCCGCATCCGTACCGCCGCCGTCTGCGTCTATCATGCGATGGTGCCGACCGCCGTCGAGGCGCTGGCCGGAAGCGGGATCCCGGTCGCGGCAGTCTCCACCGGCTTTCCCGCCGGCCTCTCTCCGTTCGCGCAGCGGCTCGCCGAGATCGGTGCGTCGGTCGAAGCCGGGGCCGAGGAGATCGACATCGTGATCACGCGCTCGCACGTGCTCACGGGAGACTGGCAGGCGCTCTACGACGAGGTCCGCGCCTTCCGGGAGGCGTGCGGTGACGCGCACATCAAGACCATTCTTGCCACCGGCGAGCTCGGCACGCTGCGCAACGTGGCGCGGGCGAGTCTCGTCTGCATGATGGCCGGCGCGGATTTCATCAAGACTTCGACCGGCAAGGAAGGCGTCAACGCCGTCCTGCCGGTCGGGCTCGTCATGGTCCGGGCCATCAGGGATTACCTCGAGCGCACCGGGCATCTCGTCGGCTTCAAGCCGGCCGGCGGAATACGGACTGCGAAGGACTCGCTCGTCTGGCTCAGCCTCATGAAGGAAGAGCTCGGGCCGCGCTGGCTCCGGCCGGAGCTCTTCCGCTTCGGGGCGAGCGCGCTCCTCACCGACATCGAGCGCCAGCTCGAATATTTCGCGACGGGGAGATACTCCGCGAACTACCGCCATCCGATGGGGTGACGACATGGCCTCGATCCCGCAGATCTTCGAATCGATGGACTACGGCCCCGCGCCCGAGGCGGCGTCGCCGGCGCTTTCATGGATCGAGGAGCATGGGGGGCGGTTCGGGCACTTCATCGGCGGAACCTGGGTAGAGCCGGGGGCCGGAGAGTGGTTCGAGTCGATGAATCCAGCGACGGGGAAGCCGCTGGCGCGCGTGGCCCAGGGATCGTCCGAGGACGTGGATCGCGCGGTGAAGGCGGCGCGCGCGGCGCAGCCGGGGTGGGCGGACGCCGGTGGCCATGCGCGCGCGCGCCATCTCTACGCGCTCGCGCGCCAGGTCCAGAAGCATTCCCGCCTGCTCTCGGTCCTCGAGTCGCTCGACAACGGGAAGCCGATCCGCGAATCCCGCGACATCGACATTCCGCTCGTGGCGCGGCACTTCTACCATCACGCGGGCTGGGCGCAGCTCATGGAGACCGAGCTCGCCGACTCCGCCCCGCTGGGGGTGGTGGGCCAGATCATCCCGTGGAACTTCCCGCTCCTCATGCTCGCGTGGAAGATCGCGCCCGCCATCGCGATGGGAAACACGGTGGTGCTCAAGCCGGCGGAGTTCACGTCGCTCACCGCGCTGCTCTTTGCGGAGCTCTGCCACAATGCAGGCCTGCCGCCGGGCGTCGTCAACGTCGTGACCGGTGACGGCCGCACCGGCGAGGCGATCGTCACGCATTCCGACATCGACAAGATCGCCTTTACCGGCTCGACCGATGTCGGCCGCATCATTCGCGTGGCGACGGCGGGGACGGGCAAGAAGCTCTCGCTCGAACTGGGCGGAAAGTCTCCGTTCCTCGTCTTCGAGGACGCCGACCTCGACAGCGTGGTGGAAGGGGTGGTGGACGCGATCTGGTTCAACCAGGGCCAGGTCTGCTGCGCCGGCTCGCGGATCCTCGCGCAGGAAGGCATCGCCGAAAAGCTCACCGCACGCCTGCGGGCGCGCATGGAGACGCTTCGCGTCGGCGATCCGCTCGACAAGGCGGTGGACATCGGCGCCATCATCGCGCCGGTGCAGCTCGAGAAGATCACCGCCCTCGTGAAGCAGGGCGAGGACGAGGGCGCCACGATGTGGCAGCCCTCGTGGAGCTGCCCCACCGAGGGATGCTTCTATCCCCCGACGCTCTTCACCGACGTCTCGCCTAGCGCGACCATCGCGCAGGTGGAGATCTTCGGCCCCGTGGTCGTCATGATGACCTTCCGGACGCCCGCCGAAGCCGTCGAGCTCGCGAACAACACACGCTACGGGCTTGCCGCGAGCGTATGGACCGAGAGCGTGAACCTGGCGCTCGACGTGGCGCCGAAACTTGCCGCCGGCACCGTGTGGGTGAACTGCACCAACGTGTTCGATGCATCGGCGGGGTTCGGCGGATACCGGGAGAGCGGGTTCGGGCGCGAGGGAGGGCGGGAGGGGCTCCGGGAGTACGTGAAGCCGCGGTGGACGGAAGGCCGGAAGGTCGGAAAGTCGGAAGGTGCGAAGGCGGGCGGGAAATCGACTCGAGCGGATGAGCGGAGCCCGGCGCAGGGTCGCGTCCAGACCTTCCGGGCTTCCGACCTTCCGACCATCGACCGCACCGCCAAGCTCTACATCGGCGGCCGGCAGGCCCGCCCAGATTCCGGCTACAGCCTGGTCGTCCACGACGCGAGCGGGGCGATCGCCGGCGAAGTGGGACGCGGGAACCGGAAGGACATCCGGAACGCCGTCGAAGCGGCGCAGAGCGCCCGGCCGTGGACGAAGGGCACCGCGCACAACCGGGCGCAGGTGCTCTACTACATCGCGGAGAATCTCGCGGCGCGCAGCGACGAGTTCCGGAAGCGGCTCCGGTCGCTCACGGGAGACCGGAGCGCCGCGCGCGAGGTCGATCGCGCCATCGAGCGGGTGTTCTCGGCCGCCGCGTGGGCCGATAAGTGGGACGGTCACGTGCACCACACGCCGTTCCGCAACGTCACGCTCGCGATGCCGGAGCCGATCGGGGTCATCGGCATCGTCTGCCCGGAATCGGCGCCGCTGCTCGGCTTCGTGTCCACCGTGATGCCGGCCGTCGCGCTCGGGAACCGGGTCGTCGTGATTCCCTCCGGGCGCGCGCCGCTCGTCGCGACCGATTTCTACCAGGTGCTCGAGACCTCGGACGTGCCTGCCGGGGTCATCAACATCGTGACGGGCGAGCCGGACGAGCTCACGCCGGTACTTGCCGCGCACGACGATGTGGACGGCCTCTGGCACTTCGGATCGGCGGAGGGGGCCGCCGAGGTCGAGAAGCTTTCCGCCGGCAACATGAAGCGCACCTGGGTGGATTACGGCCTCGAGCGCGACTGGTTCGACGAGGAGCAGGGTGCCGGGCGGGAGTTTCTCGAGCATGCCACCCAGGTCAAGAACATCTGGGTTCCGTACGGCGAGTAGGCGCGGCAGCGGGGCGGGGCGTCGGGAAACGATCTCAGGGCGCGAGGTGGTCCGATGGTCGAATACGCAGTCCTTACCGCGCGGTCGCTGGGCCAGTCGCTCGGCAGGTTCTCGCATGAGATAGAACCGTCGCAGGTGATCGGCGCCCTGGCGGTCGGTCTGCTCGTCTGGATGCTCTGGCGGACGTTCGGACCCCGCTGAGCTTGTCGCCACTGCCCGAACGGCGGCACTTTGCCGACGAGCAGCGCAGAAACCGCCGGCAGAGCCGGCGGTTTTCGATTGTCGCGGTGCCGGCGGTCGTCGCGGCCGGCCTGCCGCTCTGCATCGTCATCTCGCCGATCCTCTTCGCCGTCGTTCTCCTCGCCGCGTCCGTCTGGGACCTTCTGGTGCCGCTCTCGCCGGGCCAGTGGTCGGAGCTCGCGCGCATGGCGAATGCGCTGCCGGAGCTCTGGGAGGCCGTGCGCGGCCGCCCTTCGGACGTGGCGTGGGGGCCGCTGGCCGCGCTCCTGCTCGCGCCCGGCCTCACGGTGATGCTCGTGGCATGGCCGTTCGTCCGCCGCCTTTCGCGCATGGCCGGCGCGGGCAGCATCCTGGCACGGATTCCTTCGCGCGAGCCCGATCTCTCCCGCCTTGCCGAGCAGCAGCTCTTCAACGCGGTTCAGGAGATGGCGGTGTCCGCCGGCCTTCCCGCGCCAGGGGTCCGCATCATCGACTCGCGCACGGTGAACATCGTCGCAATCGGCCTGACGACGGACGACGCGACCCTCCTGGCGACAGAAGGATTCCTGAAAGCGCTCGATCGCGACGAGCGCCAGGCGATGATCGCCCATCTCGTCGGGTCGGTCGGCAACGGCGATCTCGAGATCGCGGCGATCATCCTGTCGGTGGTCGAAACGTGGGCGCTGGTGACGGCGCTCTTCGAAGCGGTGCTCTTTTCTCGCCAGCGAACGCTGGTTCGCGATTTCATGGGCGCGTCGGCCAGGATGCTGCGGGGGTCCCTCGACGCTGCAACGGCGAGATCGATCGTCGACCGACTCCTCGGCGGCACGATTCCGGATCCGATGGAGGTTGCCGAGAGCTTCCAGCCGGAGAGCCTGGGAGGAGTGCTGTACGGACTCTTCGTACTCATTCCCATGCTCGCCACGCTCGGCATTGCGTCCATCGCGGCTCGCACGGCGTCGTCCCTTTTTACGATGCTCGGCTTCGGTCCCTGGCTCGCGGCGATGTGGCGCGCGCGGCGCCGCCTCGCCGACGCGACCGCGGTGCAGCTCACGCGAAATCCCACGGCGCTCGCCGGCGCCATCCGCAAGCTCGGCGAATCGGATGTCGAGATTCGCGAAGCGTGGGCCGTCAACTTCCTCTTTCCGGTGTGGGTGCCGGTAACGCTGGAGAATTCGGCGCGGGCGCGGGGGGCTGGCGAGATCGTCGGGATGCGGCTCGAGACGGAGCCGAGACTCGAGCACCTTGCAGCGCTCGGCGCTTCGCTCGAGACGGGAAAGCTGACCTGGGGTGCGCGACTCCGCCGCTCCCTCGGAGGGCCCGAGGACCTCGTCACGGCGCTGGGATGGGCCAGCCTCGCGCTGGTCCTCAGTGCCCTGCTCCTTCTGGCGAGCGTCGCGCTTACGGCGTGGCTGCTTGGGGTCCTGTGGGGACTCCTGCAATGGGTGGTACCCCGGGCGCGGCAGCCGTCCTGATCTCGACGTCCCGGCCGAGCACCTTGGCGAGGACGTCCGCCTTGCGCGAGGCGCCCCAGCATTCGAGTGCGAGGTCGGCGCCGGCGTAGCGAGGCACCACGCTGACGACGAGGCGCTCGTCGGTGAGCGTGGTCGCGAGCGACTCGATGATGGCCGTATGCCCGCGGTCGAGCCCATCGGCAACGCGCAGGACGCCGCTCAGCCGCCGCACGATTGCGCGTTCCTCGGCCGGAAGCTGCCCGTAGTCATCGTCCTTCCGGCTCGGTCCCGACTTCCGGTGATAACGGCTGATCAGGGCCACCAGCAGGCGGTCGCGCGCGGAGAAGTGGAGCCGCTCCGCGTGCATGATGAGCTGGAAGCTGTGATGGTGATGGCGCCGGTAGCTCACGAGCTGGCCCACATCATGGATCAGCGCAGCCGATTCGAGAAGGAGCCGCTCCTCCGGATCCCCGCCGAGAACCGGGGCGAGCTGGTCGAAGAGCAGGAGGCTCAGGTGCCGCACCTGCTCGATGTGCCGGCGGTCGGACTGGCAGCGCTCGGCGAATTCGCGCACGAGGCGCAGCGGATCGCGCCGGCGGTCGGCATCGGCGCCGGCCATCTCGAGCAGCAGGCCGTCACGGAGGCCGAAGGCGCTCACGGTGAGCGAGCGCGCGTCGACGAGGGCGAGCAGCTCCGCCGTCACGGCGAGTCCGGCCAGGATGATGTCGGCGCGCTGCGGACTGAGCCCGGCCACGGCGCGGCGCTGCTCCGGCGACTTCGTCGAAAGCCATTCGAGAAGGTGCTCGACCTCGGCCGTCGTCACTTCGACGCCGTGCACGTTCTCGGGGATCGGCGCACCGCGGCGCGCGATCGCCATGCGCGCGAGCGTCGTGAAGGTTCCACCGGAGCCGATGAGGCGGGAGCTTCCCCAGTCGCGCGAGCTCAGGCCCTTCCTCAGCTGCTTGCGGACCTGCGCGCGGAGCTTCCGTACCCGGCGGATCGTGTCGGCGTCGTCCAGGTGCAGCTCCGTGAGCCGCACCGCGCCGAGCGGGAGGGACGCCGTGAGCTCGACCAGGCCGTTCACGGCGCCGATCAGCTCGAGACTGCCGCCCCCGATGTCGGCGACGAGCGTGCGCGAGGCATCCAGCTTGAAGTGATACGCCACGGAACGGTAGGAGAGCGCCGCCTCGGCATCGCCGTCGATGATCCGGAGCGGGATGCCGATCTCCTCCTGGACCCGCCGCACGAACTCCGCCCCGTTCGCTGCCTCCCGAACCGCCGATGTCGCCACGGCAGAAATGCGAGAGACGCCTCGGCGCTCGCAGACGTCCCGCATGCGGCTCAGGACCTGCACGGCATGCTCGATCGCGGCGTCATCGAGCCGCCCGGTTCGTGCGAGGCCCTGTGCCAGCCGCGGCTGGTCGCGGACTTCATCGATGATGGAAAGGCCGCTCGCGCGATCGTACTCCGCGACGAGCAGCCGGATCGAGTTGGACCCGACGTCGATGGCGCCGAGGCGCTCCCGCGGAACCGGCGGACCTTCGGTGGTGGCTCCGATGGCGGCGACGGGCCCCGTGGTCACCGCGCCCCCGCCTCCCGCGGCTCGCCCCGGTCTTCGGCGTGGTGCTTGATCGATTTCCCCTCGACGAGGAAGACGACATCCTCTCCGATGTTCGTCGCGAGGTCGGCGACCCGCTCGAGGTTCCGGCTCACGAGGAACAGCTCCATGCCGGCGCCGATGGTGTGCGGGTCCTCCATCATGTGGGTGAGGAGGATCCGGAACACGGAGTCGTGGAGGGCGTCCACCTTGTCGTCGCGCAGGCAGACCTCGCGGCCCGCCGTGGCATCGCCGCGAATGAACGCCTCCAGTGCATCCGACAGCATGTCGCGTGCAAGGCGCGCCATCTCGACCAGCTCCGGCTCGGGGGCGATCGCCCGCGCCTGCGCGAGCCGCTGCGTGCTCTGCGCGATGTTCACGGCATGGTCGCCGACGCGCTCGAGGTCGTTCGCGATCTTCAGTGCGGACGTGAGCATCCGGAGATCCCGGGCCATCGGCTGCTGCAGCGCCAGGAGATCGATGCAGCGCTCCTCGATCTCCATTTCCATGTCGTCGATGACGCGGTCGTTCGCGATGACCTGCGCCGCCTTCCCGGCATCGCGCTCGAGCAGGGCGTCCACGGCGAGGCCGAGCGCGGCTTCCGCCTCCCCGGACATGGTGAGGAGGCGCACCTTGAGGTGGCTCAGCTCGTCGTGAAAATGACGGTGGGCGTCCAGGCTCATCCGAATCTCCCGGTGATGTACGCTTCGGTCCGCTCGTGGGCGGGCCGGGTGAAGATCCGCTGCGTCGGACCGAACTCGACGAGCGCGCCGTCCTCGAGGAATGCGGT
>DASTUP010000021.1:0-8330 GCA_035759585.1 Gemmatimonadales bacterium | reverse complement strand
CTCCGCGCGCGGAGCCGGCTCGGGACGGCCAGACGGCGGTCCCACCACCCGATTCCGTCCCGCCTGCTTCGCCTGGAAGAGGCGGTCGTCGGCGCAGTCGAGGAGCTCGTCCGCGGTGACCCCGTCCTCCGGAAAGACGGCGACGCCCGAGCTCATCGTGAGCAGCGCCGTCGTCTGCTGCTTCGGCAGGCGGATCGGGAGCTGCGCCACTGCCTCGCGGATCGCTTCCATCTTGTCGATCGCCTGCTCGGCCGTCGTCACCGGCAGCACGACCACGAACTCTTCCCCGCCGTAGCGCGCCACGAGGTCGCTGCGCCGGAGCGAGTGCCGGATCAGGTTCGTGAGCGCGCGGAGGCCCGCGTCTCCCGCGGCGTGGCCGTAGTTGTCGTTGAAGCGCTTGAAATGGTCCACGTCGAGCATCACGAGCGCGAGCGGCTCCGACTGGCGGCGCGCGCGGCTCATCTCCGCGCTCAGCCGCTCGTCGAAGTAGCCGCGGTTGTACACCCCGGTCATCCGGTCCATGCTCGAGAGCCGGCGCAGCGCCTTGCCGCGCGTCACGACCGTTGCCGCGAGCATCGTGGCGATGCCGAGCAGCACGAGGCGCGCGAGCTGGCCGGTCCAGTCGAAGAGGCCGTATTCGGTCGGCCGGTACACCGCGCCGTACACATCCCAGTTCACGTCGGCGTAGATGGCAATGGCGAGATACTGCACGATCGCCAGCGCGCCGGCGAGCGCGCAGAGGCGCACGTCGTAGCGGAGACAGGTGGCGGCGATGGCGATGAAGTAGCAGTCGAAGATCAGGCGGCTGTTGACCGCAGCGTTCGGCTGCCCGACGGCGAGGAAGGTGACGAGCGCCGCCGTGACGAGCGTGACGTCGAGGACCGTGCTGGCGACACCGATCCACCGCTCGATCATCCCCTGCCGGACGGCGTGCAGCACCGCGAGCGCGATGCCGGCGGCGCACGCGAGAATGCCGAGGCCGACCATGTGCCGGTCGCCCCACGGCTGGACCAGGGCTCCGGAAAGCGGAATGACGAGGAGTGCCACCGACAGGAAGAGCCGGATGCGCGCCACGACGAGCTCCCCCGCCTGGCCCGCATGCGACAGGATGGGGTCGTCGTTGGTGAGGAAGCTTCGCCACGGTTGACCCTGTGGCTTGCTGCGCACGGACGGCAGTTGCGGCGTACGCCCTCGCAGGAACGGGGTCCGGAATCGGTTGACGCAGAACGCACTACGCATCCGCAATCAACGGGCCACCCGCGACCGCCAAGTTCCTTTACTGCAAAGAAATACGACGCTACATGAGCCGGTACCGGGGCCCGCTCCCTCCCTCCCGCGGGGTCCACCTGGGCCCGAGCACGTCGGTCGCCTTGCAGTCAATGCAGTTGGACGCGTTCACCCGGAGCTCGTCCCCCTCCCGCTCGTAGACCCCGGCGGGGCAGACGTGGGTATAGAACGATGCGATTTCGGGCGAAATATCGGGCCCGACGAGCAGGTGGCTCGGGATGGTGTCGCGAGTTGCGTTACCCGACTTGAAGACGGCGTCCAGCTTCCCGAACGTGAGCACGCCATCCGGCGTGAACGGCTCGGCTTCAGCGGGCACGCGCGGCGCCTCCGCATCCTGATGCATCGGGATGCGGCCCCCCGGAAACCGGCCGCCGGTCAGGGTCATCAATCCCGCCTTCGCGCCCCCGACCCAGAGGCCGTCCTTGAACGCGAGGCGCATGTTTCTCGTGCGGCGCATGTCGGAAACGATGTAGCTCTCGTCGACCATCCGGTCGTACGCCGCCAGCGAGGCGCGGGTCGTGTCGTTCCGCCTGATCGCCGCATGGGCCGCGCGCGCCGCGTAGATCCCCGTCTGCATCGCGTAATGGATGCCCTTGAGCGAGGGCACGTCCACGAACCCCGCGGCATCGCCCGCGAGGAGGAGCCCGTCGCCGTGGCGGCGCTCGGGCAGAGCGTAGTAGCCGCCTTCCGGGATCGTCTTGGCGCCCCACTCGAGGAGCGCGCCGCCTTCGAGTTGCGTCCGGAAGAGGGGATGCAGCTTCATCCGCTGGAGGAGCTGGTGCACGTCGAGCGACGCCTGGCGGTAGTCGAGCCCGACCACGAGCCCGAGCACGACCTGGTCGGGACCATGCGGATACATGAAGCTTCCGCCGAATGCGTCGGTCGGCAGGGGCCAGCCGAGGGTGTGCACCACCCGATCGAGCGGCCGCTGCACCTGCCAGACCTCTTTCACGCCGAGCGCGAAGAGCTGCGGATTGGGCGAGGAAACGCCCTGCCACTCGCGGTACGCCTGGCTCAGCGCACTGCGCGTTCCGTCGGCCACGACGGTGACGCGCGCCGTGACGTCGGTGGGCGGTGTGTAGTCGGTGCCGGGCTCCCCGTTCCGCTCGAGGCCGGACGGGGTCGTGCGCACTCCCCGCACCGTCTGGCCGTCCACGAGGAGCGCATCCACGGGAAAGCCCGTGAACACGTTGACGCCCAACTCCTCGGCGCGCTCGCCGAGCCAGCGGACGATCTCGCAGATGGACCCGGTGAAGTTGCCGTGGTTCTGCATCGAGGGCGGCGTCGGGATCCGCTGTGCCCGGCCCGAGGTGAGGAAGTAGACCGCTTCGCCCTCGACCTTCTGGCGGAAGGGGAAATCGGCATCGCCGAGCTCCGGAAAGAGCTCGCGGAGCGCGCGCGGATTGACCACCGCGCCGGAGAGATTGTGCTCACCGAGGCTCGCGGCCTTCTCGATGACCGCGATGTTGAGCTCGCCGCCTTCGCCGCGCTCCTGGTCCGCGCGCGCGAGTCGCGCAAGCTCGATGGCGCATGCGAGCCCCGCCGGCCCTGCGCCGACGATGCACACGTCCATCTCGAGCGCCTCCTCCCCCGGCGGGTCCGTGAGGATGAGCCGGTCGAGCGGCAGCCCGCGCTGATGGCGAATCGGAAGGATCCTGGACATGAGGTTCCGGGTCGAAGTCAGGGTACGGTGCCGCCGGCGATCTCGATCGCGACGTCGCCGGCACGAACGCTGTGCGTGAGCGCGCCGATCGAAACGTAGTCCGCGCCCGCATCCGCATACTCGCGCACGTTGGCGAGGGTGATGCCGCCCGTGGCCTCGATCTCGATGCCCGGCACGAGCGCGCGCGCCTGGGCTGCCCACGCCGCCACGGTGGCCGGCAGCTGGTTGTCCACGAGGAGCCGCGTAGCGCCCGCCTGGCAGGCGACGGCCACCTGCTCCGGCGTTTCGACTTCCACCTGGAGCCCCTCGATCTTGCGCTTGCGCGCGTCGGCGAGGGCATCGGCAAGCCCGCGGCCCGCGAGCTCGAGCGCGCGCCAGTGATTGTCCTTGATCATTACGGTGCGCGCGAGATCGGCGCGATGCGGCGCGCCGCCACCGGCGAGCACCGCGGCAATGTCGAGCGCGCGAAGCCCGGGTGCCGTCTTCCGGGTATGCAGCACCCGGCAGCTCGTGCCGCGCACCGCATCCACGTAGGCGCGCGTTGCCGTTGCGATGCCGACGGCACGCTGCAGAATGTTCAGCATCGGCCGCTCGGCGCGGAGGAGTCGTGCCAGGTCGCCGCTCATCGTCCCGAGGACGGTGTCCGCGGCGATCTCGTCGCCTTCCCGGACGTGCCAGTCCGCCGGCCGCGTGCTGCAGACCTCGGCCACCGCGTCGGCAAAGAGGAGCCCGGCCACGACGCCGGCGCTCCGGCATTCGATGCGCGCCTCCGCCCGCGTGCCCTTTCCCACCGACACCACCGACGTGATGTCCTCGCGCCCATCCTCCTCCACCGCGCTGCGCGCGATGCGGTGGGCGGCTTCTGCGTCCGGCGGGCGCTTAGTCACCAGGCTTTCCTCCGGCGCCGAGCGCCACCATGCGGTCCACGGCCGCGCGCGCGCGCTCGGCGACGTCCGTCGGCACCGTGATGTGGTGCCGGTCGAGCTCGAGCGATTCCTTCACCCGCGGCAGCGTGATCGTCTTCATGTACGCGCACACGGCCTCCGGATCCGCCGGGAGAAACTGCTTCTGCGGAGCGAGCTTCTCCATCCGGTGCATGATGCCCGTTTCGGTGGCGATGATGAATTCCGACGCCGGGCGCTCCGCCACGAGCTGGATCATCCGCTCCGTCGACGCGATGTGCAGCCCTTCGGGGTCGATGTCGCCGATGCCCATGCTGTACACGAGCTGCCCGGCGCATCCGCACTCGGGGTGGACCAGCACTTCGGCGCCCGGGTGCGCACGCCGCTGGGCCTCGAGCCTCTCGGGATTGATGCCCTTGTGCACGTGGCATTCGCCCATCCATACCTCGATGCGCCGCCCGGGCCGCATGCGGCGGACGTGGCTGCCAAGGAAGAAGTCGGGAAGGAAGAGGATGCCGCGGTCGGCGGGAATCGCGTCGATCACGTCGAGCACGTTGCCGCTCGTGCAGCAGTAGTCGAGCTCCGCCTTCACCTCGGCCGTGGTATTCACGTAGCCGACGGCGACATAGCCCGGGAACTCCGCCCGCCAGCGGCGCACATCCTCCGCCGTGATGGTCGCGGCGAGCGAGCAGCCTGCCTCCAGGTCGGGGAGGAGGACACGCTTCTCCGGCGAAAGGATCACCGCCGTTTCCGCCATGAAGTGCACGCCGCAGAACACGATGATGCCGGCGTCGATCTTCGCCGCCTGGCGGGAAAGGCCGAGTGAGTCGCCCACGAAATCCGCGACATCCTGCACCTCGGGGCGCTGATAGTTGTGCGCAATGATCACCGCACCCCGCCGCGCCGCGAGCTCGCGGATCTCCCGCTGCAGCTGCGCGATCTCGCCTGCGCTGAGTGTGTTCGGCTGGATTACGGGAAGCGGCAGCGTCATCAGGCGCTCTCTGCGGTGGGAAGCGACTCCGGGAAGTCGGTGCGCGCGTGCCCGCCGCGGGTTTCCCTGCGCTCGAGCGCCGCGCGGGTAATGAGCCGGGCGACGAGCAGCTGGTTGGCGGTGCGCCACGCCTGCCTGGGCGTCGCCGACTTGAGGCGCAGGAGCTCCCGCTCGGCCTCCTCCAGCGACGCCTCGCTCCGCATCACGCCCACGTGCCGCGACATGACGCGACGCATCTCGGCGCGTACCGGCTCCGCGGCCCGATCCGGCTCGCGGTCGTCGGGCGCGCGCTGCTCCGGCTCCCCGTCGACCGTCACTGGCGGCTCGGCCAGGAGCTCGCGCGCCACGCGATCGGCAAACACCAGCCCCTCCAGCAGTGAATTGGAAGCCAGGCGGTTCGCGCCGTGCACGCCCGTCGAGGCGACTTCACCGGCCGCCCAGAGGCCGGTGCGCGTGGTCCGGCCCTCGAGATCCGTGCTGATCCCGCCCATGGCGTAGTGCAGCGCCGGCGCCACCGGCAGCAGATCACGCGATGCATCGAGGCCGCGGGCCGCGAGCATTGCCGTGATGCCGGGAAACGCCGATGCGAAGTCGGGCACGTTGCGCGCGTCGAGCCACGCGCCTCCTTCCGCGGCGGCGACGGCCCGCGCCACGACGTCGCGCGGCGCAAGCTCGGCGCGCGGGTCCAGTCCCAGCATGAAGCGGCGGCCCTTGCCGTCCACGAGGTATGCGCCGGCGCCGCGCACCGCCTCGGAGATGAGCGGCGCGGGGTTCACGCCCGGCAAGCGGAGCGCGGTCGGATGGAACTGCAGGAACTCGAGGTCCCTGAGCTCTGCGCCAGCATGATAGGCCAGGGCCCAGCCGTCCCCCGTCGCCACGAGCGGATTCGTGGTCGTTTCGAAGAGCTGGCCGACGCCACCGGTCGCGAGCACCACCGCCGGCCCCCACCGCTCCTCGACGGCGCCGTCGCGCCGCACGATCCGCACGCCCGCGATCCGTCCATCGAGCTCCAGCAGCTCGCGCACTTCCGCGTACTCGACGATCTCCACGGCCGGATCCGCGCGAATGATCTCGACGAGCGTGCTCACGAGCACGGCGCCGGTCCGGTCGCCGCCCGCGTGAATGATCCGCGGCCGCGTGTGCGCCGCTTCCAGCCCGAACCGGAGCCGGCCGTCGGCGCCGAGATCGAACTGCGCGCCGAGGGCGAGCAGCTCGCGGATCCGGTCGGGCCCCTCGGTCGTGAGGACGTGGACGGCTTCGGGGTCCGAGAGGCCGCGTCCGGCCGCGAGCGTGTCGGCGGCGTGCGCGGCGGGGCTGTCTCCCGGAGACAGGGCGACGGCGATCCCGCCCTGCGCCCAGGCGCTCGCGCTGTCCGAGAGCGCGCACTTGGTGAGCACCACCGAGCCGCGTCCCTCCACCGAAAGGCGCCACGCCGTCCACAGCCCGGCGATTCCGGCACCGACGATGAGTGGTGCGGCACGTGATGTCATGGGCGAAATATAGGGGGGCACTCTATCTTCCGGGCCGCCCCCGGAGGCGCAGACCGCCAACCGCAGCCCGAGCTCCACATGGACTGGCTCTCAGACCCCAACGCCTGGATCGGACTTCTCACGCTCACGGCGCTCGAGATCGTCCTCGGCATCGACAACATCATCTTCATTTCGATCCTCGCCGGGCGGCTTCCCGAGGCCCAGCGTCCCAGGGCCCGCCGGCTCGGCCTCACCGGCGCGTTCGTCTCGCGGCTCGGCCTGCTCTTCAGCATCGCGTGGATCGTCACCCTGACTCGTCCGCTCTTCGAGGTGGCGGGATTCGAGATCAGCGGCCGGAGCCTCATCCTCATCCTTGGCGGCCTCTTCCTGATCGCCAAGGCCACGCACGAGATTCACGAGAAGCTGGAGGGTGAGCCCGAAGCCGGGGAGCTCAAGGGACCGGCCACGTCGCTCGTCGCGATCGTCCTGCAGATCATGGTGATCGACATCGTGTTCTCGCTCGACTCCGTGATCACGGCGGTCGGGATGGTCGACGAGATCACCATCATGGTCGCGGCGAACGTCGTGGCACTCGGCTTCATGCTGATGGCGGCGGGCGGGATCGCGGGATTCGTGGACCGGCATCCGACGGTCAAGATGCTGGCGCTCGCGTTCCTCGTGCTGATCGGCACGAACCTGGTGGCGGAGGGGCTGGGGCAGCACATCCCGAAGGGCTACACCTACTTCGCGATGGCGTTCTCGGTGGGAGTGGAAATGCTGAACCTCCGGCTCAAGAAGGTGACGGAGCCGCCGGTGCGCCTCCACGACTCGGCGGGGGAGGCGTCGTAGCCGCCCGTACCCTCACGACCGTTCCCCACGGATCGCGTGCGGTGCCACCCGCGCCGTCCCGGTCGATGCGGCCGTCCACCGAGTCGATGCTGTCGAGCGCGCGGCCCGCATCCTCGGTCGAAGGAACGATGACTTCCCATTCGATGAGGCGCGCGTCATCTACGCCTGCCGGCGGCGCGCCGGCGGCCCAGGTGTTGGTGCCGAGGTGGTGGTGGTACCCGCCGGCACCGAGGAACAGCGCGCCGGGATAGCTCCAGACCATCTTGTCGAAGCCGAGCCCTTCGTGATAGAAGCGCGCGGCCGGCTCGATGCTCCCGACGAACAGGTGCACGTGCCCGATGACCGTCCCTTCCGGAATGCCTTCCCATCGTCCATCCCGCGCCGCCGACATCAGGCTCTCGACATCCAGCGGATTCGTCGCCATGACGAGCTGGCGATCCACCGCCTGCCACGATTCGCGCGGGCGATCGGCGTACACCTCGATCCCCAGGCCGTCGGGATCGGTCAGGTAGACCGCTTCGCTCACGAGGTGATCGGACATGCCGGCGCGCTCCCCCTGCTCGGCCAGATGCCGCACGAAGCCGGCAAGGGGGCTGCGGCCCGGGAGGAGGATCGCGAAGTGATAGAGACCGAGGAGCCCGCGGCGCGGCACCGGGCGAGCACCCTTTCGCTCACGCAGCTCCAGCAGGACCGGACCGGCGCGGGGGCCGAGCTCCGCGCGGTCCGCCTCTCGGCGGAGCACCGCGAAGCCGATCACGCCCTGATAGTACGCGAGGGAGCGCTCGAGGTCGGCCACCTGCAGGACGACTTTCCCGAGGCGTGCCGCCCCGGGAAGCCGGTAGCCCGGCGGCGCAATGCCGTACGTGTCTTCCACGATCCGGGCCTCCATCCGGATTACGATCGGCTCCGCGCGCCGTGGATCGACCACCGGCCCGGTCCGATCAGCGCAAGGGCGATGGCCCCACCCATGAGCGCAAGCGGGAACTCGATTCCGTTCGGGGCAAAGAAACCGGACGGAAGATGGACGAGGAAAATCGCGCCCAGCATGTTGGCGGCGAGCCCGAGCGCAACGATGCGCGTGAAGAACCCGAGGACGAGGGCAATGCCGCCGAAGAACTCGAGAAGCGCGACAGCGGGACCGGCGATTTCCGCAAGCGGAATGCCCATCT
>DASTUP010000020.1:0-2486 GCA_035759585.1 Gemmatimonadales bacterium | reverse complement strand
TTCGAGGCGCTCCGCCCGTCGGGACTTCCCTTCATTCATTTCGGGACCAACACCGCGTCGCTGCTCGACATGATGAAGGACGACGGGGGAGACGTCATCGGGGTGGACTGGCGCATCCCGCTCGACGTCGCGTGGGAGCGGATCGGCTTCGGCCTCGGGATCCAGGGGAATCTCGACCCGGCCGCGCTGCTCGGCCCCCGCGAGCTGCTCGAAGCGAAGGCGGCCTCCGTGCTGCGCCGGGCGGATGGTCGTCCCGGGCACATCTTCAATCTCGGCCACGGCGTGCTGCCCGACACGCCGCTCGACAACCTCATCCGGCTCGCCGACTTCGTGCGGGAGTCGAGCGCCCGGGCTCCCGCGTCCGCGCTGCAGGGCTGACGCGATGGCGCCGACCGGCGTGCTCCTCCTCGCGTACGGCAGCCCCGAGCGGCCGGAGGATGTCGAGCCGTACTTCACGCACATCCGCGGAGGCCGGACACCGTCGGCCGAGGCGGTCGCCCATCTGCGCGAGCGGTACGAGCGGGTGGGCGGAGGCACGCCGCTGCTCCGGATCACGCAGGAGGTGCGCGAAGCGCTCGAAGCCGAGCTGAACGACGGGGCAGGCGAGCCGGCGTATCGCGTCCATGCCGGCATGAAGCACTGGCACCCGTTCGCGGGCGACGTGATGCGCGGGATGGCGGCGGAAGGGATCCGGCGGATCGTCGTCCTTCCGCTGGCGCCGCACTACTCGCACATCAGCATCGGCGGCTACCGGCGCATCGTGGACGAGGCGCAGGCCGCGCTCGGCGATCCCTTCGAGATCCGCTTCGTCGAGAGCTGGCACATGGAGCCGGCGTTTCTCGATCTCGTCGCGGATCGTGTGCGCGCCGCGCTTCCGGCCTTCGCGGCGATCGAGCCGGAGCGTACCGTCTGCGTCTTCACTGCGCACAGTCTTCCCGAGCGGATCCGTGAGTGGCGCGACCCGTACGAATCGCAGCTCCACGAATCGAGTGAGGCCGTTGCGAAGCGGCTCGGCCTCCGGCACTGGCGCATCGCCTGGCAGAGCGCGGGCAGCACGGGCGAGCCGTGGATCGGCCCCGACATTCTCGACGAGCTCGACGCGATGAAGCGGGCGGGCTTTGCCGCGGTCCTGCAGGTGCCGATCGGATTCGTGTCGGACCATCTCGAGATTCTCTACGACATCGACGTCGAGGCGGCCGGGCGCGCGGCGGAGCTCGGGCTGGCGTTCGCGCGGACCCGGCTGCCGAATGCCGATCCCGACTTCGTCCGCACCCTCGCGCGGATCGTGACCGCGGCATGACGGCGACGGCGCTCACCATCGGCACGAGGGGCAGCGCGCTCGCCGTGGCGCAGACCGAGCTCATCGCGGCGGCGCTCGTGGCGCAGCATCCGGCGCTGCAGGTGAACCTCGTTCGCATCACGACGACAGGCGATCGCATCCTCGACCAGCCGCTCACCGACATCGGCGGCAAGGGACTCTTCGTCGCCGAGATCGAGGAGGCGCTGCGGGAAGGGCGGATCGACCTCGCGGTGCACAGCGCGAAGGACCTGCCGACCGATCTCCCGGAGGATCTCGCGCTGGCGGCGATTCCCGCGCGCGCCGACGCGCGCGACGTGCTCGTCTCGCGCGACGGCACGACGCTCGACGCGCTTCCTCCGGGCTCGCGCATCGGGACGAGCAGCCCGCGGCGGACCTGCCAGATCGCGGCGCGACGGCCCGACCTGCACGCGATCGCGATCCGCGGCAACGTCGATACCCGGCTCCGGAAGCTGGCCCAGGGGGAGTTCGACGCGCTCGTGCTCGCCGCGGCCGGGCTCATCCGGCTGGGACGCACCGAGGCGATCACCGAATGGCTTTCACCCGAGGTGATGCTTCCCGCCGTGGGGCAGGGCGCGCTCGCGCTCCAGGTACGCGCGGGAGACACAGCGACACAGGCGCTGCTCGAGCCGCTCGGCGACCGCAATACGGCGGTCGCCGTCTCCGCCGAGCGCGCATTCCTTCGCGCGCTGGGGGCGGGATGCTCGGCGGCCGCGGGCGCGAGCGCGCGGCTCGATGGCGATGCCCTCCGGATCGAGGGACTGATCGGCAGCGCCGACGGCCGTCTCGTCCGCGGACATGGCCGCGGCCCGGTGGCGGATGCGGAAGCGCTCGGGACGATGCTCGCGATGGAGCTCCTCGACCGGGGCGGCCGGCGCTTTCTCGCCGAGGCGTCGGGCCCGGGATAGCAGGATGGACGCGCTGGCAGGGAAGACGGTGGGAGTGCTTCGCGCCCCCGGCCAGTCGGAAGGAATCCGCGACCGGCTGCGCGCGGCCGGCGCCACGCCGCTCGTGTACCCGGTGATCGCGGTCGTGCCGCCCGAGTCGTTCGACGCGCTGGATGCCGCGCTCTCCCGATCGGCGCCGTACGACTGGATCGTGTTCACCAGCGCCAACGCCGCGGAAGTCGTCGCCGGCCGCCTGCGGGATGGAACGCGCGAGCTTCCCG
>DASTUP010000019.1:0-25354 GCA_035759585.1 Gemmatimonadales bacterium | reverse complement strand
TGCCGGAGGAAGACCCGGATGTACTGCTTGTAGCGCTTCTCCTCGAGCTCCTTCAGGAAGGGAAAGATGCCGAGGTAGCGTCCCTTCCTGCCGCGCAGCAGCGTGTGCCGCACGTCGGCGCCGAGGCGCCGCCAGGGGGTGCTCACGTCGGCGCCGAGCGATCGAGCCGTCGAGGCCAGCAGCTTCCGCCGCGACTCGTAGCGCGGCTTCGTCCATGGATCGATCGCCCCGTCCGCAATGCTCCGATCCGGATCCGGCACGACGAGCGACTCGGCGTACTCGAGCGTGGCGCCGAAGCCGTTGCAGGCCGGGCAGGCGCCGCGCGGATTATTGAAGGAGAAGAGCGCCGGGGTGCACGTGGCCGCCGGCGTGTCGCAGCGGCTGCATGCGGGAAACTCGGTGAAGCGGAGGCGGCCGGCTTCATGCACGACGACCGCAACCCCCTCGCCCTCGTCGAACGCCGCGGCGATCGCCTCGCTGATGCGCGGCGCGTAATCCGGGCCGGCGCCGAGCCGGTCCACGACGACGAGCAGGTCCGGCTCGGCGGCCAGGTCGAGCTTCGGCGGAAGCTCGTCGAGGTGGAGCGGGCTGCCGCCGGCAAGGACGCGGACAAAGCCGAGCGCGCGCAGGTTCTCGACGATGGCGGCATGGCTGTGGCGGGCGGAGGCCGGGAGCGGAAAGGTGACGCTGAGGCGGCCGGCGGCGCCGGCGAGCACATCGTCGGTCGCACTCGCCGGCGTATCGCGCCGGACCGGAGCGCCGCAGTTCCGGCAGTAGGTGCGGCCGATCCGCGCCCAGAGGAGCCGGAGAAAATCGTACACCTCGGTAGCGGTGCCCACGGTGGACCGGCTCGACATCGTGGGGTTGTGCTGCTCGATGGCGACGGCGGGCGCGAGCCCCTCGAGCCGATCCACCAGCGGCTTCGGCATGCGATCGAGGAACTGCTTCGCGTAGGTGGAGAGCGATTCGATGTAGCGCCGCTGGCCTTCGGCGTAGATCGTATCGAACGCAAGCGAGCTCTTCCCCGATCCGGAGGGACCGGTGACGACGATGAGCGACCGGTGAGGCAAATCGACTGTAACGCCCTTCAGGTTGTGCTGGCGGGCGTTCACGATACGGATGACGGACACGCGGGAAGGATAGTTGGAGGGGCTGGTTCGGGAAAGTTTCGGGAACGTGGTCTCGGGACGCGGGGCTCGAGTCTCGCGGCTCGGGTCTCGCGGCTCGAGTCTCGACTCCCGCAACCCAGCGACCGGCCCCTAGACTCCCGCCCCCCGCACGCGCACCTTTCACCCTCCCATGCCCAAACTGCTCACACCGAAGATCCTCCTGCGGGGCTTCGAGATTTTTGCCGCCGCCTCGGTCGTCGGCTTCGGGCTTACCCTCCTTTACGGCAACAATCTTCCCGCCTTCATCGAGGGACTGAGCCGCCTTCAGTGGGGCTGGGTCATCGTGGGGCTCGGGCTCGCCTCCATGGACTGGATCGGCGGGGGCCTGCGCCTCTGGGTCGTGGCCCGGGAGCTGATGCCGAAGCCGCCGCTCAAGGGGATGATCCTCGCCGGGGGCATGAGCGCGTGGGCCGCCTACATCACCCCGCTCCAGTCCGGCGCGGCGCCGATGATGCTCTATACGATGCGGCGCTACGGGGTTCCCCTTCCGGTGGCGATGACGTCCACCCTGA
Source organism: Gemmatimonadales bacterium (assembly GCA_035759585.1). Classification (GTDB taxonomy): domain Bacteria; phylum Gemmatimonadota; class Gemmatimonadetes; order Gemmatimonadales; family GWC2-71-9; genus CAMLLJ01. The sequence goes on along the minus strand of DASTUP010000019.1, from coordinate 23,673 downwards.
TGGGATTCGTCGGAACCGTCGCCTTCTTTGCCATCGCGGGACCCGCCGCGATCCTGGCCGGAGCAGGGAAGTCGCTCGGAGAGCGGGGCAACGTCTTCGGGCTCTCGCTCTACGACCTGTTCCTCGGCAGCCTCACCGTCTTTGCGGGACTCGGCGCGCTCCTGGTGCTGGTGATGATCTTTCCGCGCCTCGTTCGCGACCTCCTCACGCGTGGCGCGGAATGGGCCGGCCGGCGCAGCAGCCGGTTCGCGTCCCGGCTCGAAGCGATCCGGACGGGTCTCGATCAGGCGCATGCGAATCTGGTGGCGCTCAACCGGCCCCGTGGCTGGCTCGCCGTCCTCTGGTGCACGCTGCTCTCCGGGCCGTCCCATGCCAACAAGCTCCTCGCCGGCTACGTCACTCTCCGCGCACTCGGCATTCACGCGAACTTCGTGGACGTGCTGCTGCTGCAGACGCTGATCACCTTCCTCCTCTACTTCGCGCCGACCCCGGGCGCATCGGGCATCGCGGAGCTGATGTCCGCCGCGGTCATGTCGGTGTACGTGCCGAAGGAGCTGACGCCGCTCTACACGCTGATCTGGCGCCTCGTGCTGACGTACTACACCGTCGCGGCCGGTTTCTTCGTCTTCTCGCACTGGGTGCGGAAGGGGCTCAAGTCGATCGGCACGCCGGCGGAGGAAGCGGCCGCGGCGGCGCTGGAGTGATGCGCGGATGAGTCACGACGAAGAGCCGCTCGGGCGGGCGTACGACGCGCGGTTGCTGCGCCGCCTGCTCGCGTTCCTGCGCCCACACTGGTTGCTCACCGGCGCAGCGCTCGTCCTGCTGCTCGCGGGGGCCGTGCTGACGCTCGCCGGCCCGCGGCTCACGCAGCACGCGCTCGACGTCGCCATTCCCGCGCGCGATACGGGGCTCCTCGCGACACTGGCGCTCCTCTTTCTCGGGGCACTCGCGCTCGAGTTCCTGACCGACTATGCGCAGGCCCTGATCACGACGACGATCGGCCAGCGCGTCATGCGCGAGATCCGCCTCCGCCTCTTCACTCACCTGCAGCGGCTCAGCATCCCGTTCTACGATCGTCACCCCGTCGGCCGCCTCATGACGCGCGTCACGAGCGACGTGGAGACGCTGAACGAGCTCTTCTCCTCGGGCCTCGTCACCGTATTCGGCGACATCTTCGCGCTCGTCGCCATCCTGGCGATGATGCTGGCCATGGACTGGCGGCTCGCGCTCGTGGCCTTTGCCGTCGTGCCGCTCGTGTGGGGCGTCGTCACGCTCTTCCGCCGGAGCGTGCGCGAGGCATTCCGGGAGATCCGCGTGCGCCTCGCGCGCATCAACGCCTTCCTGCAGGAGCACCTCTCCGGGATGCGCGTGGTGCAGCTCTTCGGCCGGGAGCGCGCGGCGCTGCGCCAATTCGATCGCCTGAACCGGGACCATCTCGACGCGCACCTCCGCTCCATCCGCATTTACGCACTGTTCTTTCCGGCCGTCGAGTTCCTCGCCACGCTCGCTCTTGGACTCCTGCTCTGGTACGGCGGCATCCGCACCCTCGGCGGAACCCTCACGGTCGGCACGCTCGCCGCCTTCATCCAGCTTTCGCGCCGGTTCTTCCAGCCACTGCAGGACCTTTCCGAGAAGGTGAATCTCCTCCAGGGTGCGATGGCCTCGTCCGAGCGGATCTTCGAGCTGCTCGATGCACCCGTCACGGTCCGGGAGCCCTCGGCGCCCGCGGCGCTCGCTTCGCCGGTCCGCGGAGAGGTCCGCTTCGACCACGTCTGGTTCCGCTATTCGGAGGACGCGCCGTGGGTCCTGCGGGACGTGTCGTTCACCGCCGCGCCGGGCCGGACCATCGCGCTCGTCGGCCATACCGGCGCGGGCAAGACGACGATCATCAGCCTCCTGCTCCGGTTCTATGATCCGACGCGCGGCACGATCACCGTGGACGGCGTCGATATCGGCACGATCGCGACCTCGGACCTTCGCGGACTCATCGGCTTCGTCCAGCAGGATCTCTTCCTCTTTGCCGGGGACATCCTCCGGAACCTCGTGCTCGACGCTCCGATCGCGGAGGCGAAGGCCAGGCTGGCCGCCCAGCGGGTCGGCGCCGATCGTTTCATCGCCCGGCTTCCGGAGGGGTACCGCCATGTCCTCGGCGAGCGGGGCAGGAGCCTCAGCATCGGCGAGCGGCAGCTCCTGAGCTTTGCCCGGGCCCTGGCGCTCGACCCGGCGATCCTGGTGCTCGACGAGGCCACGAGCTCCGTGGACGCCGAAGCCGAGGCGCAGATCCAGGAGGCGATCGCGACGCTGATGGCGGGACGGACGAGCATCGTGGTCGCTCACCGGCTGAGCACGATCCTGCACGCCGACGAGATCCTGGTGCTCCACCATGGAGAAATCCGCGAGCGAGGCACCCATCGGGAGCTGCTCGCGGCCGGAGGCCTCTATCAGCGCCTCTACGAGCTGCAGATCGGCGGTATGGAGACGCGGCGAACGGCCTAACCAGCCTTCGCTTGCGCCCGTAGATTGGGGGCGGGTACGTTTTGGGCCACTGATTCACAGCATTGGAAAAGGGAGCGAATGCTGTCCCTCGAGCTCGGCGGAAAGCGGTACCCGGTAACCGCCGGAGAGATCACGATCGGATCTGAAGAGGGCGCGCTCGTTCCCCTTGCCGGCGAGGGGGTGGCGCCCCGGCATGCCATCGTGCAGGGGTGGCCCGACGGCTCGGCCGCCGTTCGCCCCATCGGCGACGCCGAGGTGCGGGTCAACGGCGTCCGGCTCGGCACTGACCCGATTCCCCTCCTCCATGGAGACAAGCTGCACGTCGGGCCCCACGAAATCTTCGTGGTCGACCAGAAACGGGCGGGCAGCACGCAGGTGTTCAGCGCGGTCGAGCTCCCTTCGGGTGTGGGCGTGACCGGCGCGCCGACTCGCGCCATGCTGGCCGGCCGCGTCGTGTCCCTTACCGACGGGCGCGAGTACCAGATCGGCGACCGCCCCCTCGTCTTCGGCCGGGACGCCTCCTCCGACATCGTCGTTCCCGGCAATGACGTTTCGCGGCGCCACGCCGAAATCCATCCGCGTTCCGACGGCTACGTCCTGATCGATACCAGCGTGAACGGGACGTACGTGCGGAACGAGCGGGTTGCCGGAGAGCTGCGCCTGAGCCGTGGCGACGTCATCCGGATGGGCACCGAGGAATTCAGGTTTTACGCCGACGTGGCGCCGGATGGCGCCCCGGTCGAGAGCGGGGTGCCCTCCTCGGAATTTCCGGCGGCCCCGCCGCCGGGTGCCGAGCATCGCCTGAACGACACGTTCTTCGGCGTGGCTGCGCTGGAGCGCCAGGAGGCCCGGCCCACGCCCGCGCCGTCGCCGCTCGCTTCGGTGCTCGTCCGAAGCGGCGATCGCAAGGGAGACCGGCACCAGATCCGGGTCCCGGTCGCGAACCTGGGACGCGCAGATTACAACGATGTCGTCATCGCCGATCCGAGCGTCAGCACCATGCACGCCAAGTTGCAGCGCCGAGGCGGCATCTGGATGCTGAGTGACCTCGGCTCGACGAATGGCACGTTCGTTGATGGAGAACTCGCCAGCGGGGAAGTGCCGCTCGGTCCCGGCGCCACGATCCGGCTGGGCGAGGTGGCGCTCCTCTTCGAGCCCCTGGACAACGGATCGGTCGAAGCGGTGTCTGGCCAGACGCAGGTGATGCATCCTCCGGTCGAGCCCACGCCGTTTCCGGTCCGGCCGATGGAGCCGATGAGCACCGCCGCGGAGCCCGCCAGGCGGCCGGCCCCGTCGCGCCCCAAGAAGCCCGCGCCGAAGCCGCCGGAGCGCAGCCGTGCTTCACTTTACGTGCTGCTGGTGCTCCTGGTCGTAGCCCTGGCGCTGTTCGCCTTCCTGATGATGCAGCCATAGCGGAGCACTGTGCATTTCACCTGCGCGGCCCGAACCGACGTCGGCATCGTCCGTTCCGGGAACGAAGACAACTATCTCATGCTTTCCGACCGCGGAATCTTCATCGTCGCGGACGGCATGGGCGGTCACGCCGCGGGTGAGGTCGCGAGCGAGATGGCGGTGCGCATCATCTCGCGCGAGCTCGGCTCGCTGCGCGGGCAGACCGACGAGCAGGTAGGCGAACGGCTTCGCCAGTCGATCCGGGCCGCGAACGAGGCGATCTTCGGCCGCACCCTCGCGGAGCACGACAAGCGCGGCATGGGCACCACAGTCACGGTGCTGGCACTCCTCCCCAACCGGTACCTGATCGGCCAGGTCGGCGACAGCCGCGCGTATCTCCTCCGGGACGGCCAGCTCCTCCAGCTGACGAAGGACCACTCCTACGTCCAGGAACAGGTGGACGCGGGACTCCTCACGCCGGACCAGGCACGCGTCCATCCGTACAGCAACGTGATCACCCGCTGCGTCGGCGCGGGCATGGACGTGACGCCGGATGTCTATTTCGGGAACCTGCAGAATGGTGACCTCGTCCTCCTCGCGTCGGACGGGCTCACCGGCATGCTGGAAGACGAGCAGCTCCTCAAGATCCTGCAGTCGGAGGGCGGGCCGCAGAAGTGGGTGGACCGCATGATCTCCGAGGCCAACCGCCGCGGCGGGCTCGACAACATCACGGCGATCGTCGTGCGCATCGAAGGCGCCGGCGCCACGGGGGAGCAGCCGGCCGTTACCGCGGCGAGCGCGGGCTAGCTCGCGCTCGCCGGCGCCTGTGCGCCGGCCACCCGCTCCAGCCGCCTCCGGCGCGCATTCCTGAGGGCGTCGAGCACACTGCCTGCCACGGTCAGCGCGTCCAGCCTCACGCTCCGGTTGCCATCAAATACGAGCACCGCGATCCCCAGCCGGCCGAACTCCGGATCGAAGGCGGCCAGGCTGAGCCCGGGATAGGCGCGCAGCCATCCGCCAACCAGGTTGCGCTCGCCTTCCCGCCCCGCGTCATCCACGACGATCACCGCGCCTTCCGAAAGATGCGCCAGCGCCGTGCGCATCGCCCCGGCGCGCCCGACCCACGATTGCGGCGCGTCGACGAGCACCAGGTCGAAGGGCCCGCGCTCGGCGAGCGCTGCGGGAGCCTCCTCGTAGCACCACGCGACTCCGGCGCGGGTGGAACGGAACACGAGCCGGCTCGGTACGAGGCGGGCGTCCACCGATTGGAGGCGCGATACTTCCGCCCACTGCCCGGCGCACCATTCCGGACTGCGTTCCAGGGAGGTCAGCATCCCGCCGCCCCGCGCTGCCAGCGCATGCGCCAACACCACTGACGAGCTGCCAGCTCCGAACTCGAGCGCCCGGCCGAGGTTCCTCCGCTGGATGAGGCGCGCCATGAATGCGGCGGTCCGTGCCGGAAGCGGCCACTCGCTCGAATCGTCCGGAAGAACACCGGCCACCGCTTCCGGAATTGCAGGGTCGTAAAGGATCGAGGCGAGCATGTCGTCGCGCACGACGGGCCCGTTCTTGAGGCCTTCCGGCGCTGCGCGGTCGAGTCGACGCCGAAGCGCGAGCGCGAGGCCGCTCACAACGGATTCCCGGATTGAACGAGCTCGACCGCCCGCACCGGCGGCCGCGACGGAGCTCGAGCCACGAAGACCCGAAGCCGACGCGCGCTCCGGTAGAGCTCATCGGCAACGCGCGGAAGTCCCAGATGGCCCGCACGCCCCTCGTCGGTAAGCCGCTCGACGCGTCCTTCGCGCGTGGCGAGCGGAAGGTCGACGGAGAGCATCGAGGGGCGGGCGGGGAAATCGAGCAGCAGCTCGCCCGGCTCGAGGCCGCATTCGATTGCAAGGGCATCCTCCGCGCGCTCGAGGCTCTCCGGATCTTCCGATACCCACGCCGCCGGGTCGCCGGGCACGTCGCTCGCCGGGATGTCCAGTGCGCGCTTGTAGAGGCGGCGTGTCCGCACCGCGAGGGCGAGCGGGCTCGGCCCCCGCGTCACGAGCAGCTCCATGAACGAGTCGTCGGTGAGATCCGCGATCGCATCGATCGTAACGACGCCGGCGGCGACCGCGGCCCGCGCGGCGCGCTTGAACATGCACGTCGCCGAGCGGACGGCGTGGTGCCAGTAGACGTTCCGGTACATCTGGTACTTGGCGAAGAGCAGCGATTCGAGCGCGCTCACGCCCTTCTCGTGCACCCCTACCTTGCGCCCATGCTCGGTCTCGAGCAGCACGAGTGACGAGAGGAGCCGGTCCACGTCCACCCTGCCGTACGGCACGCCGCACATGTGTGCATCGCGGCTCAGGTAGTCGATCTTGTCGAGATCGAGCGAGCCGGAAATGAGGCCCTGCAGCGGACTCGCGCTCGTGCCGCGGATCAGCCGCCCGATTTCGTCTGCGAGATCCGGCCCGCCCGCTTCCGCAAGGACTTCGCCGAGCGCCCCGCGCCGCAGCCGGGCCGCGCCCTGCGCCTCGTGAAGCGGAAATCCCGCTTCTTCGAGCGCGTGCGAAAAGGGATAGTGGCCGATATCGTGCAGGAGTGCCGCGAAACGGATCGCCAGGCAGTCCCGTTCGGTCACGCCTGCCAGCTCGCCGCGCTCCTGCAGCGCAGCGAGCGCCCGGCGCGTGAGATGATAGGCGCCGAGGGCATGCTCGAAACGGGTATGCGTGGCGCCGGGATAGACGAGGAAGGCGTGTCCGAGCTGCCGGACGTACCGCAGCCGCTGCATGGCGGGCGTGTCCAGCGCCAGCTGCGCCGGACGATCGAGCCGGATGTTGTCCCAGAGCGGATCGCGAATGACGTCGAACTCGGGAGAGGTCATGAGGTCGGGGCGGGGCGCCCCTGTGTTACCTGGGCCCCGCCTCCTTCACCTTCGCATCCACCTGCGACTCGAACTGGCGGAAATTCTCCCGGAACATGCCGGCGAGCTTGGCCGCCTGGGCGTCGTACGCCGCCGCGTCGGGCCAGGTCCCGCGCGGCGAGAGCACGGCGGCAGGCACTTCCGGCACCGCATCCGGCACTTCGACGCCGAAGATCGGGTCCCGCGTGAAGGACGCCTTCTCGAGCACGCCGGCAAGCGCGGCGCGAACCATGGCGCGCGTATGCGCGAGCTTCATGCGCGAGCCCGTGCCGTAGGGGCCGCCGGTCCAGCCGGTGTTCACCAGCCAGACGCGCACGCCATGCCGCTGGATCTTCTCGCCGAGCATCCGGGCGTAGACGCCGGGCGGGAGCGGAAGGAAGGGGGCGCCGAAGCAGCTCGAGAACGTCGCCGATGGCTCCGTGACGCCGCGCTCGGTGCCGGCCACCTTGGCCGTGTAGCCCGAAAGGAAGTGGTACATCGCCTGCTCGCCGGTGAGGCGCGCGATCGGCGGCATCACGCCGTATGCGTCGGCCGTGAGGAAGACGATGTTCTTCGGAATCCCGCCGGTGCCGCTCGGCACATGGTTCGGGATGTAATGAATCGGGTAGCAGGCGCGGGTATTCTCGGTGATCGAGTCCGCGTCGTAATCGACGGCGCGCGAGCGCGGATCCATCACCACGTTCTCCAGCACCGTGCCGAACATCTGCGTGGCCGCAAAGATCTCGGGCTCGGTCTCGGGACGAAGCCGGATGACCTTGGCGTAGCAGCCGCCTTCGAAGTTGAAGACGCCGCGGTCGCTCCAGCCATGCTCGTCGTCGCCGATGAGCTGGCGCGTCGGATCGGCGGACAGCGTCGTCTTGCCCGTACCGGAGAGGCCGAAGAAGACCGCCGCATCTCCTTCGGGACCGATGTTCGCGGAGCAGTGCATCGGGAGGACGCCCTGCTCGGGGAGGAGATAATTGAGGACGGTGAAGATGGACTTCTTCATTTCGCCGGCGTAGCGCGTGCCGGCGATGACGACGAGGCGCTTTGCGAAGTTGAGCGCGATGACGGTGCCCGTCCGGCAGCCATGCGTCGACGGGTCCGCTTCGAACTCGGGGGCATGCAGGACCGTAAAGCGAGGCGTGAAATCGGCGAGGTCCGCCGCCTCGGGCCGGATGAACATGTTGCGCACGAAGAGCGCGTGCCACGCGTTCGGGGTGTAGAAGCGCACCGGGAGCCGGTATCCCGGATCGGCGCCGCCGAAGAGATCCTGGGCAAAGAGCTCCTGCGGCTCGAGATGCGCCCGGACCGCTTCATGGAGCCGGTCGAACGCTGCGGCGTCCATCTTCGCGTTCCTGTCCCACCAGATCTTCCCGCTCGAGGACGGCTCGTCGGCGACGAATTTGTCCTTGGCCGACCGACCCGTGTGCGGCGAGGTGACCGACGCGAACGCCCCATGGTCCGTGAGGGTGCCTTCCCCGCGCCGTACGGCCTGCTCGATGAGCTCCGCGGCGTTCAGATTGGCCAGGACGGTCCGGGCCTTGATCGGCTGGTCGGTGGCAGCTGGCGCCGCGGATCGTGCCGGGCTCTGGGCGGTCATAGGCTCCTGTTTCGCTGATCGATGCGAGGCGAGTCGGCGCCGCGCCGGCCGCGCTCCTGCGCGTCCACGGCTGCGATGACCGCCATGTTGACGATGTCGTCCACCCCCGAATCCCGCTCCAGCACGTGCACCGGGGCGGCCAGTCCTACGAGAATCGGCCCGATTGCCTGGGCCCCTCCGAGGCGGCCGAGCAGCTTGTAGCAGATGTTGGCCGCGTTCAGATCGGGAAAGATCAGCACGTTGGCGGGCCCGTGCAACCGGTTGAAGGGATACTGGCGCTGCAGCAGCCCTTCGAGCACCGCCGTATCGGCCTGCATCTCTCCGTCCACCTTGAGGTTAGGACGGAGCCCATGGAGGAGCCGGACCGCGTCCGCCACCTTCTGCTGGATCGGGTGCCGGACCGAGCCGAAGTTGCTGAACGACAGCATGGCCACCCGCGGCTCGATGCCGAGCTGCTGCACGAAATTCGCCGCGGCGATTGCGATCTCGGCGAGCCGGTTGGCGTCGGGATCGATGTTGACGGTGCAATCGGCGAAGAACAGCGTGTCGTTCTGGGTCACCATCATGTAGATGCCGGCGAGCGCGGCCTCCGCTTCGCTCCCGACCGCCTCGATCGCGGGGCGGATGGCGCGGGGGTAATGCTGGTTCTCGCCGACCACCACCGCATCGGCATCGCCAAGCGAGACCATCATCGCACCGAAATATTCGGGCTGCAGCATGCGACGCCGCGCCTCGGCACGGGTCACGCCGCGGCGCTGCCGGCGCTCCCAGAATGCATCCGCATAGCGGCTCCGGTCCGTGGAGTCGCGCGGATTGATCACGACGATACCCTCCAGCGAGACCTCCGCTTCCGTCGCCGCCCGGCCGATCACCTCGGCGTCCCCGACCAGGATCGGGTGCGCGATCGCCTCGTCCGCCAGGATTCGCGCGGCGCGGAGGACGCGTGAGTCGTCGGCGTCGGTCAGCGCGAGGCGCTGGATGTCGGACGCGGCGCGGTTCATCAGGCCGCGCATCACCGCCCGCCCGCGGCCGAGCCGCGAGTCGAGCCGGGCGCGGTAGTCGTCCATGTCGAGCAGCTCGGTGGCGACGCCGGTGTGAATCGCCGCCCACGCGACCGCCGGCGCCACCCACAGGAGTACCCGGGAATCGAACGGCTTCGGGATCAGGTACTCGCGCCCGAAGCGGAGGCTCGGCAGGTTGTAGGCGCGGAGGACCAGGTCGGGAACGTCTTCCCGCGCGAGTGCCGCGAGCGCCCGCGTCGCGGCCATCTTCATCTCTTCGTTGATGGCCCGCGCCCGCACGTCGAGCGCGCCGCGGAAGATGAACGGAAAGCCGAGGACGTTGTTGACCTGGTTCGGATAGTCGGTGCGGCCGGTCGCGATCACCGCGTCGGGGCGCACGGCGCGCACTTCGTCCGGCAGGATCTCGGGCGTCGGATTCGCGAGTGCAAAGACGATCGGGTCCGGCGCCATCCGCGCGATCAGGTCCGGCGTGACGGCCCCTGCCGCCGACAGCCCGACGAAGACATCGGCGCCGTCGAAGGCCTCGGCCACCGAATCGGGGGCATCCTCGCGGGCGAACCGCGCCTTGAACGGATCGAGGTCGGTGCGGCGGGTCGTGATGACGCCATGGTGGTCACAGAGCGTCACCTGCTCGCGCGGCACGCCCAGGCGCACGTAATGCTCCGCCGTCGCGATCGCGGCCGCTCCGGCGCCGACGAAGACCACGCGCACCTTGCTGATGTCGCGCCCGGTTACCTCTAGCGCGTTGAGCAGCGCCGCGCCCGAGATGATCGCCGTGCCGTGCTGGTCGTCGTGGAAGACGGGGATGGAGAGCAGCTCGCGGAGCCGCTCCTCGATGTAGAAACAGTCGGGCGAGCGGATGTCCTCGAGGTTGATCCCGCCCACGGTCGGCTCGAGCATCTGGCAGAACCGGATCACGTCCTCCGGATCGCTCGCATTGATCTCGAGATCGAAGACGTCGAGATCGGCAAAGGTCTTGAAGAGCACGCCCTTGCCCTCCATGACGGGCTTTCCCGCGAGCGGCCCGATGTTGCCGAGTCCGAGCACCGCCGTGCCGTTCGAGACGACCGCCACCAGGTTGCCCTTCGCCGTATACCGGTACGCGTCCTCGGCCCGGTCCCGGATGGCGAGGCACGGCTCGGCAACGCCCGGAGTGTAGGCGAGCGAAAGGTCGCGCTGGTTCTGGGTGGGCTTGGTGGCGACGACCTGGATCTTCCCCGGCCGGCCCTCTTCGTGATAGGCGAGGGCCTGCGCCCGGCGGTCGGGAGAGAGTGGAGAGGTCAGGGTCAGTCCCCGTGCGTGGTCGTCACCGTGGTCCGCGCGTGGTACAGGACTTCGGCGGTCTGGAAGTCCCGCTGCGTCGGCGTGGCCGATGTCGGATTGAAGTACATGATGTCGGCGGGATCGGGCGAGTGCCGGAAGATCCCGAGCGCATGGCCGATCTCGTGATACATCACGATGCCGAAGCATGCCCGCGTGGCGGGCAGGTCGGGATCGAAGCGCGGCACGGCATAGATCCGGATGGGGAGCGTCAGCACGCCGGTCTCGGTATCGAGCGCGAGATCGGTGTACCCCTCGCACTCCGCCACGCTCGCGAGCAGGATCGTGGGCCCGAGCGGGAAATCGGAAAGGACGATCACATCCGCCGTCGAGGAGTCGCTCACGAGCTCGGCGTCCCACTCGCGATAGAGGAATCCGGACTTCCATCCATCGATGGCGGCCTGCGTGTGCTGCGGCAGCTCGTAGATGTCCTGCACCCAGATCCGGACCGGCAGCGATTCGCGCGGCCAGTGGAAGGCGAAGGTGTCGGGCGTCTGGATGATGCGCCATTCGTAGATGTCGGCACGCGTCGGCGCGCCGATCTCGCCGCACGACAGGAGTGCCCAGGCAAATGGCGCGAGCGCGAGCAATGCGATGCGGCGTTTCATGGGAGGCTCCTCGCGAGCCCGAAGGTGAGCGAGCCGCGCTGTACGCCCTGGGCCTGCGTGAAGCCGCGGTCGCGAAGCTCTTCGGTCGTGAAGCGGTGAAAATCGTAGCGTGCGGAGACCATGAGGTCCCAGCTGCCGAACGTGGGGCGGCGGAAATCGATTCCTCCGCCGACGATGTACCGGACCGGGCCGCCCTGCGCGAAGAGTCCCGCATCCTCGGAGGGCAGGTACTTGATGAGCCCGACCCCGATACGCCAGCGGAATGGGCCCGAGATCGCCCCCTCGGCGTTGGCGAGGGCGGAGAGCGTCGTGAGGCGGCCGAGGTCGACATCGTCGCCGCCCTCCTCCGGGGCAGCGGTGAGCGATCCGGAAACCAGCGAGCCCTCGATGCCGAGACGGTTCTCCGATCCGACCGGAACCGAGAACCCGGCAACGAGGGTGGGCGCGAAGCCCTGACTGGTTTCGAAGGGCTCGAAGAGCACATCGCGCACGAGCGGGCTCGAGCCGGTCGCACCGATGCGGCCGTAGTAGTCGAGCTGGGCATGGGCGGGCGCCGCAGCGGCCGCCAGGAGGAGCACCAGCAGGAATGTCTTCATCGGAGGAAGATGGCCGTCGAAAAAGTGGTGGTCAACGCGCGGCAGCGGGGCGCGTGCGGGCGTAGCGGCGCAGCCGCGAGAGCATGCGCCGGTCGTTCGTGACGAGGTCGTCGCCCTTGGGCGTTTCGAGGAGCTTCGGCACTCCCGCGAAGCGGGCATCCCGCATGATGCGCCGGAACGGCTCCGGCCCCAGCGAGCCTTCGCCGATCAGCTCGTGCCGGTCGCGGCGCGATGCGAAGGGCGTCTTCGAGTCGTTCAGATGAATGCAGCCGAGATGCTCGAGCCCGAGCGTCCTCTCCCATTCTGCCCAGACGCCCTCATAATCGCCGAGCAGGTCGTAGCCTGCGGAATAGAGATGACAGGTATCCGCGCAGAAGCCGACCCGGTGGCGCAGCTCCGGCGGTACCCGGTCCCGCAGTGCCGCCAGCTCTTCGAAACGGCTGCCGAGCGCGGTGCCCGTCCCGGCCGTCGTTTCGAGTAGGACCCTGACCTCGCCCGGCACCATCTTCAGGCAGTGGGTCAGCGCGGCCGCATTCCGACCGAGCCCGCGCTCCCGGTCGTCAATGTAGTTGCCCGGATGCGACACTATCGCCGAGATTCCGAGATACGTGCACCGCTCGAGCTCGGCAATGAACGCGTCGACGGAGCGCGAGCTTAGGACACCGTCCGGGGATGCGAGATTGATGAGGTATGAGTCGTGCACCACTATTGTTCGTATTCCGCTGGCCGCCCAGCCAGTCCGGAAGGCCTCCCGTCCTTCGGACGTGATGACGGGGTCGCGCCACTGATTCGGTGTCTTCGTGAACATCTGGAGCGCCGTCGCCCCGATGGCCACGCCGCGGCCCGGGGCCGACTGGACGCCGCCCTGCGTAGACACGTGCGCCCCGAGCTGTTCTTCGACCTGGAAACGAGACATCTGCGCCTATGTGCGTGTGACTGATACGGTGAACGTGGAAGAACCCCGTCTCCGGGTCCTGCTGCTCGGGGATGCCTTGGCGCGCCCGGAAGGGCTGGAGCGCGCGCTCGCCAGGAGCGGGTTCCGCGTCCACGAATCCGACGACCCGCGGGCGGAGCCGCCGCCGGACTCGGCGCCGGACGTGATCCTCATAACCGCCGGGGCCGCCGACACCGAGCTGGCCGATACCCTCGAAGCGGTCGGCTACGCCTTCGGCCCGGCGATGCCGCGGGTCGTGGCGCTCGCCGCGACTGACCGCGAAGGCGCGTTCCGGGCGCTCTCATATGGTGCGGACGACGCCATGAGTGCGCCGATCCATCTGCCCGAGCTCTGTGCACGGCTCCTCATGCGGCGCAGGCAGCCGGCACTGGGCGCCAGGTCCGCGCCCGTTCCGGCGCTCGATGCGAGCTTCGACCTGGCGCACGATATCTACGGCTCGCTCAGGGCCGAGGAGGTGCTGCACCAGCTTTGCCGCCGGGTGGCTCGGGCGCTCGATCTGGCTCGCTGCTCCTTCGTGCTGACGCCGGCGGGCGCTTCCCATGGACGGGTGGTGGCCGATTTCGAGCGCCCCGGCGCAACGGACCTCTCTCTGGACCTCAGCCGCTATCCCGAAATTGCCGAAGCGCGGCGTACGGGGCAGCCGGTGGTGATAGGAGACGCTCAGTCCGACCCTCTCTTTCACGAGGCGCGTCGCCACTGGGCGGCACAGCACCCCGGGGTCGAGCTCCACAGCGTCGTCGCCCTCCCGGTCCCGATCGGCGGCGAAGTGGTCGGTGTGTTTCTGCTCCGCCCTCGCGAGGCGAAAGCTCGCCTTACGGCGGATCAGGTGGCGTTCGCCGAAAGTCTCGCGCGGGCGGCGGCTCGCCCCCTCGCCGGCAATGGACGGAACGGACATTCGCCGAGCATCGATCCGCTCACGGGCTGCGGCACTGCGGGACTGCTCGAGGAACGCATCCGCGCCGAGTTCGAGCGGGCCCGTCGGTACTCGCTCGGCTTCAGCGTCATCCTCCTCGACGTGGACGGCCTGCGCGCCTTCAACGAGCGGCTCGGCGAGGAAGGCGGGGACCGCCTCCTGGCCGAGCTGGCGCAGGTCGTCCGCGGGACCGTCCGCGTGCCCGATCTCGTCTGCCGTTATGGTGGCGACGAGTTCGCGATCGTCCTTCCGGAGACGGGAGGAGAGGGCGCGCGCACCTCGATCGGTCGCGTCCGTGCGCGGCTCGGCGCTCACGACTTCCCGGGGCTCGCGGACGGCGATCGCCCGCAGGTGACTGCAGGCATCGTCAGTTATCCGCATCCCGCGGCCGAGCGCGTGGACGATCTGCTGGCCCTCGCCGAGGCTGCCCTCCTCCGGGCCAAGGGCCAGACGAGCGGCCGCATCGGAATGGCCGAATACGCAGGCGGCTAGGAGCGGCTACCGCCTCCGCAACCACTCCGCCGGATCGAGCGCCACTTCGTTATCCCCGCGGATCTGGAACTGCAGGTGGGGTCCGAAGTCCGAGTTCTCGCCCCCGACTGCGCCGATCACCTGGCCGCGCGTGATCGTATCACCGCGATTCACCGACGCGGAGCGGAGCTGCATGTAGAGTGAATAGTAGCCATCGCCGTGGGCGACGATGACCGACAGGCCGTAGGTGCTGAGGCGTTCGACGAGCGCGACCGTGCCGGCCTCGACCGCGCGCACCGCCGTGCCGGCCGGCGCCGCGATCCCGATGCCGTTGTTGCGCACGACGCCGCCGCTCGGCAGCGTCTGTCTCCCGAATGGAAACACGATGCGGCCTTCCACCGGCCAGTCGAGCCGGCCGAGACTCGCAGTGGTGATGGTGCCTCGCGCCGGCGGCGCCGCGGCGGCGCCGGCGTCGGCCGCCGCCCGGCGGGCGCGCTCCGCTTCCTCCAGCCGGGCGCGCTCCAGCGAGGCGAGCACGTCCGTCAGCCGCGCGGCGTCGCGCTCGAGCTGCGCGAGGCGTCGCTCCGTTTCCCGCGCGGAGCGCTGCAGTGTCGCGAGGCGCCGGGTCCGCTGCTGCGCGAGCTCGCCGAAGCGGTCCATCTCCTCCTCGCGCTCCGTGCGGGTGTGGTCGAGCTGCTCCTTGACCCGCACGATCTCCTGTCGCTGCTGGCTCACGCGCCGGGCGAGTCGTTCCACGTCGGTGACGAGCGCGCGGTCCTGCCGGCTCGTCAGGTAGAGGTACTTGTAGCGGCTGAGGAGATCGCCGAACGACTCGGCGGCGAGGAGGACCTGGAAGGTGTAGAGCGGACCACGCTTGTAGATGTCCACGAGGCGGCGCTCGAGCACCGCGCGGCGCTCCGCCAGGTTGTCCTGTGCGAGCACCAGCTCGGTCGTCGAGCGGTCCACCTGGCTCACCAGGCCGGAGATCTGGCGCTCGATCTCGTCGACGATGCGGCTGGTGGAGAGACGCTGGCGCTCGAGATTGTCGAGCTCGTCCGCCACGTCGTGCGCCTGCCCCTGGAGGCGCTGCTGCTGGCGCGCCAGCCGCTCACGCTCGAGCCGGATCTCCTCCAGCCGCCGCCGGCTTTCCTGCAGCTCCTGCGCGGTGTTCTGCGCAAGCGCCGGCACGGGGGCGGACGCCAGGAACAGCAGCAGCAGGCAGGCGAACCGCCTCACACCATCCGCCGGTCGAGCCGGCCGCTCACCGTGCGCAGGTGGCGGCCCACGCTCACGAGGCTCCCGAAGAGCCCGAGGAGGACGCCGAAGAGCACGATCACCATCATGTGGTGCGGCCCGAAGAAGACGAGCCCTCCGAGCACGGAGGTATTGTTGCGGAACGTCATGTAGCCCGCGTAGCAGAGCGCGAGCGCGAGGACGCCGCCGAGGAATCCCTTGAGGGCCCCCTCCAGCAGGAAGGGTCCGCGGATGAACCAGTTCGTGGCGCCGACCAGCCGCATGATGTGGATCTCGCGCGCGCGCTGGAGCAGGGTGAGCCGGATCGTGACGCCGATGATGACGATGGCCACCGCGGCGAAGACGCCGCCGATCACGAGGCCGAGGATGCCCGCGAGGTCGCGAAGGTCGTCGAGCTGCTCCACCCAATCCCGCCCGAAGCGCACGTCCTCGACGAAGGTGAAGCCACGGACCCGCTCCGCCACCGCTGCGGCATGTGCGGCATCGCGGAACCCTTCGCGCAGCCGGATCTCGAGCGAGGCGGGCAGGGGATTCACCTGGAGGTCGCGATAGGCATCGCGGAACTCGACGAGCTCGCGCCGCGCGCGCGCGAGCGCCTCGTCCTCGGTCACGTAGGCGACCGTGAGGACCTCCGGAAACGTCGCGATGTCCTCCGAGGCGAGCGTGATCGTCTCGGGAGGCGTGCCGCGGAGCACGAAGGCCACGATCTCCACGCGTTCCTCGAGGTCGCGCAGCGCCTCCCGGAGGTTGATGGCGATGAGGCCGAAGAGCCCGACGGTAAAAAGGGAAAAGGCGATGGTGGTGACCGAAAGCGCCGAAAGCAGCGGCGCGCGCCGGAAGGAGAGCAGCGCCTCGCGGGTCAGGAGTCTCATCCCGCCTCCCCCCGGGTCTCGTCGGCACTGTCGAAGACGACCGACCCTTCGCGCATCTCGATCGTGCGATAGGTCGTCTGCCGGACGAGGTCGAGGTCGTGAGTCGCCATGACGACGACGGTGCCCGACGTGTTGATGTCACGGAGGAGCTGGAAGACGCCGCGAGTGGCGCGCTCGTCGAGGTTGCCGGTCGGCTCGTCGGCGAGGAGGATCGCCGGGTCGTTCACCAGCGCGCGCGCGATGGCGATGCGCTGCTGCTCGCCGCCCGAAAGCTCGCGGGGGTGCGCCCGCGCCTTGGCGGCGAGGCCCACCTGTGTCAGCACGCGCGTCACCCGGGCCGGAATCGTGTCCGACCGCGCCCCCGTCACCTCGAGCGCGAAGGCGATGTTCTCGAACGCCGTGCGGTCCTCCAGCAGCCGGAAATCCTGGAACACGATGCCGAGCCGCCGCCGGAGCCGCGGAATCTCGTCCGCCTTGAGTGCGTGCACGAGATGCCCGCCCACGCGCACCTCTCCCTGCGTCGGGCGCTCCTCGGCGTACAGCATGCGAAGCAGTGTCGACTTGCCGGCACCGGAGTGCCCGGTGAGGAAGACGAACTCCCCCTTCGGAACGTGAAACGAAACGTCCCTGAGAGCGAGCGAGCCATTCGGGAAGGTCTTGACGACGTGGGAGAGGCGGATCACGAGCGGGAAGATAGTCGGGGAGTTGGAGGGTCGGAAAGTCGGCCTTCCGGCCCTCCGACGTTCCGGCCTGAAGGCCTACTCCCCGAGCGCCTGCTCCAGGTCCCCGATGATGTCCTCCGCATCCTCGAGCCCGCAGCTCAGGCGGACGAACCCGTCCGGGATCCCGATCTTCGCGCGCCCTTCGGCGCCGAGCGACTTGTGCGAGGTGAGGCGCGGCTCGGAAATGAGGCTCTCGACGCCGGCGAGGCTCGGAGCATGCGCGACGAGCCTGAGCCGCCGCAGGAAGCGCTCGGTCGCGCGGACGCCACCGGCAACCTCGAGCCCTACCATCCCTCCGAATCCGGCGAGCGTGCCCTTTGCGAGCGCATGATCCGGATGCGACGCGAGGCCCGGGTAGTGGACGCGACTGATGCCGCCATGCCCTTCGGCCCACGTCGCCACGGCCATGCCGTTGGCATTGTGGCGCTCCATCCGCACGCTCAGCGTGCGCAGGCCGCGGTCCACGAGCCAGGCCGCGTGCGGGTCGATCGCCTGGCCCCACAGCCGCATCAGGCGCGTCACTTCCTCGACGACCGACGCCGTTCCCGCCACCGCACCGGCGATGACGTCGCTGTGCCCGTTCAGGTATTTCGTGGCACTCGTGATCACGACGTCGGCGCCGTGCTCGAGCGGGCGGAAATTCATCGGGCTCGCGAAGGTGGCGTCGACCAGGAGCGCCAGCCCATGCTCGCGCGCCGCCTGCGCCACCGCCTCGACGTCGAGCACCCGCATGAGGGGATTGGTCGGCGTCTCGACGAAGATCGCGCGCGTGTTCCGGCGCACGGAGCCACGCCAGTTCCTCGGCTGGTCCGGCTCGACGTAGGTGACTTCGATCCCCAGCCGGCCGAGCTCCTCGTCGAACAGCTTGCGCGTGCCGCCGTAGATCCACGAGCTCGAGATGAGGTGGTCCCCCGGCCGCAGAACGGCGAGATGCGCCAGGGCCGTGGCGCCCATGCCGCTGGCCACGAAGAGCGCCTCTTCGGCGCCTTCGAGCAGCGCGTACTTCCGGCCGAGGTCGAGCTGATTCGGATTGTTGCCGTAGCGGGTGTAGAGCACTTCCTCGTCGCTGCCGACGGGGCTCGCAAACGTCGTGCTCTGCGCCAGGGCCGGAACGATCGGAGCCCAGTCGGCGCGGCGCTGCGGGAGGCCGTGCACCGCCGTGGTCGAGAGACCGAAGCGGCGTGTCGTCACGGTACGGGCACCGGACGGAAGGCGCCGTCGAGGAAGCGGGCGAGGCGAAGGGAGGCGAGGGTCTGCAGCGCCGACGCGGCACGCTCGCGCGTCCAGCCGCTCCGCGTGGCGAGCGTGTCGGGATCGGCCGCCCCTTCGTCGCAGACCGCGCTGAACGCGGTTCGTGCGTCGGCGTCGGCACAGCCCAGGAGCGCCGGCCGGCCGGGCCGATCGCAGAGCGCCGCCACCGCGAGGTGGCGATGGTTGAGCACATGCTCGACCGCCTCGAGCTGCGGCTCGCTCAGTCCCTGCAGCACCACGAATGCCCCGGAAGCCGAATGCTGCGCGAGCACCAGCTTGGCGATGACCTCGTCAGCGCAGCTGAAGTCGATGACTTCGACCTCGGCAAAGTCGAGCAGGGCCGTGGTGCAGGCGGAATCGGCGAGCGCCTGCTCGATGCGCGAGCGGATGGCGGCCCCGGTGGGCCGTGTCACGAGGCACCGATACGGCGCCGAGACCGTTTCCCGCAGCAGCTGGTGCAGGCGGAAGGTCTCGATCATGCCGGAGCGTCCTTCGCGGGAATGGTGATCTGCACCTGGGCTCCCGGAAAGAAGGGAAGGTGTTCCGCCAGCGGTGCGTCGTCGTCCCAGGCGGGTACGATGGCCAGGCGGGCGGTGCCGCTGCGGATGGAGATCTTGCCGTTCCAGTGATCCACGGAGCGCTTGATCGACGCGATCCCCTGGCCGCGTCCCGGGTCCCGAAAGCGGCTCACGTTCTGGATGAGTCCGGCCTCGAGGGCGGCGCCGTCGCCCCAGCGCTCGCCGTACCGCTTGGCGTGGGCCGGCTCGAGCGAGCGGCGGAATCCGATGCCGCCATCGCTCACCGCGATGACCACGACGCGGCGGCCAAGGCGGCGGCGCCAGGTGTACGCCTGAACGGCCACCCACCCGCCCGTGCCCGAGTGCTCCACAATATTCTGGCACGCCTCCGAAAGCGCCATGCTGAAGCGCATCGTCTCGCTCGCGCGGATGTTCAGCTGGTCCTGGAGGATCTTCGCGGCACGCTCCGGCACGTCCCCGACGACCTTGTGCACGTCGTCCATGGCGCGGATCGGCGTGACGTCGAGGAGCGTATCACCCGGCCCTTCCGCGGCCTTCGGTATCCGGCCGTGAATTTCGAAGAAATCCGCCGCGTGCCGGAAGAAGCCGGTGCGGGCCCAGTACCGCTTCACTTCCTCATTGAGCGGGGCAGTGAAGAGCGGGCGCTCGGCGCCGGCGTCGGTCAGTGCCTGCGCGGCCGTCAGCATGGCGATGAGGCCGTAAGGAGACGCCCACTGCGCACCGCGCGCGTCGAAGAGCAGCCGCTCCGTGGGCGGCCACGTCCCGAACATCGCGGCGAACTGGTCGAAGGCCCGGTCGTCGAAGCTCGGCGGTATCTCGATGATGCGCGTCATGGCCTCACGAGCTCTCCCCGCAGGTGGTCGGCGAGACCGGTCGCCCCCCGGAACGCCGCATTGCGCCCGGCCATGCGGTTGGCGTGGCGGAGCGCGGCCTCCACGTCGTCACCGGCCAGGAGCCGGCTGAACGCACTCGCGCCGAAGACGTCGCCGCAGCCGGTGGGATCGACCGCGTCCACGAATCCGGCCTCGACCAGGGCGCTTCGCACCGTGCCCGAGACGCCCGAGGCCCGGCGTCGTCCGCGGCGCCGGGCGTCGAATCCAGGCGCTTCGACGTAGGCCGCCCCGCGCGGTCCCAGCGTCACCACGAGAAGACCGACGCCCGCGGCGATCGCGTCGGCCGACAGCGCCAGCGGGTCGGGGGAGAGCTCGCGCATCTCGTCCTCGTTGAGCTGCACCATGTCGAAGCACCCGAACCAGGAGGGCGCATCGGGCAGCGGGCGCCGGACGCGCATCCCGTCGTGCTGCATTCCGAGAAAGAGGCTGTGCAGGTCGGCGTAGATGGGGCCTTCGAACCCCTGACGGAGCGCGGCCGCCGTTCCGAGGCACATCTCGAACCCCGAGATGAAATTCACGTAGATCGCGTCGAGGTCGCGCACCATCGGGCCGAGCTCGCCCCAGTTCCAGGACGGCACGCCGCCGGCCATTCGCTCGCAGCGCCGCTCGTCGCGCGCATAGCGAAGCACCACGCGGTTGTTCGGCGCGTCGACGGCGAGCGGGCGCCCGCCCCGGGTGAGCCGGCGCAGCGACCGGAAGAAATCGGCGGCAGGCGCCGCCAGGTCCCGGCCCACCTTGATGAGGGGGACGATCTCCCACCCTTCGTCGAGGCTCGCGTCGAGTCCGGAAAGCGCGTAGGCGATGCCGCCCCACTCCTCCACCGGAGCCGAGAGCGGGTCGCGCCCGTGGATCACGTCCCAGACGAGCGAGCCGACGACGCCGACGCGTGGCATTCTACTGCCGCTCGAGGAACGCGCGCGCCGCGCCCTGCACGCCCGGCGTCTCGAGCTCGCTCGGGAGGATGCGCACGGCCGCGACCGCCGGCTTGAACGCGCGCCGCGCCACCTCGCGCCTGAGCGGGGCGAAGAGCAGGTCTCCCGCCCGCCGGACGCCGCCGCAGACGACCACGACCTCGGGATTGAAGATATTGACGAGGTTGGCCACGCCTGCGCCGAGGAAATGCGCCGTATCGTGCACGACCTCGCGCGCGAGCTCGTCGCCGGCCTCGGCGGCTTCGTACACGAGCTGGGCGGTGATCCTGGAAAGATCGCCGTCCACGAGCGAAGGCAGGCCGCTCTCTGCGCCTGCCTCGATGGCTTCCGTGGCGCGCCGGGCGATGGCGGGACCGGAGGCGTAGGCCTCGAGGCACCCGTAGTTGCCGCACGCGCAGCGACGGCCGTTCGAGTCGATGGTGGTGTGGCCGATCTCGCCGGCGCAGTCCGACGCGCCGTGATAGAGGCGGCCGTCGAGGATGATCCCGCCGCCGATGCCCGTGCCGATCGTGAAGCCGATGGCGTGCCGGGTGCCCCGGGCGGCGCCCATCCACCATTCACCGAGCACGGCGCAGTTGGCGTCGTTGTCGATGGCGACCGGAAGGCCAAGGCGCTCGCGGAGCCGGTCGGCGAGCGGATAGTCCACCCAGCCGAGGTTCGGCGTCAGCAGGACGACCCCGCGCTTCGTGTCGAGCGGGCCGGGCGCGCCTGCGCCGATCCCCATGAAGGTGGCCCGCGCGTCGGCCGCGCGCGTCTCGTCCATCACGGCGCGCGCGACGCCGATGATCCGGTCGAGCACCGCATCCGCGCCCGATTCGGCGAGGGTCGGCGCATTCCGCATCGCCGCGACGCGCGTGCCGTCGTCCGGCACGGCGCCGACCGTGAAGCTCGTCCCGCCGATGTCGATGCCGAGGACGTAGCGCGACGCCATCAGTCGACCTGGAGCACGGCGAGGAAGGCTTCCTGCGGGATCTCGACCGCGCCGATCTGCTTCATCCGCTTCTTGCCTTCCTTCTGCTTCTCCAGGAGCTTCCGCTTCCGCGTGATGTCGCCGCCGTAGCACTTGGCGAGCACGTCCTTCCGGAAGGCGCTGATCGTCTCCCGCGCGATGATCTTCTGGCCGACCGCGGCCTGGATCGCCACGGCAAAGAGCTGCCGCGGAATCAGCTCCTTCAGCTTCTCCGCCACCTTGCGGCCCCACTCGTACGCCTTGTCCCGGTGGATGATGACGCTGAAGGCGTCGATCGGATCGCCGTTGATCAGCATGTCGAGCTTCACGAGGTCGGATGCGCGGAACCCGCTCAGCTCGTAGTCGAGCGAGGCGTAGCCCTTCGAGATCGACTTGAGCCGGTCGTAGAAATCGAGCACGATCTCGCCGAGCGGAAACTCGAAGTCGAACTCGACGCGCGACGTGTCGATGTAATGCATCCCGTTGTAGATCCCCCGCCGCTCCTGTCCCAGCTTCATGATCCCGCCGATGTACTCCGCCGGCGCCATGATGCGCGCCTTGACGAACGGCTCCTCGATGCGGCTGATCTCGGCCGGGTCGGGAAGGGCCGTCGGATTCTCGAGCAGCATCATGGTGCCGTCGGTCCGGTACACGTGGTACTCGACCGTCGGAACGGTGGTGATGAGGTCGAGGTCGAACTCCCGCTCGAGGCGCTCCTGCACGATCTCGAGGTGCAGGAGGCCCAGGAACCCGCAGCGGAATCCGAAGCCGAGCGCGGTGGAGGACTCGGGCTCGTAATGCAGGCTCGCATCGTTGAGCACGAGCCGCTCGAGCGCGTCGCGCAGTCCCTCGTACTGGTCGGAATCGGTCGGGTAGACGCCGGCAAAGACCATCGACTTCACGTCGCGATAGCCGGGGAGCAGCTCGGAGGCGGGCGCGGAGGCATCCAGGATCGTGTCGCCCACGCGGGCATCGCGCACCTCGCGCAGGCTCGCGACGACGTAGCCCACCTCGCCGGCCTCGAGCTGCTCGGCGCGGCGCTGGCCGAGCTGGAGATACCCGACCTCGTCCACCGGATAGACGTCGTCCGGATGCGAGCCGAAGGCGATCTTCATCCCCGGCCGGATCGCGCCGTCCACTACGCGCACGCTCGGAATCGCGCCCCGATACCTGTCGAAATAGGAATCGAAGATGAGCGCCCGGAGCGGCGCCTCGCGCCGGCCCCTCGGGGGCGGGACCCGCTCGACGATCCGCTCGAGGAGGGCCGGGACGCCGGTCCCTTCCTTGGCCGACACCGAGAGAATCTCCTCGCGGCGCGAGCCGATCAGGTCCATGATCTCCTTCGCGCGCCGCTCCGGCTCGGCGCCGGGGAGGTCGATCTTGTTGAGGACGGGGATGATCTCGAGCCCGGCATCGAGCGCCAGGAACAGGTTCGAGAGCGTCTGCGCCTGGATGCCCTGGGACGCGTCCACGACGAGGATTGCGCCCTCGCACGCGGCGAGCGACCGCGAAACTTCGTAGGTGAAGTCGACGTGCCCCGGCGTGTCGATCAGGTTGAGCTCGTACTCGCTTCCGTCCGATGCGACATAGCTCATGCGGACGGCATTCAGCTTGATCGTGATCCCGCGCTCGCGCTCGAGGTCCATCGTATCGGTGATCTGCTCGCGCATCTGACGCTTCTCGACCGCCCCCGTCGCCTCGATGAGGCGGTCGGCGAGGGTGGACTTGCCGTGGTCGATGTGCGCGACGATACAGAAGTTGCGAATGCGGGACTGGGACATGCGCGGGAATATAACGGGCTATGTTCCTATCCCGATGTCCGTGCCCACCTCGCCGTCACCCGACATCCCGGAGCCACCGCGACCCCCCGCCGCGGCGGTCGCGGGGCTGCTCGTCGTCGTGATCGTCTGGGGGTTCAACTTCAGCGTCTCGAAGTGGGCGCTGGGGCAGTTCCCCCCGCTCGCTTTCACGGCGATCCGCTTTGCCCTCGCCGCCGTG
>DASTUP010000018.1:0-12430 GCA_035759585.1 Gemmatimonadales bacterium | reverse complement strand
TGGTCGCTGTGCTCGTGCGTGATGGCGATGCCGACGACCGACTCGAGCGCCACCCCGGCGAGCGCCGCACGTCGGGCTGTCTCGCGCGCGCTGAACCCCGCATCCACGAGCAACGTCGCGCCGTCGCAGGTGACGGCCATGCAGTTCCCGCGCGAGCCCGATCCGAGCACATGGAGCGAGGTCACGCGAGCCTCCGGTACGTCGCCGACAGGGAAGCGGCCCGCTCCGGCGTGAGGTCGACCTCCCGGCGGGGAAGCACGCGCCCGGCGATCCTCAGGAACCCTTCCTCGCTGAGCCGCTCGCCCGCGCAGCCCCACGCAAATGCGGGAACATGCTTCGGTATCGATGCGGCGCCGAACACGTTCGCCCCGGCGCCGACGATCGTGCCGGTCGGCAGCATCGTGCCGATCGCCGTCTTGGCGTGGTCTCCGATCAGGCTCCCGAGGAGGGTGCGGCCGGTCTCGATGCGGAGGCCGTCCGCCTCGAGCCGGACCGGGCCATAGGTGTTCTTGAGATTGGATGTCGTGGTGCCCGCGCCGAGGTTGGCCCAGTGGCCGATGATGCTGTGGCCCACGAAGCCGTCGTGCGCCTTATTCGCATAACCGAGGAAAATGCTCGACGAGACCTCCCCTCGCACGACGCAGCGTGGGCCGATCACCGATCCACGCACGAACCCGCCGACGATGCGTGCGCCCGCGCCCACCCAGCAGGGCCCCTCGAGGCGCGTCCCGCTCCGCACTTCCGCGCCGGCCTCGAGGACCACCCCGCCGTTCCGCACGTCGAAGACCACCCCGGGCTCCACGACCGCGCCCTGGGACACGACCCGATCCGCACTGCCAAGGACGATGGTGCCCGCCGGCAGCGGTACGCCGCCCGTGGCTTCGGCGCAATCGGGACCGAGCAGGAGCTCCAGGGCGCGCAGGAGATCGTGCGCGCCCGAAACCCGCACGCCCGCGATTTCCTGGGATGGCCCCTCGTCGTCGAGGCACGGCGCCACGCCGGGCGCGATGATGCAGGCGACCGTGTCACCTTCGTGCGTGAGCCGGCGGACGCCGGGCCCGAGCGTGATGTCGCGCGCGGCGGGCGCAAACCAGCTCGCCGCGAGGAACGCACCATCGGGTGCCGCGGCGAGTACCCGCGGCGCATCGACGTCGACGAATGCCTCGACATGCGCTCCGAGGATTCCCGACGCCGCGACGCCAAGGGCCCGTTCCCATCGCTCGCGGATTCGCCAGGCCCCGGCCCGCAGCTCGGCCAGCGGCCGGACGCCGGTCCACGGCGCCCATGCGGCGCCGGGCGATTCCGGCTCGAGCAGGAGGAACGCCGTCACGGCAGGTCGCGGACTTCGGGGGGCAGGGCGTCGAGCACGCGCTTCAGCTCGCCCGATTGCTCGCGCGGCATGATCAGGATCCGCCCATTGGCGTGCACCACGACGAGATCCTGGACGTTGCTGAGCACGATCGTATCCGATTCGCTCCACACGATGCATTCGTGCGACTCATGCAGCACCGCCGGTCCGACGACGACGTTGCCGGCGGGGTCCTTCGGCCGCACGCGCGTCAGCGCCTCCCAGGTACCGATGTCGTCCCACGCGAAGGCGCCGCTCACCACCGCGACGTTGCGGCTCCGCTCCAGCACGCCGACGTCGATGGACACCGGCGTCACCGAGGCGAAGAACTTTTCGACGTTGCCCTCGCGGAGCGCGCCAAGGTGCGGCGCCACTTCCGGCGTGTGCTGCCGGACCTCGGCGAGGAGCCGCTCCGCCGTCCACGCGAAGAGCCCGCTGTTCCAGAGCGCACCCGCGGCCATCAGGTCGAGCGCGGTTGCAGCATCCGGCTTCTCCGAAAAGCGCGCGACATTCCACGCATCGGCGGCGAGCTTCGCGCCGCGGACGATGTATCCGTATCCGGTCTCGGGCCGGCTGGGCTCCATGCCGACCGTGACGAGCCGGTCGTGGGCCCGCGCGCAGGCCAGCGCCGCCTCCGCCGTACGCCGGAAGGCTTCGGCATTGCCGATGGCCCAGTCCGCGTGCATCGAGAGGACCTCTGCGTCGGGGTCACGCCGGAGCGCTTCGAAGGAGGCCCAGATCAGCGCGGGTCCCGTCGATGCGGCGCGCGGCTCGACGAGGACGTTGGCGGCCGGGAGCCGCAGCTGCTCGATCATGCGCGGCGCCAGTGCAGCGCCGGTGACCACGAGGATCCGCTCGGGGGAAATGAGGCCGGACAGCCGTTCGACCGCATCCTCCGCGGTGGACCGCGCGCCCGCGAGCGGGAGGAGCTGTTTCGGGCTCGTCGGCGTGCTGAGGGGCCAGAAGCGCGTGCCCGACCCTCCGGCCAGCAGGACCGCCCACCTCATCGGCAGCGCATCGAACGAGAATCCATTCTGGCAGGCACCCGGGCGATCGGAAGTGACGTGATGAGCTAGAGGAGCGAGGCGAGGGCTGGCCCGTCGCGGCGGAGATCGAAGAGCAGCGTGCCGATGTCGGCATCGGAGCGCGCGAGCACGAGCAGCCAGTGGCCGCCGCGCACCGCAGTGAGCAGTGCGTATCCCTGGTCGAACTCGAGCACGGCGCGAAAGAGCTGGCCGGTCCCTGCGTTCTCGCCGAACCGCATCGAAGGGCGGAGGAGGGTAACGGTGAGCGCCGCGAGTGCGTCCGGATCCGGCACGGTGCCCGCGTGGTCGATGGGAAGCCCATCGGGGCTCACGACCACGGCGCCGTTCACGCCGGTATGCCCGGCGAATCGGCGCACGATCTCGGCCAATCCGGCCATCCGCGACGCTCCGTTCGAGAGGGGATTCCGCGCTGCGGGAACGTAGGAGGCGACGTGGGCGAAGTCAAGAAATGATGGCGGGTTGGATCGCGTCGCCGGGATGTTGACCGGCGGAGCCCGGCCCCCTTAGAGTTCGGGACTCATGCGCCCATTCCCGCTTGTCCTGCTGGTCGCCGGCCTCGCAGCCTGCAGCGACCCGAATGCACTCCCCGACGCGCAGATCACCAACGTCGTGGACACCTTCACGATCTCGGCCCTTACCGGCACGCCGATCGCCTCACCCAGTGCGTACTCCATTGCGGATCGCGCGCCGATCCGCACGGACCTGAGCGCGGGGTTCGATTTCGCCTTCGATATCCTTCCGGGGAGTGGCACGCCGGTGCTGCTCCCGCGCTCCGCGCTCGGCTTTCCCACCGAAGGGGCGCTTCTGCCCGGGCTGCAGCTCCGCGAGGAGTTGTTCGACGCCATCACCGAGGGCGTCACGAACGGGTACATCACCACCGACACGATCGCCGTCGCCGTCGGCGAGCGCTACATCGGCCGCTCGCGCGTCGTCTGCTCGTCGCTGGGCGTGCCGAAGTACGGCAAGTTCGAGATCCTCGCGGTGGATCCGGCCGCCCGCACCATCACGATCCAGACACTCGTCAACGAGAACTGCGGATACATCGGGCTCGAGCCCGGCCTTCCGGAAGAGTAGTTCATGCTCGACCTCAAGCGCCTGCGCCAGGAGCCGGAAGCGACCCGGGCTGCACTCGCGCGCCGCCTCGATCCATCGCTCGATGCCGCCGTCGCCCGCGTGCTCGAGCTCGATCGCCGGCGGCGCGAGCTGCTGGCGCGCGCCGAAGCTCTCAAGGCCGAGCGGAATGCGGCATCGGAAGAGGTCGCGCGCCTCAAGCGGTCGGGTGGCTCGGCGGACGAGCTGATGGCGCGCCTGCGCGGCTCTGGAGAGGAGGTCAGGGAGCTGGATGCGGAGACCCGGGACGTGGATGCAAGCCTCGAGGCGCTCCTCCTCCAGCTCCCGAACCTGCCGCACCACGCCCTCCCCGATGGCGGTCCCGAGGCGAACCGTGTGCTCCGCACCTGGGGCGAGCCGCCGAAGTTCGACTTCGAGCCGAAGCCGCACTGGGAGATCGGCACCGCGCTTGGCCTCTTCGACCTGGCCGCAGGCGCGAAGGTGGCGGGCTCGGGCTTTCCGCTCTATACCGGGCCCGGCGCCCGGCTGGTGCGCGCACTGACGAACTTCATGCTGGACCTGCACACCGCGGAGCACCGGTACACCGAGATCGCGCCGCCGTATCTCGTCAACCGTGCCACGCTCACCGGCACGGGCCAGTTCCCGAAGTTCGAGGAGGAGGTCTACGCCGTCCCCGCGGACGAGCTGTTTCTCATTCCCACGGCCGAAGTTCCGGTCACGAACATCGTGCGCGATGAGATTCTCGATGCTGCCTCGCTTCCGCTCGCCTATACCGCCTACACGCCATGCTTCCGCCGCGAGGCGGGTGCCCATGGCAAGGACACCCGCGGCCTGATCCGGGTGCACCAGTTCGACAAGGTCGAGCTCGTGCGCATCGTGCGGCCGGAGGCGTCGGAGGAGGAGCATGTGGCGCTTACGGGGCACGCGGAAGCCGTCCTTCAGCGCCTTGGTCTGCCGTATCGTGTGCTCGAGCTTGCGGCCGGAGATACCGGCTTCGCCTCGGCCCGGACGCTCGATCTCGAAGCGTGGGCGGCCGGCGTCGGCGGCTGGCTCGAGGTCTCGAGCTCGAGCATGTTCACCGACTTCCAGGCCCGACGTGCCAACATCCGCTACCGGCCGGCGCCCGGCGCCAAGCCTGAGTTCGTGCATACGCTGAATGCGTCGGGTGTTGCGTTGCCGCGCACGATCATCGCCCTTCTCGAGAACAATCAGGCCGCCGACGGCTCGGTGCGGATTCCGGAGCCACTCGTTCCCTACATGGGAACCAGCCGGCTCGTGCCGCGTGCCTAAGCCGCAGCGCCGCCTTCGGCGCATCGCGCCGGCGGCAGCGGTCCTCCTCGTCGCCGTCCTCGCCGGGCTGAGCCTCGGCACCGGATATCTGGTCGCCCGACACTTCCGCGCCGAAGCGAACGCCATGAGCCGGCTCTATTCCGGCGTATTCTCGGGCCTGACGTCGCCGGAGCCCGGCGGGGAAGGCGTGGCGCTGCTCCAGCTCGCCGAGCAGGTGCGGGCGCTCGGCATGCCCCTCGTCGTGACCGATTCCGGCGGCAACGTCACCGCCGCCGACAATCTTCCCGGCTCGCTTGCCCGGCTGCCGCCCGACGATCCGCGCATCGCCGAGTTCGTGGCGCGACTCGATCGCGCCAATCCGCCGCTCTACGACTCGCTTCTCGGCCAGCGTGTGCATTACGGGCCCATGCCCGCCGAACGGCAGCTCACGACGCTCGCGATCATGCAGGCGCTGACGATCGCCGTGATGGTGGCCGTGGCGATCTTCGCTTACCGCAATGCCATGAGCGCGCAGCGGGACCGGCTCTGGGTGGCGATGGCCCGCGAAGCGGCGCACCAGATGGGGACGCCGCTCACCAGCCTCCAGGGATGGATCGAGACGATCCGCTCCCGGCCCACGCCGCCGCCGCAGCTCGCCGAGTATCTCGCCGCGGACGCGGAGCGACTCGACCGGGTGGCGCAGCGGTTCGAGCGGATCGGCAATCCGGCGCGGCGCGAGCCGGTTGCGCTCGGGGCGCTTTCGGGGCGCGTCGGCGAGTACTTCCGGCCCCGGCTGCCGCGGCGCGCGAACGCGATCGAGCTGCGCATCGAAGCGCCGGGGCCGGGGCCGATGGTCACCGGGGACGCGGTGCTTCTCGAATGGACGCTCGAAGCCCTCGTCAAGAACGCGATCGATGCGCTGCACGGCCGCGCAGGAACGATTATCCTGCGGGCGAGCGCTTCCGGCGGGCGCGCCGAGCTGCGCGTGATCGACGACGGGCCGGGCGTGCAGAAGGAGATCCGGCGCGCGCTCTTCGAGCCCGGCATCACGACCAAGCAGGGCGGGTGGGGCATCGGCCTGGCGCTCGCCCGTCGCGTCGTCGAGGACGCGCACGGCGGCGAGCTCGTGCTCGAGTCGACGGACGACGGCACCTGCTTCCTCATCCGCCTTCCCCTGGCAGACCAGACTTCCTGATGGATACATCGACGCTCGCCCAGCAGTGGCTGCAGTCCCTCAACCCGTCCCAGCGCGAGGCGGTGGCGCACGTGCACGGCCCGCTGCTCGTGCTCGCAGGCGCGGGCTCCGGCAAGACGCGCGTGCTCACGACGCGGATCGCGAGCCTGATCGAGCAGCACGGCGTGCCGCCGGAGCGGATCTTCGCGGTGACGTTCACCAACAAGGCCGCCGGCGAAATGAAGGAGCGCATCGGGCGCCTGCTCGAGCGGGATCCGGCGGGGCTCTGGATCGGGACGTTCCACTCGCTCTCCGCGCGCCTGCTCCGCCGGGAAGCGGATCTCCTCGGCTTCACGCGCCAGTTCACGATCTATGACCAGGACGACAGTGTCTCCCTCGTGCGCCGGCTCATGGAGCAGCGCGGCCACTCGACGAAGACGTTCACGCCACGCGCGGTTCAGTCCGTGATTTCGGGCGCGAAGAACCGGATGCAGTCGCCCGAGGCGCTCGCCGCCTCGGCGGGGTTCGACCGGCTCGCCGCGGCGGCGGCGGACGTGTACGGCGCGCTGGGCCCCGCGCTCAAGGCGGCGAATGCGATGGATTTCGACGATCTGCTCCTGCATCCGCTCACGCTCTTCCGCGAGCATCCAGACCGGCTCGAGCGTTATCGAGAGCGCTTCCAGTTCATCCTGGTGGATGAGTTCCAGGACACGAATCGCGCGCAGTACGAGCTCATCCGCCTGCTCGGGGCCCACGGCAACGTCTGCGCGGTGGGAGACGACGATCAGTCCATCTACGGCTGGCGCGGTGCCGACGTCCGCAACATGCGCGAGTTCCAGCGCGACTTCCCCGGCACGAAGCTCGTGCGGCTCGAGGAGAACTACCGCTCGACGCAGGCCGTGCTCGATGCGGCGAACGGCGTCATCGCCGAGAATGCGGGCCGCATCGGCAAGACGCTGCGGACCCGCCGGCAGGGCGGGGAATCGCTGACGCTCCTTGCGGCCGCGGACGAGCGGGATGAAGCTGAGTGGGTGGTGCGCGAGCTCGAGCGCCGTCGCGCTGCCGGCGAATGGGCGCTCGAGGAGATGGCGGTCCTCTACCGGACCAACGCGCAGTCCCGCGCATTCGAGGAGGCGTTCCGCAGGGCCGGCATCCCGTATCGGCTCATCGGCGCCACGAGCTTCTACGAACGGCGCGAAGTGAAGGACCTTCTCGCGTATCTCCGGCTCGTGGCCAATCCTGCCGACGACGAGGCCTTCCTCCGCGCGGTCTCGGTTCCGAAGCGCGGGCTGGGCGATACGAGCATCGCGATGCTCCTCGAGGCCGGGGCGCGGTGGCAGCGGCCGCTTCTCGAAACCGCGCGCCTCGCCGACGGCATTCCCGACCTGCGGCCGAATGCGCGATCGGCGTTCCGTGCCTTTGCGGCGCTGGTCGACCGGATCGCGGTGTCAGCGGCCACCGGCACACCGGCCGAGATCCTCGAGGAAGTCATTCGCGTCACCGAGTACGAGTCGCACCTGCTCGCCGAAGGCCTCGAGGGGCAGGAGCGGTGGGAGAACGTTCGCGAGCTCCTGGCGAGCGCGGCCAACTGGTCGGAGGTCGTCGAGCCGGCCGAGGACGACGGCACGCCGCTCGAGCGTTTCCTCGCCGAGGCGGCACTCGTCTCGGCCAATGATCGCGTCACGGGGCAGGACCAGGGCGTCACGCTCATGACGCTGCATACGGCGAAGGGGCTCGAGTGGCCGGTCGTGGTGCTCGCGGGGCTCGAGGACGGGCTCTTTCCGCTCGCGCGTGCAGCCGACCAGCCCGAAGGCGTCGAGGAGGAGAGGCGACTCTGCTACGTCGGACTCACTCGCGCCAAGGACAAGCTGTACGTGACGTGGGCGCGCGCGCGGCGGCGCGGCGGGGAGCTCCGGCCCGGTGCGCCCTCGCGCTTCCTCCGCGCGCTTCCGCCGGCGATTCTCGATGAACGGCGTACCACGAACCTCTGGGCACCCGACTGGGGCGGCGCCGCGGGCCGGCAGGCGAGCCGGGAGCGGTGGGTGCGGGGCAGCGGCGCCGCGCGAGCGCCGAGCGTCGGGTCGGCCGCGAGCGCGGCGCCGCCGGCGGCAGAGGAGGCGTCGCAGGACGCCCCGCGGTACGTAAAGGGCGAGCGCGTGAAGCATCGCCGATTCGGGTCGGGAACGATTCAGGGACTCTCCGGCGGTGGCCGGGACCTCAAGGTCACCGTCGCCTTCGATGACGAAACGGTCGGAACGAAACAGCTGCTCGTGGCCTATGCCGGGCTGGAGCGCGATTGGGAGGGCGCATGAGTATCGGAGAAAAGGAAGTGCTGCACGCCGCGAGGCTCGCGGAGCTCGCGGTGGACGAGGCGGACCTGCCGCGGCTCGTGGCGCAGCTGGGCAGCATCGTCGCATACGTCGAGCAGCTTGCCGAACTCCCCGCCGACGAGACGGCAGCGCCGCACCGGTCCGGCGCCGCTGGCGCGCCACTCCGGGACGACACGGTCCGGCGCGGGCTTCCGAATGGAGCGCTCGAGGCCCTCACGGCCGAATTCCGCGACGGCTTCTTCCTCGTGCCGGTACGCGGCACGATGGCCGGCGGATGAGCACCGCGCGCGAGGTGGCCGCGGCTACCGCGGCAGCGCTCGAGCGGACCGGAGCCGATGGACTCAATGCCACGTTGCACTGGTCCCGCGAGCTCCTCGATCGGGAGGCGGCGCACGCCGACCAGGTGCGCCGCACGGGCGGCACGGGATCCACGCTTTACGGCTACGCGGTCGCCGTGAAGGACAACATCGTGACGACCGACCAGCCGACGACGTGCGCGTCGCGCCTCCTCGAGGGATACGTCTCGCCCTACAACGCGACCGTCGTGGACCGGCTCCGCGCCGCCGGCGCGATGATCGCGTGCAAGACGAATCTCGACGAATTCGCGATGGGCTCGTCCACCGAGCATTCGGCCTTCGGGCGCGTGAAGCATCCGCTCGACCCGGATCGCGTGCCGGGTGGGTCGTCCGGCGGGTCTGCCGCGCTCGTCGCGGCCGGAGCGGTGCGCGCCGCGCTCGGGTCCGAGACCGGCGGGTCGGTGCGCCAGCCGGCATCGTTCTGCGGGGTCGTCGGCCTCAAGCCGAGCTACGGGCGCGTGAGCCGATACGGACTCGTGGCCTTCGGTTCGTCGCTCGACGCGGTCGCCATCTTCGGGGCCACGGTGGACGACGCGGCGCGGGTGCTGAATGCCATCAGCGGGCACGATCCCCTCGATTCGACCTCGGTCGCTGCGCCGCCGATGGGGCGTCCGGATGCCTGGGAGGATCTTTCGGGAATCCGTATCGGCCTCCCGCGGGAGTATTTTCCGGCGGATCTCGATCCCGGCGTGCGCGCCGGTGTCGACCGCGGGATCGCGGCGCTGAAGGAACTCGGCGCCGAGGTGGTCGACGTATCGCTGCCCCACACGAAATACGCCGTGCCTGCGTATTACATCGTCGCACCGGCCGAGGCGTCGTCGAACCTCGCGCGCTACGATGGCGTCCGGTACGGCGTACGACACGACGGCGAGGGGGACGTGCGCGCGCTCTACCAGGCGACGCGCGGCCGGGGCTTCGGCCCCGAGGTCCGGCGCAGGATCCTCGTGGGTACCTATGCGCTGAGTGCCGGGTACTACGATGCCTATTACCTGAAGGCCCAGCAGGCGCGGGCGCTCATCGCCGAAGATTTTCGTCGCGTATTCGACGACGGCATCGATCTCCTCTTCACGCCCACCACGCCGACACCGGCATTCCGTGCCGGCGACAAGACCGATGACCCGGTGGCGATGTACCTCGCCGACATCTTCGTCTGCCCGGCGAATCTCGCCGGCCTGCCCGCGCTGAGCGTTCCGGTCGGCCGCTCGGAGGGGCTGCCGATCGGCGCGCAGATCATTGCGCCGTATTTCCGGGACAGCCGCATGCTCTCGGTGGCCGCCCTGCTCGAGCGTGCGCTCGAGCCGGCAGGGGAGGTGCGCTGATGTCCTGGGAAACCGTGATCGGCCTCGAGATCCACGTGCAGCTGAGCACGCGGAGCAAGATGTTCTGCGGGTGTTCGACGGCCTTCGGCGATCCGCCGAACACGAACGTCTGCCCGGTCTGTCTCGGGCTTCCGGGTGCACTGCCGGTGACGAACGGCCGCGCCATCGAGCTGGCGACGCGCGCCGCACTCATGCTCGGCTGCGCCGTGCACGAAGTCAGCATCTTTGCGCGGAAGAACTACTTCTATCCCGACCTCCCGAAGGGATACCAGATCTCCCAGTTCGACCGGCCGCTCGCCACGAACGGGCAGGTGGAGTTCGATTCGGCCGAGCGGGGCCGCGTTGCCGTGCACATCCAGCGGCTGCACGTCGAGGAGGATGCCGGCAAGTCGCTGCACGACCGCGTACCCGGCCGGACCGCGGTGGATTTCAATCGGTCGGGCGTTCCACTTGCCGAGATCGTGAGCGGGCCGGACATGCGGAGTCCCGCGGAGGCGCGCGCGTACCTCACCGTGATGCGGCAGCTGATCATGTACAGCGGGGCGAGCAGCTGCAGCATGGAGGAAGGGAGTCTCCGCGTCGACGCGAATCTCTCCGTGCGGCGGGCGGGAGAGACCAGACTCGGCACCAAGACCGAGGTGAAGAACATGAACAGCTTCGCCAACGTCGAGCGGGCGCTGGAGGCGGAGCGGGCGCGCCAGATCGCGCTCCTCGAAGGTGGCGGGACGGTGCAGCAGGTGACACTTCTCTTCGATGCGGCAGCGGGGACCGTCCATCCGACGCGTGCCAAGGAAGAGAGCCATGACTATCGCTACTTCCCTGATCCCGACCTCCCGCCGCTGGTGCTGGCCCCGGACTGGATCGAGCAGCAGCGCGCCGCGCTTCCCGAGACGCCCGCAGCGCGGCGTGAGCGGCTCGAGTCGAGCGGGCTGTCCCCCTATCACGCGGGCGTGATCACCGCCGAGCCCGTGCTGGCGGATTACTACGATCGGGTCATCAACGCCGGCGTGCCCGCGCGCACCGCGGCGAACTGGATCACGGGAGACGTGATGACCGCGTTCAACGAGACGGGCGGGTTTCCCGTCTCCGCGTCGCGGCTGGCCGACCTCGTCGGCCTCGAGCGGGAAGGGTCGGTGAGCCTGCAGGCAGCGAAGCGGATCTTCGCGGAGCTCCGGGAGACGGACGAGCCCGCACTCGATGTGGCCGAACGCCTCGGCCTCCTCCAGGTGCGGGAAGAACGCGCGCTCTCGGAGTGGATCGACGAGATCCTCGCCGCGCATCCGACCGAGGTCGAGCGCTTTCGTGCGGGCGAATCGAAGCTGATCGGGTTCTTCGTCGGTCAGGTAATGAAGCGGAGCGGTGGCAAGGCGGATCCGAAGGGGATTCAGCCGCTGCTGCAGGCAAAGCTCAAGTGACGGCATCGGTCGAGGAGATCCGGCGCCACTTTCCCGCGCTCGACCGGGTGCACGGCGGCCAGCCGGTCGCCTATTTCGACGGGCCCGGCGGCACGCAGGTGCCGCGGCAGGTCGTCGATGCCATGGCGGATTATCTCTACCATCACAACGCCAACACGCACTGGGCCTATCCCACCAGCCGCGAGACGGATGCCGCGCTGCTCGCCGCCCGCGAGGCGTTCGCCGATTTCCTCAACGCCGGCCCCGAGGAAATTGCGTTCGGCGCCAACATGACGACACTCACGTTCCATCTGGCGCGAGGGCTTGCGCGTGCCTGGGGTCCGGGAGACGAGATCGTCGTCACCGAGCTCGATCATCACGCCAACGTCGCACCGTGGCAGGCGGTTGCCCGGGAGCGCGGTATTGCGCTTCGCGTCGTGCGGATGCTGCCGGACAGCGGCACGCTCGACTGGGCGGACCTCGAGCATGCGCTCGGCCCGCGAACGCGGCTCGTGGCCCTCGGCGCCGCCTCCAATGCGCTGGGGACCGTGACGGACGTGGCACGAGCCGCGGAACTGGCGCGGCAGGTCGGTGCACTGACGTACGTGGATGCAGTGCACTTCGCGGCGCACGCGCTCGTGGACGTCGGCGCGCTGGGGTGCGACTTCCTCGCCTGCTCGCCGTACAAGTTCTGCGGCCCTCATCTCGGCGTGGTCTATGTCAGGAATGCGGTTGCGCAGTCGATCGATGTGCCGAAGCTGCTGCCCGCCCCCGATACCGCGCCGGAACGGTTCGAGACTGGAACGCTCAATCACGAGGGCATCGTCGGCGCGGCTGCCGCCGTCGATTTCTTCGCATCGCTGGCGCCGGGCGCTACCCGCCGCGAGCGGCTCGCCACGGCACTTGCGGCCCTTCACGTGCGAGGGAACGCGCTCGCCGCACAGCTCTGGAAGGGACTTGGCGGCATTCCCGGGGTCCAGCTCTTCGGCGTCGCTCCGGGCAAGCCCCGGACGCCGACGATTGCGTTCCGCGTCGCCGGGATTCCTGCCGCCGCCGTGGCCGCAACGCTCGCCGGGCAGGGTCTCTTCGTATCCCACGGCGATTTCTATGCGGCCACCGTCAT
>DASTUP010000017.1:0-27176 GCA_035759585.1 Gemmatimonadales bacterium | reverse complement strand
GCTGCCGTTCGGGAAGCTGCGCGAGCGCCTGCGTCAGCTTCTCGCGAATGAGCGACCGGTCGGTATCCCGTTCGGGCCCGGCGCCGGGCGCCGCTTCTGCCGGGCTGATCGGCTCCGTCCGCCGCACCATGCCGCGGCGCTGCAGGTCCCGCGCGGCGTTGAGCACGATCCGCATGAGCCAGGGCCGGAAGGGACGCTCCGGGTCGAAGCGGTCGATGGCCCGCCAGGCGGCAAGCAGTCCGTCCTGCGCGGCGTCATCCGCATCGTGCTCGTTGCCGAGCAGGACACGGGCGGCGCGGCGCACGGCCGGGGCGTGGCGGTCGACGAGGGCGCCGAATGCGCCGTCATCGCCCGCTGCCGCCCGGCGGGCGAGCTCGGCATCGGGCACACTGGGAGTACGCATGAGCCCGGGAGAATGTTGGGACGCCGCGCCTGCGGCAAGCGGAAGGGTCCGGTGCGCCCCGGCTAGCGGTCCGTCCGGCGCCGGAAGGCTTCGCGGGCGGCGCCGAGGGCGAGCCAGACGCAGAGAGCGCCGAAGACGTACCCCGTGACGCGCGGAAGGGCGAGGAAGAGCGCGGCGAGCAGCACGAGCACCGCGCTCATGGGGCCGAACAGGGAGCGGCGGGCGCCGCTCGCGACGGTGCGCAGGGCCAGGGCCGCGCGCCGGCGTATCTCGCGCCGCCCGTAGCGGTAGGCCACCCGCTGCTCCGGCTCGATATGGGTGAGGGCGCTCGGCAGGCGGGCACTGATGCGCGCCGGGCCGCGGACCCGCCGGCGCGAGACCTCGCGGCTCCGGGAGACGTCGCGGCGGAACTGGTTCTCGAGCGCCTCGGCGAGCGACGGATCTTCGACGAGGACGTCGAGCTCGTAGTTCCCGATGAGGCTCGCGGGATTGATGTTGCTCGATCCGACACGGACCCAGCGCTGGTCCATGGACACCGACTTGGCGTGCAGCATCGGGCCGTCCCACTCGAAGATCCGGACGCCAGCGCGCAGGAGGTCGCGGTACCCGATGCGCGTCACGTTGCGGACGAGCGGGATGTCGCTGCTTCCCGGCACCAGGAGGCGCACGTCCACCCCGTCGGCCGCCGCGTCGCGGAGCGCCTGGAAAAGTCGCGCCGGCGCGACGAGGTAGGCGTCGGTGATCCAGAGCCGCTCGAGCGCGCCGGCGGTGAGCAGCTCGATCACGCGGTACACCCGCTCGCGGCCCGGCTCGCCCGCGATGACGCGGACCGCCGCATCGCCGGCCGGGGGGATGTCCGTGGCCGACTCACCTTCCGCGACCGTACCGCCGCTGATCCCCCAGGTGATCCCGAACGTCTGGTCGAGCACCGCCGCCGCCGGCCCGCGGATGTCCACCGCAGTGTCGCGCCACGGCTCGCATTCCGGTTCCGTCTCTCCCGTCCACTCGCAGCCGATACAGAGTCCGCCGATGATGGCGCGGCGACCGTCGGCGACGATCAGCTTCCGGTGGTCGCGCGTGAGGACGGGCACGACGTCGAACGGCCGGATGCGGTTGAATGCGCGCACTTCGACGCCGGCCTCGAGCAAGGCGCGCCAGTAGCGGCGCGACGTGCCGATCGAGCCGAGCCAGTCGTGCAGGACGCGAATGCGCACGCCTTCCCGCGCGCGCTGCATGAGCAGCTCCGCGAACCGCCACCCGACGCGGTCGCTCCTGATGATGTAGTTCTCGAGGTGAATCCACCGCTCCGCGCCGCGGATGAGGTCGTACATCGCCTCGTAGGCGTCGGGGCCGTCGATGAGCGGGGCGACGCTGTTGCCGGGAATCGGCCGTCCGCCGGCGGCGCGGCTCAGCGCGCTGTCGACCACCTGCGCGCGGCGGTCGACTCCGTCGTCGCTCATCCCGCCCCTGCGCCGCTCATCCCGCGCCGAGCCCGATCTCCGCCTCGTGGGGCCGGAGCGCCGCAAGCACGAAGGCGATGTGATCGTCGAGCGGTACCCCGATCTCCTCGGCGCCGCGGATCACGTCGTCCCGGCTCACGCCGCGGGCAAACGCCTTGTCCTTGAGCTTCTTCCGGACGCTCCTGACCTCCAGGTCGGCGAGGCTCTTCGACGGCCGCACCAGCGCGCAGGCGACGAGAAAGCCGCACAGCTCGTCGACCGCGAAGAGCGCCCTCGCCATCGCGGAGTCCCGCGGCACGCCGGTGTAGGTGGCGTGTCCGAGGATCGCCCGCTGCATGTCGCCGGGCAGGCCGCGCGCGGCAAGCAGCCGGACGCCTTCGGCCGGGTGCTCCTCGGTGGGGGAATGCGCGTCGTTGGGAAACCGCTCGTAGTCGAAGTCGTGCAGCAGCCCGACGAGGCCCCAGGGCTCGGGATCCTCGGCGATGCGGACGGCCATGGCCCGCATGGCGATCTCGACCGCGTACATGTGGCGCCGGAGCGCCTCGGAGGCCGTGAACTCGTGCACCAGGTCGAGGGCCTGCTGCCGGGTGAGCGACATCGAAGCTCCTGGCGGGGAGGGGGTCAGCTGCCTTCGGTGAACGGCTGCGCCGAGCCGGCGGTGAGGGGAACGCGCGTCATCGCGTCACCGTCGAGGGTGATCTCGAAGGCGTAGGTGCCGGCGCGGGGCAGGGGCACGTCGAACACGAGCACGGCCCCGGCCTCGACATCCACGACCCCCGCCGGGGGCTCGCCGAACTGCACCGTGCCGTCGCCACCGACGAGCTCGGTGCCCTGCTCGTCCACGAAGCGGATCCGGATCGTGTGGGTCCCGATCTCGGTGCGCCGCCCGCGGACCCGCAGCACCAGATGCGTGCGCGGGTGCACGGCCGGAAAAGCCTGGACCCAGACGTGCTGGAAAATTCCGAGCACGCTGAGCTTGCCCTGCTGGTCGATCAGCGCGTAGTCGGCGACGACCGCAAAGTCGATCTGCAGCTTATGCCACCCGGACGGAGTTGACGAGGTCGTTCTGCCGGATGGCGTTCACCACGTCCATCCCCTGCGTCACCTGCCCGAAGACCGTATGCTGCCGGTCGAGGTGCGGCTGCGGAGAATGGCAGATGAAGAACTGGCTGCCGCCGGTGTCCTTCCCCGCGTGCGCCATGGAGAGCGTGCCGGCCACATGCTTGTGGGTGTTCAGGTGCGTCTCGCACTTGATCTTGTAGCCCGGCCCGCCGGTCCCGACGCGGGGGTTGTCCGGGTCCTTCGAGAGGGGGTCACCCCCCTGGATCATGAAGTTGGCGATGACGCGGTGAAAGCGCGTTCCATCATAGAAGTGCTCGTTGGCGAGCTTCTCGAAGTTCTCGACCGTCTTCGGCACTTCGGTATCGAACAGCTCGGCGACGATGGTCCCCTTGCTGGTCTCGATCGTTGCTGTCTTTGCCACTGAGTTCCTCCCGATCGGTGGTCGCGGTGCCTCGAATCCACCGAATCTAGCGGGGCGCCGCCAGTGTCGCCGCCCACGCCGCATCGTCGCGGGCCGGGAGCCGGCACGAGGCCCCGATGCAGAGATATGCCGCCGGCCCGCCGGTTTCCTGGTGGAGCATCGCCTGGAGGGGGGCCGGGAGGCGGGCGGTGCCGGCCTGCTCCGGCCGGAGGCGCCGCACCGAGCGGCGGGGAAGAAAGGTCGCGAGTGCGCGGCGGTGCATGCGGTCGGCCTCCGCATCTCCCGCGGGCCCGGCGATGACGACGTGCGCTGCCGGGTGGATCATCCGGTCGACGGCGAGCAGGTACGTGGCGGCGTGCAGTCCGAGAGCGGGGGCGCTCCCGCCGAACGCGTGCACGAGCGCCTCGCCCCGTGCGCGCCACTCGGGCGCATCGAGGTGCTCCGCGAGCCGGAACGCGGCGAGCGCCGCCACGCCGTTCGGCGCGGGCGTCGGCGAGTCCTGCACCGGCTTGGCGGCCGCCGGCAGCAGGCCCTCGCCGCCGCGATCCCTCGGCATATCGAAGAGGCCGCCGGCCCCGGGGTCGAGATAATCGCGCCAGATGCGCTCGAGCAGGGCGCGGGCCCACTCGAGCCAGCGCTCGTCGCCGGAATGTTCGAAGGCATCGAGCGCGGCGGTGGCGGCCTGGACCTGATCGTCCAGGAAACCGCTTCCGGCTTCCGGCGTGTGCGGAACCGCGTCCGCATCCGACGCGCCGCGAAGCCGCTCGAGGGACCGGAGCGCATGCTCCGCGACCCAGGGATCATCGAGCATCGGCGCCGCATGCAGCAGCGCGGAAACCAGCATCGCGTTCCACGCGGCGTAGCGGGTGCGGTCGATGAACGGCGCGGGGCGGCGCGCACGCGCCTCGCCGAGCTTCGTCATGGCCGATTCGAGCAGCGCGCGCACCTCCGCCTCGCTCCGCCCGGTTCGCAGCGCGATGCCGGGAAGCGTGGCTGCGAGGTAGAGCACGTTGCGGCCGGGGTCGTGGTGCATCTCTCCGGCAGTTCCGATGTCGAACCGCGCCGCGGCAATCTCGAGCTCCTCCGGGGTGAGCATCGCCGCGGCTTCGTCGAGCGTCCACGTGAAGTAGTCGCCGTCGTCGTCGAGGCCGACGTCGGCATCCTGGCTCGCGCCGTAGCCTCCCTCCGGATCGGCGAGCACCTCCCGCACCCATCGCACGATGCCGCGCGCCACATGGAGGTACTCCTCCCGGCCGAACGCCGCAGCGGCGTCGGCATAGATGCGCAGCAGCTCGGAGTTGTCGTACGACATCTTCTCGAAATGGGGCACGATCCACTGCGCGTCGACACTGTAGCGGTGGAACCCGCCGCCGAGCTGGTCGTGGATTCCGCCGGACGCCATGCCGTCGAGCGTCCGAAGGATCATGGTGCGGATGTCGTCGTCGGGCGCGTCTGCCCATCGGGTGAGGAGCAGGGAGAGGGCGGCAGGGTGCGGAAACTTCGGCTGGCTGCCGAAGCCGCCGTGCACCGGGTCGAAGGCGGCGCGCATCTGGGCCACCGCGGCATCGAGCGCGGCCGCGCCGACCTCGCCCGCGCGCGCTTCATCGAGATCCTCCTCGACGAGGCGCCGGATGGCCGATGCCTGCGCGGAGACCTGGTCGCGCCGCTCGCGCCATGCTGCGAGCACGCTTTCGAGCACGGTGCGGAAGCTCGGCCGCCCGTACTTTCCCTCCGGCGGGAAGTAGGTGCCGCCGTAGAACACTTCGCCCCGCGAGGTGAGAAACGCGGTCAGCGGCCAGCCGCCCTGCCGCGTGAGCGCCTGCACCGCACGCTGATAGCGCGCGTCCACGTCGGGCCGCTCGTCGCGGTCCACCTTGATGCAGACGAAGTTCTCGTTGAGGAACTCGGCCAGGGCGGGGTCCTCGTACGACTCGCCATCCATCACGTGGCACCAGTGGCACCAGACCGCGCCGACATCGAGCAGCACGGGGCGATCGTGCGCTTCCGCCGCCTCGAACGCTTCGCGTCCCCAGGGGTACCAGTCGATCGGCTGATGCGAAGCACTCTGCAGGTACGCCGAGGCAGCGGTGGCGAGGCGATGCGCGCTCATTCCGCAAGGTACGCGATATATTCTCCGGGATGAACCCGGACGATCTCACGCAGGCACGCGAAGCGGCGCGCGAGCTCCTCGATGCGGCGGCCGACGAGCAGCGGATCTCGCCCGAGATCCACGAGCTTCGGCTCGCGCTGATCGGCGAGGCGCCCTCGGCGGCGGCCGTGGCGGCCATCGTCGCCGACCTGAGCCCGACGGGCGGCTACGATCTCGTGCCGGTCGAGACCCAGACCGCGTGGGTGAATGCGCCCGAGTATCTCCGGCTTTCGGCGATGTTCGGCTCGACGAAGCGCGAGGGCCGCTGGACGGCGCCGATGTCGCTCGACATCGAGTGCATCGTCGGCGAAGTGCACGTGGACCTCCGCGACGCCACGTTCGGCGCGGACCTGCTCGAGATCCATGTGGACGCGTACCTGGGCGAAGTGGTGATCACCGTTCCCTCGGGCACCGAGGTCCGGAACGAGTGCACGAACTTCCTCGGAAGCTCGAAGCATGCCAGGCGGAAGCGCGAGACCGCGCCGCCGAACGGCCTGCTCGTCCGGATTACGGGGAAGGTCGTCCTCGGCGACCTGAAGACCCGCGAGCGCCTGCCGAGCGACCTCGTGCCGGCGCCGCCGCCGGGGCTTCGCGGGTGGCTCGCGCGGCTGACGGGGCAGGCCGACTGACCGGAGCCGGCGGCGCGCCCGGCGCGATGAACGCCGACGGGCAGAGATCGGCCAGGATGCAGCGGTCACACTGCGGCCGGCGCGCGATGCAGACGCGGCGGCCGTGGAAGATCAGCAGGTGGGAGAGAAGCGCCCATTCTTCCCGGGGCGCCAGCTTCATCAGGTCCAGCTCCACCTTCCCGGGGTCGTCGTGCTTCGTGAGTCCGAGGAGGCGACTGAGCCGCCCCACGTGCGTGTCCACCGTCACGCCTTCGTTGATCCCGAAGGCATTGCCCAGGATCACGTTCGCCGTCTTTCGCCCCACACCTGGAAGCGACTGCAGCTCGTCCATGGTGCGCGGGATCGTCCCGCCGTGGCGCTCGACCACCGCGCGCGCCATGCCGATCAGGCTCTTTGCCTTGTTCCGGAAGAAGCCGGTGGAGCGGATGATCTCCTCGAGCTCTTCCTGGCGCGCGCCCGCGAGCGTGCGCGCATCGGGGTAGCGGGCAAAGAGCGTCGGGGAAACCAGGTTGACTCGCGCATCGGTGCACTGCGCCGAGAGGATCGTGGCACACAGCAGCTCGAATGCATCGCGGTGGTCGAGCTCGCAGTGGGCGTCGGGATACAGCCCCTTGAGGCGCCGGATCATTTCGGCGGCCTCCGCCCGGCTGCGGCGCGCGCGCGGCTTCCAGCTCATCGCCGCCTCCGCGCAAAGGCGACGAAGTCGTCGGCGCCGAGCGAGTTGACGATGTCGCTTCCCTGCAGGCCCGCCTTCCGTGCCATCGAGACTCCGAACGAGATATAGGAAAGCCCCGCGACGTTGTGCGCATCGGCGCCGAGCGAGATGGCTGCACCCGCGCGACGCGCCTGGGCCGCCATCCGCCAGTCGAGGTCGAGCCGGTGCGGATCGGCATTGATCTCGAGCGCCACGCCCGTCGCTGCCGCCTTCTCGATGACGGCATCCATGTCGACCGGATACGGATCCCGTGCGAGGAGCAGCCGCCCGGTGGGGTGACCGAGGATGGTGAGGTAGGGATTGTCCATCGCGGCCAGGATGCGCGCCGTCATCGCCGCGCGATCCATGTTGAAGCGGCTGTGCACGGACGCGATCACGAAATCGAGTCGCGTGAGGATCGATTCGTCGTAGTCGACGCGGCCATCCTGCAGGATGTCGGCTTCGACGCCCTTGAGCACGGTGATGCCTTCGAGCCGGTCGTTGACCGTGTCGATCTCATCCGCCTGGCGCTGCAGGTCTCCGGGCGCAAGGCCGCCTGCGTAGGACGCCGCCGCGCTGTGGTCGGTGATGCCGATCCATGAATATCCCGCCTCCCGTGCAGCGATCGCGATCTCCTCGACCGTGTTGGAGCCGTCCGAGTACCGCGTGTGGCAATGGAGCAGACCGGCGAGGTCGCTCCGCTCGACGAGACGCGGGAGCTTTCCGGTCGCGGCGAGCTCGATCTCTCCGAATCCCTCGCGCATTTCCGGCGGGATCCACTCGAGCCCGAGTGCGGCGTAGAACCGCTCTTCATCCGGCGTAGGAATGAATTCGCTGCCACGCCAGAGCGCGGCGCCGTGGAGGCTGAAGCCTTCGGAAGCGGCACGGAGCGCCACTTCGCGCAGGTGCTCCTCACTGCCGGTGGCCTGCACGAGCACCGCGCCGGCGTTCACCGGCGTCGTCACGATCACCTGCGCACTCGAGCCGCCGGTGAAGCGGAGCGTGACGCTCCGCTCGTCCTGTCCCGCGAATTCATCCACGCCGGGCAGCTGGCTCAGCCGCCGGAAGAGCTCGGCCGGCGTCACGTCCGCCACGAGCACGAGCACCACCTGCCGCACGATCTCGGTGCAGCGCCGCACTTCGCCTGCGACGTGCGCCGCCACGACGCCCGGGAGCCGCGCCAGTGCCGCGCGCAGGGTTTCCGCCTCGTCGGCGGCATGATGGAAGAGGCGGTGCCCCGCCGACTGACGCACGAATGCGATGCCGCGCAGGATGTTGTCCGCCGTCTTCGGGCCGAAGCGGGGAAGCCGCGCGAGCCGGCCGTCGCGGGCCGCCTCCTCGAGCTCGGGGAGCGATTCGACGTCGAGCCGCTCGTGGATCTGCCGGATCTTGGCGATCCCGAGCCCCGGCACGCGCATCATCTCGACGAGTCCGGGCGGAATCTGCTCGCGCAGCTCTTCGAGCATCGAGGCCCGGCCGGTCTCCGCCAGCTCGGTCACGATGCGCATCGTGGCGGGCCCGACCCCCTTCGCTTCGCCGAGGGCGCCGGTGGCGATCGCCGTCCGGAGGTCCGTGGGAAGCGTGGCGACGGCGCGCGCGGCGACGCGGAAGCCGCGAATCCGGAAGGCGTTCTCTCCCTTGAGCTCGAGGAAGTCGGCGATCTGCTCGAGCACGTGCGCCGCCGCCTGCCGGTCGAGCGGCCCCTCGAGACCGGGGCTCATGCCGCCGGTGCCGTGCTGCGCGCGCGCCAGCCGAGCTCGAGGAGCTCCTCCTCACCCGCG
The DNA here is from genome assembly GCA_035759585.1 of Gemmatimonadales bacterium. Classification (GTDB taxonomy): domain Bacteria; phylum Gemmatimonadota; class Gemmatimonadetes; order Gemmatimonadales; family GWC2-71-9; genus CAMLLJ01. The sequence continues at coordinate 18,577 of DASTUP010000017.1, read as the reverse complement.
ATCGAGCGGAGTCCCGCAGCCGCGCCCCCGTCCATGAGCGGCGCGAAAAGGGGCTCGCCCGATTCCCGCGCGAGCTCCGCAGGACGTGGTCCGGCCACCTCGACGACACTGAAGCCCGCGCGGTCAGGATGGAGGCCGAAGACGCCGAGCACGCGCAGCGAATCGTCGGCGAGCGGGTGCGCGAAGCAGCCGTCGAGCGGCTCGTGCGCCGCGCCCTGGACCACCTGCGCCCAGACGCGCCGCTCCGGGAATCGCGCGTACCAGGCAGCGGCCGGAGCTGCGGCGCCATTCGTGGCCGTGCCGTCGAGCACGTCGGCCTCGACGTCCATGACGACCTGCCCCGCGGCCCAGAAGAGGTAGGCGTGATGCACGAGCGCGACGAGTTGGTCGATGGCCTCGCCGATGCCGTCGTCGGGGCGCAGCTCGCGCACGAGCTGAATCGCCTCGCGCGTCATGATGAATGCGTCGCGATCGGTCGGCTCCACGCCGTCGAGTGCGGAACGGAGCGCGGGGAACCGCTCCTCCGCCATGCGGCCGAAGACGAAGTCGAAGGGAGAGGGGCGCTGCATCGGGTCAGGCCGCGAGCGGTCGCGAAAGGGCGCCGCCCGCTATGCGGACGAATTCGTCGAAGCGCTCGACGTAGGGAACGTGGCCGCACCGCTCGAGCAGGTGGAAGTCGGCGCCGAGGCTGTCCGCGGTTGCCTGCGCGAGATCGGCGGGGATCGGATCGGAGTCGCCGTGGACGACGGTGGCGGGAAGGCGCAGGGCTCGGAGCGCCGGACGGAGGTCGTAGTCACCGAGGCTCTCCCATACTTCCTGCTGGGTGCGGCCGGTCACGCGAAACGGCGTGAGGTTCTGCGCCAGCGCGGCATCGTGAAAATAGGGAACGACGCTGAGCTCGAAGAGCCGTTTCTGGTAGGCCTGCGGATCGCGCTCGCGGAGCCCGCTCTCTCGCAGCTCCCGGCGCTGTGCCTGGAGCTCCGGCGCGGTATTCCGCTCGGCGAAGATCGCTTCGAAGCGGGCGCGGGCCTCCCGCCAGGCCGGGGCAGGGGAGATCAGCACGAGGCGCTCGACCCGGTCGGGGTGGTGCACCGCGTAGAGGAGCGCGAGGAGCGCCCCCCACGAGTATCCGACGAGCGGCAGCCGCTCGATGCGCCAGAGCACGCGGAGCGCCTCGAGATCGGCGACGTGCTCCTTCCACCCGACCGGCACCTCCCGCGCCACCGCCGAGCGTCCGCCGCCGCGCTGGTCGTAGTAGATCAGCGTACGTCCCGCCGCGAGCGCGTCGAAGCCTGGGAGGAGGTAATCGTGATGCGCACCCGGCCCGCCATGCAGCACTACCGCCGCCGGCCCCCCGCCGACCCGCCGCTCGAACAACTGCACGCCCCGGATGTCGCGGGTGAAAGTCTCGACCATCCCGGAAGATAAGGCGGTTCCTCGAACGCGACGGCGCGGGGTCGGGAAGCCGCGTGTGCTGGGTTTCGCTCCGTTACAGCAACACCGCCAGCGCGTCCGCGACCTTCCGGACCTCGGCTTCCTCTTCGGCGGTGAACGGGTCCGGCTCGTCGCTGTCCACGTCGATCTGGCCGAGGATGTGCTCGCCGCGGCGAATGAGGACTACGAGCTCGGAGCGCGTCCAGGTGTTGCAGGCGATGTAGTTCTCGATGGCACGCACGTCGGGAACGTTCTGGTCGGTTCGCGTGGCCACTGCGGTGCCGCAGACACCATGCCCCACCGCGATGTGCGTGTGCTCCGTCTCCCGCCCATCGTGCGCTTCGAGGACGAGCTCGTCCCCGTGGAGCATGTACATGTACACGGAGGTGTACGGCTTTCCCGCGGCGCGCATGCGCTCGGCCGCGAGCCGCAGCAGCTCGACCCGCCCGACATCGCGCGCGAACGCGCCGCGAAGTGCAGCGACGACGCGGTCCCCATCGAGGGCCGGCATCGGCTACCGCTGCCCGAAGGTGACGTCCACCTTCAGCGTGTCCGTGCCGCGGATGAGCGAGATCGCCGTCGAATCTCCCGGCTTGAAGCTGCGGAGGGCCACGGTCATGGCCTGCAGGTCGGTGACCTCGTGCGCTCCGATTCGCGTGATGATGTCTCCTGCCCGGAGTCCGGCCTTCTCTGCCGGTCCGCCCTTGCTCACGCCCATGAGTTTCACGCCGCCCGGGCTCGACGTCATGTCGGGAATCGAGCCGAGGTAGGCGCCGTAGCCGCGGGTCACGGCCCCGGATCCCCCGATAGCCAGCGAATCGGAGCGCTCCACCATCGCGTGCGAGGCGCTCACCGGCACCTCGACGAACGTGAGTGCCGCGCTCCGGCCGCCGAGCGCCGACGCGAGGCCCGAGGTGAAGCTGATGACGCGCGCCATTCCCTCGAAGTTGATCTTCTCCCAGTCGTCCGTGGTCCGGTGATAATCCTCGTGCAGGTCGGTGAAGAGATGCAGCACCGGCCGCTTTGCCGCATAGAAGGAAGACTGGTCGCTCGGGCCGTAGCCGTCCCCCTGCTTCTTGAGGTCGAAGCCCTGGTACCAGTTGAGGGAATCGAGCAGCGCCGGGAACTCCCTTGCCGTCTCGGTGCCGTAGACGATCAGCCGCCCGTTCCGGAGGCGGCCCACCATGTCGAGGTTGATCATGGCGACGGTGCTCTCGAGCCCGTAGAGCGGCTCCTTCACGTAGTGCGCAGAGCCGAAAAGGCCGAGCTCCTCACCGGTGAACGCGATGAACACGACCGTCCGGAGCGGCGGCGACTCGGCGAGCGTCCGCGCAATGTGGATCAGCGCGGCGGTGCCGGAGGCGTTGTCGTCCGCGCCGTTGTGGATCTTCCCGGCGCTGTCGGGATTGAGCGTGCCGAACTGGCCGCTGCCGAGGTGATCGTAGTGCGCGCCGACGATGACCGCCTCGCGCCGCAGCACCGGATCGCGCCCGGGGAGAATCCCGATCACGTTGCGGGCGCGCATCGACGGCAGCTTTGCGCGCTGGACGCCCGGCGCATCGGGTGCGATCTGGAATTCCTGGAACCACCCCTCGCGGCCCGGCTGCAGCCCGACTTCCGCAAACCGGCGGGCGATGTACTCCGCCGCCGAATCGGCGCCGGCGCTGCCGGTCAGGCGGCCGGCGAGGCGATCGTCCGAGAGATAGCGGACATCCTCGATGAGGCCCGGAGGAATCGAGACCGGCCGCTGGGCCTGGGCCGGGCCGGCGAGGATCACCGCCGCAACGAGGCCGGCGAGAGCATGGAGAGCACGCATGGAAAACACCGTTACGGCGCGAACGCTGCGATGAGGGTTGCCGGACGGCGAGCCGCCCGAGAGATTGGATTCTTCAAGTTCCGGAATATAGACTCCCCGACATCGGACCGACTACGCCCGTGCCTCCCCGGCTTCTGGTCCTCATTCCCTCGGCCGTCGCGATCAACCTGGCGATGGGCTTCCTGACCAACCAGCTCGGCCTCCCACTCTACCTCGATACGATCGGGACGGTGCTCACCGCCGCGCTCGCGGGGCCGGTCGTCGGCGTCATGACGGGCATCGTGAGCCAGCTGGTGCGCTCGCTCTACGAAGGCTTCATCTGGCTTCCGTTCGGACTCGTACAGGTGGTCATCGCGCTGCTCGCCGCGCTGGTGGCGCGCCGCGGCGGCTTCCGCTCCACGGGGGCGTCGCTCGCCTGGGGCGCGCTGGTGGGCCTCGTGGCCGGCGCGGTGTCGGCGCTCATCTCGTACCTCGTCTTCCGGGGCGTGACGGCCACGGGCGTCACCGCCATCACGACGCTGCTGTCCGGTGCGGGGCTCACCCGCGCGCAGGCGGTGACGGTCGCGAGTATCGGCACCGATCTCGCCGACAAGATGATCGTCCTTGCGCTGGCGGGCGCGGCGCTCCGCGGGCTGCCGGTGCGAGTCGCGGCGCGGTACCCGTGGGCCCTTCGGGCCGTGGGCCGGTGAGGCTGCACCCTTACACGCCATTCGTCCTCGTCCTCGCGACCGCCCTCCTCGCATTCCTGCTGCCGGCGCCGGCGGGGCCAATGGCACTGTATGCCGCCGTCATCGGGGCAGCGCTCCTGTCCGGGATGACGAAGACGGTGGCGGGCGGCGCACTCGTGACGCTTCCGCTGTGGGCGTTCCTGGTCCTCCTTCATGTCGTCCTGCCCGGTGGCGATGGGCTCGCCGCCGCCCTGGCGCAGGGCGCGAGGCTTGGCGCAGTGGCCACGGCGTCGCTCATGCTCCTCCGGTCCTTCAATCCCTCGCGATTCCTCGATGCGGCATCCGCGCGCGGATCGTCGCTCAGCGCCGCGTTCCTCGTCGTCTCGACACTCGAGGCGGCTCCCCGGCTGCGCCGCCGGGCGGCGATGATCCTCGAGGCGCAGCGCGCCCGGGGACTTCGCGTCGGTGGCTCTCCCGCCGCACGCCTGCGGGCGCTCGTTCCACTCACGCTTCCGCTCGTCCTCGGCACCCTCTCCGACGTGGATGATCGCGCGATGGCGCTCGAGATCCGCGGGTTCGGCGGCGGCAACGCGCGAACCCCGCTCGATCCGCCCGCCACGACCCGGCGCGATCACCTCTATCGGTGGGGAGCAGTGGCGGCGGTGGTCGCGGCCGCGGCGTGGCGCATCGCGTGAGCGCCGTCGAGCTGCGCGGCCTGAACTTCCGGTACGCCGCCGCCCTCACCGATGCGCTCGCGGGCGTGACATTCTCGGTCGATGCGGGCGAGATCTGCTGGCTGTACGGCGCGCCGGGCGCCGGTGCGAGCACGCTGCTCCTCGCCGCGGCAGGACTTGCGCCCCGGTTCACGGGTGGAACGATCGAAGGCGATGTCCGGGTTCTCGGCGACGATCCACGGACGGCGGAAGGACGTCACCGGCTGCGCGGGCAGATCGCCCATCTCGGCGCGGTTCCCGATCTCCAGCTCTCGGGCGTCGCGGAGAATGTCTTCGAGGAGATTGCCTTCGGTCCCGCCAACCTGCGATGGCCGCTGGATCGGATCGACGCGGCCGTCCGCGAAGCGGCGGGCCGGCTGGAGATCACGCACCTTCTCACGCGAAGCCCTCTGCACCTCTCCGGTGGCGAGAAGCAGCGCGTGGTGTTTGCATCTCTGCTGGCGCTCGGCCCACCGGTATGGCTCCTCGACGAAGCCGATTCCGCGCTCGACGCCGAGGGGCGCGGCATCGTGGCAGAGCTGATGCTCGCGGAACGGAACCGGGGCGCCGCGATTCTCGTCGCAGCCGAAGACGCGGACGCCATGCTGGGCGTCGCGGATCGTGTGGTGCTGCTGGATCGCGGTGTCATCGCGTTCGAAGGGAATCCCCGGGAGCTCCTTTCGCACGACCTAGCGTGGGAGCGCGGTCCCGGCGGAACGTCCATTGCGGGACTCGGGCGGGCCGCACACGCCCGGTCGAACGCGGCGCGGTTCGCGCCGCCATATCCGCTCGGCGTGAGCGAGGCGGCAGCACGATGGCGGTGAGCGCATCGAAGCGGGTGCTGCGATTCGCCGGCGTGCGCTTCCGGTACCCCGGCACCGATGCGGCGGCACTCGATGGGGTAACCCTCGACGTGGGCGGAGGGGAAGGCATCGGCCTCTTCGGACCGAATGGCGCGGGGAAGACGACGCTGCTGCGGCTCGCGATGGGCCTGATCAGGGGAGCGGCCGGTACCGTGGAGCTCGGCGATCTCGAGCCCGGGGCCGATCCGGAAGACCGCGCCCGCGTGGCCGGCTACCTCTTTCAGCAGCCGGAAGCGCAACTGTTCGAGCGCACCGTCGAGCGCGACGTCGCCTTCGGACCGCGCTGCCTGGGCTGGAATGAAACCGAAGTGGCCGAAGCCACCCGGAAGGCGCTCGAGGAGGTCGGGTTGAGCCGTGCCGCGGAGGAGCACCCCTACAATCTTTCCGCCCCGCATCGCCGGCTCGTGGCGCTCGCGGCCGTGCTCGCGCCGGACCCGCCGCTGCTCCTGCTCGACGAGCCGACCGCCGGGCTCGACCGGGGATCGCGCGCGGTGGTGCGCGACGCCGTTCTCCGCCGGCGCGCCTCGGGGTCCGCCGTCCTCGCGGTGACGCACGACGGGGAATTCGCGCTCGAGGCGCTCGATCGTGGAGTGATCCTCGAGCGGGGAAGAATCACCGCGTCGGCCACTGTTGCGGAGCTTCTCGGGCGGCAGGGTGCGCCCACGCCGCCGCCCGCGGCGCTTCTCACCCGGCAGCTGGGCCTTACGGTCGCGGTCCCGCGCTTCGAATCGGTCGTGTCGGCGCTCGTCGGCTCACTGCCGCATCCTCACACAGCGCATTAGCTTACCTCGGCAGTTCCTCTTTCCCGGCTCAATGACCGCACCGTCGCAGGTCGCCCACGATTTCGCATCCATGCTCTTTCTTCTCCGGGATCGCCCGGAGTCGAGGGAAGAGCATGCGACTGCCTCCAAGACCCTCGCCGAGAGCCTCGACGGGCGCGGAATCGACCTGCGCGCCGGCGATGAAGGCCTCACGGTCTACGGCGAGCCGGTCCCGGACTCGCGCCCGCTGGCGGCCGCACTCCGGACGCATCTGCTCGACCGCGGCATCGGCGAGCTCCGGATCGATCCGCCGGCAACCCCGGACGTGCTGCTCGCCGTCCTGCGCGCGCTCGTCCCTCCGCCGGGCGTGTTCCGGTCGATCCACGAAATGGCGATGTCCCTCGAATCAGCAGTGCGGGACCAGGTTTTCATCGCGCCGCCCGCCCCGGACGAGATCGACATGGTGGGCTCGTGGAGTGCCTATCAGGCAATTTCTCCCGGAATCGAGCGCCAGGCCGAGGAGCTGCATCGGCCTTCCGACGCGGAAGCCGACCAGATGCCGGAGCTGCTCGCGGACATCGAGGAGAACCCCGACGATCCCTCCGTCGCCGACCGGCTGAACGAAGTGGTCCGCGCGAGCGACGAGCTGGCCGCACGGGGAGACTGGGTCGGCGTGCTTCGCGCGGCCTCGGTCCTGGTCGCTTCGGAACGGAGTGCGCGGGAGGGCGGGAACAGCCGCGTTTTCGGCATCGCCATCCGGCGCATGCTTCCGCGATCGGTGCTCGAGCAGATCGCCCGGCTCACGCCCTCGCTCGATCATCGCCCCGAGGTCATCCCCGTCCTCCAGCGGTTGGGGGCGGACTCGACCGAAACCCTGCTCGGGCTCCTCGCATCGGCGGAGCGGATCGAGGAGCGGCGCGCATACTTCGGGGCGCTCAGGCAGATGACCGAGGGGACGGATCTGCTGGTGAACATGCTGACGCACGACGAGTGGTACGTCGTGCGGAACGTGGCGGACCTCTGCGGGGAAATGCGGCTCGAGTCTTCGGTGTCACGCCTCGCGAGGCACGCGAATCATGGCGACGAGCGGGTGCGGCGCTCGGTGGCCGGCGCGCTCGCCAAGATCGGGACCCCGCCTACCGTCGATCCGCTCCGGCAGCTGCTGCGCGATCCTTCGCCCGCCGTGCGGCTGCAGGGGCTGCAGAATGTCGGTGAGCAGAATCGGGGGCTGGCGATGAGCATCGCCGTGCTGCTCGACTCGGAAACCCACCCTGACGTGCTGCACGAGCTCATGATGGCACTGGCGCGGATCGGCACGTCGGACGCGGTGCAGGCGCTCGTCCGCGCCGCGGAGCCGGGCGGCCGCTTTTTCCGCCGGAAGCCGCAATCGACTCGACTCGCGGCCGTCGAGGCGCTCGGCGCCGCCGGGAGCACGTCGGCAGCGGCCGCGCTCCGCAACCTGACGAGCGACGCCGACGAGGAAATCCGCCGCGCCGCCGAGCGCGCGCTCGCCACCGCCGCCGAGTAGGTCCGGCGCTTACCTCGGCACGAAATCCTCCGCGTCGTCGAGCTTCCGCGCAAACGCCGCCAGCAGCTTCGCCGTCCGCTCCAGGTCCTCCAGCGCCACCATCTCGTTCGGGCTGTGCATGTACCGGTTCGGCACCGATACCAGTGCCGTCGCGATGCCGCGCGCCGCGTTGAAGATCCACTCGGCGTCGGTGTGCGTGTCGCGCGACGCCGCTTCGATCGAGTAGGGAATTCCCTCCGCTTCTGCCGTCTCCGCCAGGAGCGAGAAGACCCGGTCGTTGACCGAGGATCCGCGCGAAAGCACCGGACCACCGCCCAGGCGGTATTCGCCGTGCCTGCGCCTGTCGATGCCGGGATAATCCGTCGCGTGCGTCACGTCCACCACGATGGCCACCGTAGGCTCCAGCCGGACGGCCAGCGGCCGCGCGCCACCTCCACCCGAGGCGATCTCCTCCCTCGTCGTTGCGACCGCCGTGACGGCCGCGCCCGCGTTGCCCTCCTCGCGCAGCAGTCGCAGCGCCTCGAGCACCACGAACGACCCGATCCGGTTGTCGAGACTCCGGCTGACGATGCGGCCGTTCGGCAGCTCGAGCACCGTCGACGCGAGCACACCCGGGTCTCCGATGCGCACCCGCTCCAGCGCTTCCTTCCGGCTCGCTGCCCCGATGTCGATCCAGAGGTCCTCGACCTTCGAGACCTTCTCGCGGTCCTCCTTTTCCATCAGGTGGATCGCCTTCTTGCCGATGACGCCGGGCACGTTGCCACCGGAGGCGAGCAGGACGACGCGCTGGCCCACGAACACCTGGCTGTCCCAGCCCCCGATCGTGTCGAAGCTCAGGTAGCCGTCCTCGTCCACGTGCGAGACCATGATGCCGATCTCGTCCATGTGGCCTGCAATGACCAGCCGGTGCGCGCCCCGGCCACCGAGCGAAGCCCAGGAGTTGCCGCTCACGTCCACGCCGACATCCTGCGTCAGCTTCTCCGCCTCGCTGCGCCAGAGGCGTGCCGGGGCCGATTCGAACGCGGAAGGACCGGGCGCGTCGAGCAGGCGCTTCAGGAAGGCGAGCGATTCAGGGCGCACGGGACGCCAGCGCTTTCTCCACCCGTGCCCGGAACGCGGCAAAGAGCGACCGGCCCATCGCCGTCTCCTCCGCGACCCACTGGGTGCTCACCAGCACGGGCGTGGCCGATGTCGCGCGAATCGCCTCGAGGTACGGCTGGAGCCGCGCAAAGAAGAACATCCCCTCGGTATTGTTCTCCACGAGGTACTCGGCGTGCACGATTCCGTGGCGCGCCATGCCGTAGGCCATCTCCCAGTAGCCCGACACCTGCCGGAAGGCCGCGTTGAGCGGATGGTCGCTTTTCAGGACGGCCAGCGCCTCCTCGGCGCTCGCCGGCCAGAACTGGCGATTGATCGCGCTGCGGGACTCGCGCATGACCGGCTCCCGCCTCAGCTCGTAGAGCTTGAGGATGAGGTCGGCGTCGTGATGATCGGGAATGTCCTTCTGGAGTTGCATGCGGTTGCGTCCGGAAAGGGTGGCTGGAGGACCGCCGGAAGGTAGGAGCGAGTCGGGCGACCGTCCAGAACCGGAGCGTTCGCGACCGGGAATGGTATGTTGAAGCTGCGGCAGGCCAGGCGTGAACCCGTGTCCGGAGGCTACAATGAAAGTTGCGACTCTCGTCGGAATCCTGCTGATCGCGCTCGGCATCTTCGGGTTCGTGGCCGGCGGATTCTCCTTCACCAAGCGGGAAAAGGTGCTCGACGTCGGGCCGATCGAGGCCACGGCCGAGACGGAAGAGAACGTGCCGATCTCGCCCATCCTGAGTGGAATCGCGCTGGTGGCCGGAATCGGGCTCGTGATCGCGGGGACGCGACGGTCGGTCTAGGCAGGACGACAAAAGACGGAGGGGGCCGGACCGGGCCCCCTCTGTCGTTTCAGTGTGATGACGCCGGCGTACTCAGTCGCCGGCAGGACCCGGAAGCGGTCCGGGTGTCGGTGCGGAATCGCCGCCGAGCTGGACTTCGACGTCGGCGGTCCCTTCCGCCTCTGCAGGAATCACCACTCCGTCCGCACCAAGCACACGGAACAGCTGCCACTGCTGCTGGCGCGCGGCCGAGGTCTTCCGCCCGTTGTACATCAGCGAAACGATGAGCACGCCCTCAGGGCGCCCGAGATAGCCGACGACGGTCGTGACCTCGTTGAGCGTTCCCGTCTTGGCACGAACGACGCCCGTCTCCGGAAGTCCGGCCGCCAGGCGCCGCAGCGTCCCGCTGCCGTTGGCCGGAAGGAGGAGCGGGAAGTTCCGCCCCGCGGCGGTGGCGGGGAAGCGCGCGAGATACGACACGAACGTGGACGGCGCGACGCGGTCTTCATAGGAAAGACCGCTGCCGTCGACGAGCCGCACCGGCGAGTCGGTGCCCGTGACCCGCCGGACGTGCTCCGTGAGCGCGGCCGACGCCTGGGGCCCGCGGCCGGCGGCCCATTGCAGCAGCAGCTCGGCGCCGATGTTGAGGCTGCGGCGATTGACCTCGCTGGCCACCGAATCGAGCGGCGGGGAAGTGACTTCCGCCAGAACGCGAACGGGTGCGCCGGGTTCCTCTGCCGGCCTGGCCTTCTCGACCCATTCGATGCCGGCCCGTGCCAGCGCCGATGCCCAGACCGCGTGAAGGACCAGCTTCGGCTTGTTGGCCGCGGCCCCGTACTGCCGGGCGCCGGCCCGGACGCCGAGCGTGCCGCTGATGACCCAGGAGCCGTCGGCTTCCGCCCGGAAGCGGAGACGGGAGCGGCGGCCGGCCACGGTCTTCGCCGTGATCCGGAGGAGGCTGCCCACCCCTTCGGGCGCTGCCGCGGTGAGCCGGACGCGCTGGCCGACCTTCGCGCCCGGCCGGACCGTGAACGAAACGACGTTCTCGTGGAGCGTCACCGGGCCGATCAGCGGCGCGAAGAGCCGGCCGCGATGGCGCTGCGCCCACACCGAGGGCCAGGTGGCATCGGCGATCCCTTCGGCGCTTCTCACCTCGAAGGGCCCGTTGATGCGGCGGATGCCCTGAGCGTGCATCTGGCTGGCGAGGTCGAACAGCGACGGGCCGTAGCCGGCGCCGCGCTCGAGCGTCACGTCGCCATTGAGCTCGAGCGCCCAGCCGCCGACCCACTGACCTGTCGACCGGTCCAGGTGTCCCTCACCGACGACACGCGTGGCGCGCCGGGCGTCACTGCCGAGCACGCTGCGGGCAAAGCCGGTGGTGAAGAGCTTGACGGTAGACGCGGGAACGAGCGGCTCATCAGCGGCGACGCTCCAGATGATCTGGCCCTGGTCGTCGGCGATTGCGATGCCCCAGTTGCCGGGTGCAAGACGCGATGCATCCTGCCACCAGTCGGCCACCTGCGCGCGAACCGCGTCGAGTTCGCCCTGCGCCCGGAGCGGCTGCGCGACGAAAAGCGCTGCGGCGGCGGCAAACAGGCCGGCGCGCCAGCTGCTGCTACGAGACAAAAGGCGACTCATGGACACGGGCTCGACGTGCCTCCGTTTCCGGTGATGCGGGTGGTCCGAGTTGATCGGCGGCGCTGCTGGCGGGGTCTCCATGCAACACTATCGTGCAAGACGCGCACCAGAGCATTATCGTCGCCCCTTCCGCTAAACTCAAGGGGCAATTGTTCTTGATTCGAGCCGCCAGCCGCCGTCCCGATCCTGACGCGGGGGCAGGTGCCCAGGATTCACCACGCCGCTGACCAGACGGGCAAGATTCACACCCCCCGGGGCCCTTCGAAAGGGTAGCCCGCGAGGGAAGTTGCGGGCTGTGAGCAACGACTGACTGACTGGCCAGTCGCCGGTATTGTTACGATAAACCCCCGATTTCCGGGGGTCCAGACGGTCAAGCGGGATGGCTAGCGGAGAATGGTCTTCGCGATCGTCTGCAGCTGCATGTTGCTCGTCCCCTCGTAGATCGTGCCGATCTTCGCGTCCCGGTAGAACTTTTCCGCCGGGTATTCCTTCGAGTATCCGTACCCGCCGAACAGCTCGAGGCACTGGGAGGTGACCCGGTCCGCCACCTGGGAGCTGAAGAGCTTCGCCATTGCCGCCTGCTGGGCAAACGGCTCGCCCGCCTCCTTGAGGCGCGCGGCGTTGTACACGAGCAGGCGCGCGGCCTCGATGTCCGTGGCCATCTGGGCGATCTGGAACTGGACGCCCTGGAACTCCGCGATGGCCTTGCCGAACTGTCTCCGCTCCTTGATGTAGGCAATGGCCGCATGGAGCGCCCCCTGCGCGACGCCGATCATCTGGGCGCCGATGCCGATGCGGCCTTCGTTGAGCGTCTCGATCGCGATCTTGTAGCCCTGGCCGACCGGGCCGAGGACGTTCTCGTCCGGCACCCGGCATCCCTCCAGGATCAGCTCGGTCGTGCTCGAGGCGCGGATGCCGAGCTTGTTTTCCTTCTTGCCGACGCTGAACCCCGGAAAGCCCCGCTCCACCAGGAACGCCGTGATGCCCTTGTAGCCCTTCGAGAAATCGGTATTGGCAAAGACGATGAAGAATTCCGCCTCGCCGCCGTTCGTGATCCAGAACTTGCGGCCGGTGAGCTCCCATCCACCGTCCTTCCGGTCGGCGCGGGTCTCCAGCGCGAAGGCGTCGCTTCCGCTCGCCGGCTCCGAGAGCGCAAAGGCGCCCAGCATGTCGCTCGTGAGCCGGGGGAAGTAGCGCTGCTTCTGTTCGTCGCTGGCCCAGCGGAGGATGGCGTTGTTGACGAGGGTATTGTGGACGTCCACGTAGATCGCGGCGGAGGCGTCCACCTGCGCGAGTGCCTCGATGGCGAGCACCGCGAGGAAGATCCCGCCCGCCGACCCGCCGAGCGCCTCCGGCACTTCGATCCCCATGAGCCCCATCTCGAAGAACTTCGGGATGATGTCGGTGTTGAACCTCCCCGCCTCGTCCATCTCGCTCACATGCGGACGCACCTCGGCTTCGGCGAATTCGCGCACGGCGTCGCGGAACATCGTCTCCTCTTCGGAGAGCGTCGTGAGCGGGTGCGAGGCGGTCGAGAGTTCCTGCATGGGAGAATCTCCACTGGAGTGCGAGCGATCACCGGGAGGTGAAGATACCGCCGGGCCGGGCTCCCCTCAACGGACCCCGTCGCCTCCGCCGATCACTTCGAGTGCCACGGGTACGCGCCCGAGCGGCGCCGAGACCTGGACGCCGCGCACCCGGCTCCGCACCGCGGCGAGCATCTCCCGCGCGATCGCGACCCCTTCCGCCAGCGCGGCCTCCTTGCCGCGCGCACTGGCGCGGCGCATCCGCTCGAGCACCGTGTCCGGCACCGAGATTCCCGGCACCTCGTTCGCCAGGAATTCGGCATTCCGCAGCGACACCAGCGGCCAGATCCCGGCGACGATCGGGATGCCGAACGGCTCCACGCGCTCGAGAAACCGGTCGAGCTGCGCGAGGTCGAACACCGGCTGGGTCACGGCGTACTCGGCACCGGCCTCGACCTTCCAGGCGAAGCGCTTGAGCTCGCGCTCGAAGTCCGGGGCGGCCGGATTCACGCCGACGCCGATCACGAACTTCGTTGCGCCGCCGAGCGGATTGCCGCCCGGGTCGAGCCCGCGATTGAGCCGCGAGACGAGGTTCGTGAGGCCGATCGAATCGATGTCGAAGACCGCCGTTGCGTCGGGATACGGCCCCATCTTCGGCGGATCGCCGGTGATGAGGAGAAGGTTGTCGAGCCCGCTCGCGGCAGCGCCGAGCAGGTCGGAGAGCATGCCGAGGAGGTTCCGGTCCCGGCAGGCGTAGTGGACGACGGCCTCGATGCCGACTTCGCGCTGGATGAGGAGGCCGGAGAGGAGCGCGCCCATGCGGCTCTGCGCACGCGGACCGTCCGGCACATTCACCGCATCGACCCCGGCCGCCTTGAGCTGGCGTACCTGCGCGAACATCGGCGCGGGATCGATCCCCTTGGGAGGCACGATCTCGACCGTGGTGACGAAGGTCCCGGCGGCGAGCTTGGCGCCGAGTGCCGTGCGGCCGGCGAGCGGCACGGGCTCGAGCGCCGCCGCCGGGAGCGGCGCCGCGCCGACAACGCTCGGATGCCGCGGCGAAACGCTCTGGACGAAACCGACGACCGCCTTGATGTGCTCCGGCGTCGTGCCGCAGCAGCCACCGACGAATCTCGCGCCCGCTTCGACGATGCGCCGGGCGTAGCTCGCCATGTACTCGGGGCTTGCCATGTAGATCTTCCGGTCGCCCACTTCGCGCGGGAGACCGGCGTTCGGCTGCGCGGAGAGCGGGACGGTCACGACGCGCGCGAGGGCCTCGACGGCTTCGAGCACGCCGTGCGGTCCGACCGAGCAGTTGACGCCGACGACGTCGACGCCGAATGCCTCGAGCGCCGGGCCGAAGGTGGCCGGGTCGGTGCCGTAGTGGGTGCGCCCGTCGGTGCCGACCGTCATCTGGGCGATGATCGGCAGGTCCGATTGCGAGCGAACCGCCGCCACCGCGGCCCCCAGCTCGGAAACGTCGCTGAACGTTTCGAGGATGAAGCCATCCACGCCGCCCTCGAGGAGGCCGCGCACCTGCCGCGCAAACGCGGCCTCCGCTTCCGCCAGCGCCAGCTCGCCGAATGGCTCCACGCGCACGCCGAGCGGCCCGATCGCGCCGGCCACGGCGGCGCGCCCCCCGGCAGCCTCGCGCGCGAGGATGGCGGCGGCGGCGTTGATCCGCTCCGTCTCGTCGGCGAGGCCGTGGCTCGCGAGCTTGAGTGGATTTGCGCCGAAGGTGTTGGTCTCGAGCAGCTCGGCGCCGGCCCGAACGTATTCGCGATGGATGTCGCGGATCAGGTCGGGCTGCCGGAGGTTGAGCTCGTCGTAGCAGACGTTCAGGAAGACGCCGCGCCCATAGAGCATCGTGCCCATGGCGCCGTCGGCAACGTGCACGCGGCCATCGTCGAGGAGCTCACGCAGCGTCGGCATGCCCGAGCCTCCCGGTCACCGCTCGTATCCGAGGTTGGGCGCGAGCCACCGCTCGGCCTCCGCGACGCTCCAGCCCTTCCGGCGTGCGTAATCCTCGACCTGATCCTTCCCGATCTTCCCGAGGCCGAAGTAACGCGCCTCCGGCCGCCAGAAGTAGTAGCCGCTCACCGAAGCGCCGGGGATCATCGCGCAGCTCTCGGTGAGCTCGATTCCGACCGCGCGCGCGTCGAGCAACTCGAAGATGGCCCGCTTCTCGGTGTGGTCGGGGCAGGCGGGATAGCCCGGAGCAGGCCGGATTCCCTGATACCCTTCGCGGATCAGCTCCTGGTTGTCGAGCTGTTCATCGGGTGCATAGCCCCACAGCTCCTTGCGGACCCGCTCGTGGAGGCGCTCGGCAAAGGCTTCGGCGAGTCGGTCGGCAAGGGCTTCGGCGAGGATGGCCGAATAGTCGTCCTGGGCGGCGCGGTAGCCCGCGATGAGGTCGCTCGCGCCAGCTCCGGCCGTCACGGCGAAGAGCCCGACGTAGTCCGGCACGCCCGTCTCCGCGGGCGCCACGAAATCGGCCAGCGCGTAATTCGAGCGCCCCTCCGCCTTGGCCATCTGCTGCCGCAGCGTGTGGATCGTCGCGATCACCCCGCCCTGGGCATCGAGCAGCTCAATGTCGTCGCCGGAGGCGCGCGCCGGATGGAAGGCGATGGCGCCGCGCGCCCGGAGCTGCTTCTGGTCCACGATGCGGCGAAGCATCCGCTGCGCATCCGCAAAGAGCGATGAAGCGGCGGCACCCACCGTCGGATCGGTGAGGATCGCCGGGTAATGCCCGCGCAATTCCCACGTCTGGAAGAACGGCGTCCAGTCGATGCGCTCGACGAGCTCGGGCAGCGGATAGTCGTCGAAGTGCCTCACGCCGGTGAAGGTCGGCGCGGGGGCCGGCGTCCAGGCGACTTCCGGCCGGGCACGCCGCGCCGCCTCGATCGGCTGGACACGCTGCCCGGCCGCTCCTGCCCGCGCGGCGCGGAGTGTCCGGTATTCCTCGCGCATGCCGGTCACATATTCGTCGCGCAGCGTGTCGCTCAGGAGGTTCGAGGCGACGCCCACCGCGCGCGAGGCGTCGAGCACGTGGATCGTCGGGCCGCGGCGGTACCCCGGCTCGATCTTCACGGCCGTGTGCGCGCGGGACGTCGTTGCGCCGCCGATCAGCAGCGGCGTCTCGAATCCCTCGCGCTCGAGCTCGGTCGCGACGAAGGCCATTTCCTCGAGCGACGGCGTGATGAGCCCGCTCAGGCCGATGAGGTCCACGC
The DNA here is from genome assembly GCA_035759585.1 of Gemmatimonadales bacterium. GTDB lineage: Bacteria > Gemmatimonadota > Gemmatimonadetes > Gemmatimonadales > GWC2-71-9 > CAMLLJ01. Next base: position 2,535 of record DASTUP010000017.1, on the reverse strand, counting down.
GCTCGCTCCGCGCCGTCTCGAGGATCTTCGCCGAGGGAACCATCACGCCCAGGTCGATCACGTCGAAGTTGTTGCACTGGAGCACGACGCCGACGATGTTCTTGCCGATATCGTGCACATCCCCCTTGACGGTGGCCAGAAGGATCTTCCCCTTCGGCTTCGCATCCCTCCCGTTGCCCTTGAGCTTCTCCGCCTCGATGAACGGGATCAGGTGCGCCACCGCCTTCTTCATCACGCGAGCGCTCTTGACCACCTGCGGCAGGAACATCTTGCCGGCGCCGAAGAGATCGCCGACCACGTTCATGCCGTCCATCAGCGGGCCTTCGATCACCTCGATGGGCCGCGCGAACGCCTGCCGCGCCTCTTCGGTATCCTCGGTGATGAAGTCGGTGATCCCTTCGACCAGCGCGTGCGACAGCCGCCCGGTCACGGGGAGCGCGCGCCACGAGAGATCGGCGCCCTTCGCCGCGGGGCCGCCCTTCACCTGGTCCGCGACCGCAAGGAGCCGGTCCGTCGCGTCGGGTCGCCGGTTGCGCACCACGTCCTCGACCAGCTCGAGCAGCGCCGGATCGATGTCGCTGTAGATCGCGAGCTGGCCGGCGTTCACGATCCCCATGTCCATGCCGGCTTCGATCGCGTGGTAGAGGAAGACGGTGTGGATCGCCTCGCGCACCGGGTCGTTGCCGCGGAAGGAGAAGGAGACGTTGCTCACCCCTCCGCTCACGAGCACGTGCGGCAGCTCGGCCTTGATCCGGCGCACCGCCTCGATGTACGCGACCGCATACCCGGCATGCTCCTCGATGCCGGTGCCGATCGCGAAGATGTTCGGGTCGAAGATGACGTCTTCCGGCGCGAGGCCGACCCGCCCGGTCAGGATCCGGTAGCAGCGGCGGCAGATCTCGACCTTGCGCTCGGCGGTGTCCGCCTGCCCCTGCTCGTCGAACGCCATGACGACGACGGCCGCGCCGTAGCGGCGCACGAGCTCCGCCTGGCGGACGAACGCCTCCTCGCCCTCCTTGAGGGAGATGGAGTTGACGACCGACTTCCCCTGCACGCGCTTGAGCCCGGCCTCGATGACCGACCACTTCGACGAGTCGATCATGATCGGGACCTTGCTGATGCCCGGCTCCGACGCGACGAAATTGAGGAACGTCCCCATGGCCCGCTCGGAGTCGAGCATCGCCTCGTCCAGGTTGACGTCGATCATCTGCGCGCCGCTCTCCACCTGCTGGCGCGCCACGTCGAGCGCGGTCTCGAACTGGCCGTCGAGGATGAGCCGCGCGAAACGGCGCGAGCCCGTCACGTTGGTCCGCTCCCCGACGTTGACGAAGAGCGAGTCGGGCCCGATCGTCAGCGGCTCGAGGCCGGCGAGCCGGGTGCGGCGCTCGATCGCGGGGGGCCGGCGAGGCGCCTTGCCGGCGACCGCCGCGGCAATCGCGGCGATGTGCGCCGGCGTCGTGCCGCAGCAGCCACCGGCGATGGCGAGGAGCCCGTGCTCCGCCCACTCGGCGATGTGCCGCGCCATCGTCTCGGGAGATTCGTCGTAGCCGCCGAATTCATTGGGCAGCCCGGCATTCGGATGCGCGCTCACGTGCACGGGCGCGATCCTGGCAAGGTCCTGCACGTACGCCCGGAGCTGCTTCGCGCCGAGCGCGCAGTTGAGGCCGATGCTGAGCGGGCGGGCGTGCGCGACCGAATTCCAGAACGCCTCGACCGTCTGGCCGGAGAGGGTGCGTCCGCTCGCGTCGGTGATGGTGCCCGAGATCATGACGGGGAGCCGCGCGCCGCGCTCCGCGAAGAGCTCCTCGAGCGCAAAGATCGCGGCCTTGGCGTTGAGCGTGTCGAAGATCGTCTCGATCAGCAGCAGGTCGGCGCCGCCGTCGGCCAGCCCGCGCGCGGCGTCGAGATAGCTCGCGGCGAGCTCGTCGAAGGTGACGTTGCGCGCCGCCGGGTCGTTCACGTCGGGCGAGAGCGATGCGGTGCGCGTCGTCGGCCCGAGCACGCCGGCCACGTATCGCGGGCGCGCGGGCTCGCGCGCCTCGAACTCGTCCGCGGCCGCGCGGGCGATCCGGGCGCCTTCGACGTTCATCTCGCGGCAGAGTGCCTCCATCCCGTAATCCGCCATGGCGACGGCGTTCGAGGTGAAGGTGTTGGTCTCGATGATGTCGGCCCCCGCCTCGAGGTACTGGCGGTGGATGCCGGAGATGATGTGCGGCTGCGTGAGCGTCAGGAGGTCGTTGTTGCCGCGCAGGTCCAGGTGCCAGCCGGCAAAGCGCGTTCCCCGATAGTCACCCTCGGTGAGGCGGTGCGACTGGATCATCGTGCCCATGGCGCCGTCGAGCACGAGGATGCGGCTCGCCAGCAGCGCGTCGAGCTGCGCGAGCCGCGAGTCGCGGGAGAAGGGGGAAGGAGCGGAAGCGTTGGTCAAGAGAAAACCTCGATGCGACGAACCCGGCGCCAAAACGGCGCCGGGTTCCGGGGCGTTTTAGCGGATTGTTTAACGTGGCCGCAAGCTGCGCAAATCGCCACGGAACG
>DASTUP010000016.1:0-3541 GCA_035759585.1 Gemmatimonadales bacterium | reverse complement strand
CCTGAGCCGACGCTCCGGCGTCCCCCCTATGGCTGGGCCGCCGCCACCGGTGCCGTGGTGCTCGGCATCTATCTCGCGACGCTGGCCCCGACGACGGCGTTCTGGGACACCTCGGAGTACATCGCGGCCGCGAAGGTGCTCGGCATTCCGCATCCGCCGGGAAATCCGCTCTTCACCCTGATGGCGCACGTCTGGGGGCTGTTGCCGCTCGCGTCGTCCTACGCGATGCGAATCAACATCTTCGCCGCCGTGACGAGCGCGGCAACGGCGGCGCTCTGGTTTCTCGTCGCCGAGCGATGGCTGGAGACGATCGTCCCGCGACGCGGGGTGCGCATCGGGGCGGCCGCCGCCGGCGCACTCGTCGGGGCGCTCAGCTGGACGGTGTGGAACCAGTCGACGGTGAACGAGAAGGTGTACACGGTCTCGATGCTGTCGATCGCGCTCGTCGCCTGGATCATCGTCCGCTGGGCAGACCAGCCGGCCGGTGCTCGGCATGACCGGCACCTCGTGCTCGTGGCCTATCTGCTGGCGCTCACCTCCACGAACCACCTGATGGGCATCCTGGCGCTTCCGCTCGTTGCGGTCTACGTGCTCTGGACCGAGCCGCGCGCCCTGCTCCGCCCGATGGTGCTTTTCGGCGGACTCCTCGCGATCCTGGTCGGGATCTCGATCAATTACATCTATCTGCCCATCCGCGCTGGCCAGTACCCGCCGATCAACGAAGGCGAGCCGATCGGCTTCTTCAGCAAGGCCCTGGGCGAGGTGCTCGGGCGGGAGCAGTACGGGAAGCCGTCGGTCTTCGACCGGCAGACCGCGAGCTATTTCGACCAGCTCGCGAACTACTGGCAGTACTGGAAGTGGCAGTTTGCGCGCGACTGGCGCAGCCTCGCGCCCCTGGCAACCGCCATCTTCACGGTGCTCGGCCTGACGGGACTCTGGGCGCTCTTCCGGCGGGACCGGCGGGCGGGCGTCGCTGCGGCAGCGCTCCTCTTCACGCTGACGTTCGCGCTCATCTACTACCTGAACTTCCGCTACGGATTCTCGATCTTCCCGGAGCGCACCCTCGATCGCGAGGTGCGCGAGCGCGACTACTTCTTCGTCGCGTCGTTCTCCTTCTTCGGGGTGCTCGTGGCGATCGGATTCGGCGCGCTCATGCGCAGCGTCGTCGAGGCCCTGCGCGACCGGGGATCGGACGCCGGACGCTGGGCGGCCGCGAGCGGCGTCCTCGCGCTCGCCGTCGTGCCGCTGCTCGGGAACCGCCTCACGGCCTCCCGCGCCGGCGAGACGCTGGCGCACGACTTTGCGGTGGACATGCTGCAGTCGATCGAGCCGTACGGCATCCTGATCACGGCGGGAGACAACGACACCTTTCCGCTCTGGTTCGCCCAGGAAGTCGAGGGCGTGCGCCGCGACGTGACGCTCGCGAACCTTTCGCTGATGAACACGCGGTGGCATCTCAAGCAGATCCAGCGGCGCCGCACACCGGAGTTCGTTGCCGAAGGTGCGGCCGCGCTGTGGCGGCCGCGACCCGCCGAGGGCGGCGCGCCGCTCACCGACTCCACCGAGCGCCGCGAATCGCTGATCCGCTGGCCGAAGCCCGACAATCCGGTGCTCGCGCTGACCGAAGAGCAGATCGCCGACACGATGCTGCTGCCGGACGTCGGCGCCGCCCCGACCGGCCTTCCGCCGTTCGGCAATGTGCAGCTGCAGTTCGCCAACCAGTACCTGCTGCTGCAGGACCTGATGACGGCGGTCCTCATCCGCGACAACATCGGCCGCCGCCCCATTTATTTCGCCTGGAGCACCGGCCCGTACGCCGACCAGACGCTCGGGCTCGCGCCCTACCTCATATCCCAGGGACTCGTCCGGAAGCTGAACAATGGTCCGGTGACGCTGACTGATTCGATCGTCGCCTCGCCGCTGCTCGGCTACGTGGACCTCCCGCGCACCAATGCGCTCATGTGGAACGAGTACGATTGGGAGGCGGCGGCCAAGCCGCGGCCCTTCGGGTGGATCGATCCGCCGTCCTCCAGCATTCTCCAGCTGTACGCCATCGTCTACGGCGGCATGGCGGACCTCTATCGCTCGCAGGGCAACACCGAGCTCGCCGTACGCGCCGATTCGATCTCGGCGGCCGTGCGCGCGAACATCCTGGGGCCGCAGCCCTGATGGCCCGGCTCCGCGCCACCGTGATGCTTGCGGCGGCGCTGGCGATGGGCCTTGCCGGTTGCCGCGGGCGTGAGGGAAGCGAGCTGATCCTCGCGACCACCACGAGCGTGCAGGATGCCGGGCTCCTCGATTCGCTTCTCCCCCCGTTCGAGCGGTCGCAGCGCGTGCGCATCAAGGTCATTGCGGTCGGCACCGGTGCCGCGCTCGAGATGGCGCGCCGCCGCGATGCCGACCTCGTCATCGCGCATGCGCCGGAGCTCGAGCGGCGGTACGCCGCGGACGGACATCTCGTCGGCGGCCGGCTCGTGATGCGGAACGACTTCGTCCTCGTCGGGCCGCCGGCGGACTCGGCCGGCGCTGCGGCCGCGGCCACCCTCGACGATGCCATGCGCGCAATCGCGACCGGCGGCTGGTTCGTATCGCGAGGCGATGGCTCCGGAACCGAGGAGCGGGAACGGGCGCTCTGGCGCGCCGCCGGCATTGCCGCCGATACGCTCCGGACGCGCGTCGAGACCGGCCAGGGCCAGGGCGCCACGCTCTTCGTCGCGAGCGAGCGTGGCGCGTATGCGCTGACGGATCGCGCGACCTTCACGGTGCTCGGCCCGCGCCTGAGCCTCGGGATCATCGCCGAAGGCGACCCACGTCTGGCCAACGAGTACCGCGTCCATCGCGTGCCCTCGGAAGACGGCCGGACGGCTGCGCATGCGAATGCATTCATCGAGTACCTCGTCTCGGCGGAGGCGCAGGAGATGATCGGGCAATTCGGCGTCGCCCGCTTCGGGCGCCAGCTTTTCTTCCCCGCGTCGGGTGGGTGAGCTCGCCCAGGGACTCGGTGAAGCGTTCCGGCTGCTCCTCAGCGGAAATGCCGAGGTTTTTGCGATTGCCGGTCGGACCCTCCTCATCTCGATCGCCGCGACGGCGCTCTCACTTCTCATAGGCTGCCCCGCCGGACTCGCCCTCGCGCGTGGGCGCTTTCGCGGCCGGACCCTCCTTCTCTCGTTCGTGCACGCCGGCATGGGTATGCCGCCCGTGGTGGTCGGCCTCGTCCTCTGGCTGCTCATCACCCGGAGCGGGCCGTTCGGCGGCCTCGGGCTCGTCTATACGCCGGCGGCGATGATCGCGGCACAGTTCCTCATCGCGACGCCGCTCGTCATCGGATTCACCGCGGCTTCCGTGCAATCCCTCCCGCCGCTCCTTCCTGATCTGCTCGCCGCGCTCGGCGCGGGCCGGGTGAGGACGCTCTGGCTCCTCCTGCGTGAAGCGCGCCTCGGCATGCTCGCAGCGGTCATGGCCGGCTTCGGTGCGGTGATCTCCGAAGTCGGCGCCGCCATGACGGTCGGAGGGAACCTGCGCGGGAGCACGCGCGTGCTCA
>DASTUP010000015.1:0-20426 GCA_035759585.1 Gemmatimonadales bacterium | reverse complement strand
CCGTGCGCCGGCTCCGGGACACCGCCGCGCGAACGAGCGCGGCACACGCGGTCCGCCGCCCGGCGACCGGACCCGCGAGAAGCGACCGGCCATAGCGATGCGGCAGCTTGGCTGCGGTGAGCGGCGTCGTGATGCCGATGCCGAGCGCATCGACTTCTTCCGCGGTCCTCGCGCCCACGTCGATGAAGGCCTGGTCCGACGTGAACGGAGCCTCGTCGACCGTCCGCCCGCGCGTGAGATGCGTCGAGCGCACCGCGACGACGCCGGGTACCGGGCCGCGCCGCCCGAAGAGCGTCACGCGATGACCTTCCAGGTGCTGATCGAAAAGCTGCGGCATGCGGCCGGGGAGCCGGCGCACCGTCAGGTATCCATCGTCCCGCACGCCCCCGACGACCCATCCCGGCTCGTCGAGCGGACAGGCGATGAGCCGCCGGGCACTCCCGGCGGAGGCGCGCAGCACCACGTTGCCGGCCCGGTCCCGCCGCGACGATGGAAGCAATGCCGCGATCGAATCGCCCACCGCCGATTCGTACCCGACGGGGGCCGACATGCCAGCGAGCCGCCCGGCAAGGTCTGCGAGCGGCTCCTGGGCAGAGATCGGGCCGGCGGCGAGAAGTGCCGCGACGCCCGCCACCATGCGGGGGATCACGTGTGCCAGCTTAGCCGGGGCCTGTGCCGGTATCGAGGTCGTGAACGTAGGCGGCGGCGCCCCATCCGCCCGGGGTCTCGTCCACTACGCGGCCGAGCAGCTCGACGGCCTCGCCGAAGCTCGCGGTGAATGCATACTCGATCGCGTTGGGTGCCGGCTCGCCGTCCCGGGTCTCGGGAAGGTACGCTGCAAGGAATCGGTCGATGACTGCGGGTTGAAGATCGGGATGCTGCGAAAGCGGAAGGCCGTGGCGGCGTTCGATTTCATGCAGGATGCGCTCGGCCACGATGAGCCGCTCCTGCTCGATGAGTACAGTCGCCATCACATATCCCCTCATGAGGCGGGGCCAGCCGCGGCGCACGACCGGCGGGAGCGAACTTCAGGCGACGCCGTCCACCCGGCCGATCCACGAACCGGCCGAACGCGCCTTCACCATATTGGCGAATGCATGGTGCGGCGTTAGAGAATAAATCCCGAAGCACTCACGCGTCGCTTCGCAGCCAGTCGCGCGCGGCGCGGAGATCGGCATCGACCAGGCCATGCGCGGCCTCCTGCCACACGAGCGTGACGTCGGCGCCGCCGGCCCGAAGCAGCCCAGCGAGATCCTCGCCCTGCGTCCTCGGCACGATCGGATCCATCGCGCCTTCGCTCAGGAGCACGCGCACCCCTTCCAGCCGCGGCGGTTCCTCCGGGCGCAGAGGTACCATCGCCCGGAAGAGGACGGCACCCTTGAGCACGCCGGGGAAAAGGAGCAGAAGGCTCGCCGCGATGTTGGCGCCGTTCGAGAAGCCGATCGCCACCACGTTCGAGGCATCGAACTCGTAGGTGACGGCGGAATCGCGCACGAACGCCGCCAGCTCCTCCGTGCGGGCGCGAAGGTCCGGTTCGTCGAACACGCCTTCCGCCAGGCGCCGGAAGAAGCGTGGCATTCCGTTCTCGAGCACGTTGCCGCGGGGACTCAGGACGCCGGCGCCCGGAAGGATCAGGCTGGCGAGAGGAAGGAGGTCGTGCTCGTCTCCACCGGTGCCGTGGAGCAGCAGGAGCGTCGGGCCGGCGGCGGTCGCCGGAAGCCGGACGTGCCGCAGGCCCAATGCGGGCTCGGCCATGCGAGGACCTCGATCGGGTGTCCGGGCACGGCGAGCCAGCCTGGTGCGTACGCTCGACAATCGCCCCGGTATCTGTATAGTATATAGCCGGTTCAGAACCGGACGGGCACGACGCGGCGCCCCGCGGCAGCGCGGGACGCGAGGATGAGGCAGGGCACTGATATCACGACGGCACCCTGTGAACGGCGGTTTCACTCGCAGGTTGACGGTGCAGGTGAGGCATGTCACGGTCGGAATGGGGAGCTTCCCTTACCCTCGCGTGACCGCTGCCGGGGCGATGGATGGGTGGGATCGTTTGGCGGACCCGGTCCGCTGTGTCTTCTTCAACCTTAAGATGGAGCCGATGATGAAGCTTCGAGGCCTTGTTCTTTCCGGCCTGCTTGCGGCGCTCGTCGCGCCGGCGGCCAGCGCGCAGGGAGGGGGGACGGTCGAGTTCGGCCTGTTCGCCCGCAAGAACTGGTTCGGTGAGAGCTACGGACTCAAGGACAAGGTCGGGCCGGGTGCGCGTCTCGGCTTCTTCCCGGTCCGTGGCATCGAGATCGAGGCGGTGGGCAGCTACACGCCGACCAGCTACGAGCTCGCGATCCCACGCGTCGGCGTCATGACCCTCGCCGGCCAGCTCGTGGGCCACGTGCCGATGGGCGATCACGTCGCCTTCATGCTCGGTGGCGGTTACGTGTACAACAAGTACACGAACCGCGGCGATGCGACGTTCCCCGGCATCACCGCCGAAGGCGACGACAAGGGTCCGCGCGGCCTGCTCGGCTTCCGCTTCGGCCTCGGCGAGATGGTCTCGGTGCGCGTGAACGGCACCGCCGATTACCTGAGCTCGCCCAATCCGGCGCTCAGCGTCGTCGACAAGGACTGGCACTGGGGCTTCGAGGCCGGCCTGTCGTGGCTCTTCGGCGCCAACCGCGGCATGGCTCGCGTGCCCGACACCGACCGCGACGGTATCCGTGACGACGTCGACCAGTGCCCCGGCACGCCGGCCGGCACCGAGGTCACGCCGAACGGCTGCCCGCCGGTCAACACCGACTCGATCGCAGCGGCGGAGCGCGCCGCGGCGGAGCGTGCGGCGGCGGAGCGTGCGGCAGCAGAGCGCGCAGCGGCCGAGCGTGCCCGCGCCGATTCGATCGCCGCGGCGGAGCGTGCCCGCGCCGATTCGATTGTGGCGGCCGAGCGTGCGGCTGCCATGGCCGAGCGCGACAGCATCGCCCGCGCAGCCGGCATCAGCGCGGCGCAGATCCAGGCGCTGCGTGACAGCCTCCGCAAGCTGAGCGAGAACGCCAATTCGAACATCGTGCTCCCGGGCGTCAACTTCGCCACGGGCACGTCGAACCTCACCCAGAGCTCGCGCTACATCCTGGACGAGGTGGCTGCCACGCTCAACGAGAACCCGAATATCCGCGTCGAAGTTGCCGGCCACACCGACAACACCGGTGGCCGCGCACTAAACGAGCGCCTCTCGCTGGCGCGCGCGGAGTCGGTCAAGAATTACCTCGTCTCGAAGGGCGTTTCGGCCGACCGGATGACCACGGCTGGGTATGCGTGGGATCGCCCGGTGGCGCCGAACACCACGCGTGCGGGCCGCGCCCTCAACCGGCGCACCGAGCTGGTTCGCCAGCAGTAGTCGGCTCGACCCGAATGCGAACGGCCCCCCGGCACAGTGCCGGGGGGCCGTTTCGTTTCTCACCAGCCTCACTTCATTGCGAGCGGAGGCGGGCAGTGGTGATGAGCACCACGCCGCCCACGATGATCGCGGCGGCGGCGATATCGCGGGCGGCGAGCGGCTCGCCGAGGATGAGCCAGCCGAGGAAGACGGCAACGATCGGATTGACGTAGGCGTACGTCGCCACCCGGCCCGGCGTGGAGACGCGGAGCAGCCAGGCAAAGGCGCTGAAGCCGACCAGGGATCCGAAGACGATGAGATAGAGGAAGGCGGCGCCGGAGCGCAGGGACACGGCATCGAGCGCAATGCGCCCCGGTTCGCCCGTCACGAGCCCGGCCAGCGTGAGGAGCGCGCCTCCCGCGAGCATCTGCATGCCCGACGAGAGCACCGCCGACTCGGGCAGCGGCAGTCCCTTCGAGATGACGCCGGCGTACGCCCACGAGAGCGAGGCGAGAATCAGCACCAGACCGCCGACGAGATCGACCTGCGCGCCGCTCCCGACCCCCGGGGCGAGCAGCAGCGCCACGCCGGCAAAGCCGGTGATGAGCCCGGCGGTGACTCCCGCCGTCGGCCGCTTGCCCGGCGGGCGAATCCATTCGATGATTGCGGTCCAGATCGGCAGCAGGGCCACGAGCACCGCCGCGATGCCGGACGGCACGCGCTGCTCCGCCCAGACGACTCCGCCGTTCCCGAGGAGCAGGAAGAACGCCCCCAGAATGGCTGCCGCGCGCCACGATGCGGCCGAGGGCCGCTGGACGCCGCGCATGCGAGCCCAGCCGTACAGCAGCGCGCCCGCCGTGAGAAACCGGGCGCCCGCCATGAGAAACGGCGGAATCGTCTCGATGGCGACGCGAATGGCGAGGTAGGTGGAGCCCCAGATGATGTAGATAGCCGCGAATGCTGCGACGAGAAGCAGGCGGGAGGGCTGAGCGGAAGCGCGCGAGGGCATCTGGGGGCAGGATGATACACCGGCCCACCCGTCCCGCCAACCCGATCGACAAACTTCACTCGAGAGGCAGATGACCGTGACCGACGACTCGTCCGCTGGATCCCGGCCGCATGGCTATGCCCGCAGGCTCGGGCTCTTTTCCGGCACGATGATGGTGATGGGCGGGATCATCGGCTCCGGAATCTTCCGGTCGCCGCAGGTCGTCGCGCAGCGCGTGTACACGCCGGAGCTCACCCTGCTCGTCTGGCTCCTCGGCGGCGCCATCGCGCTGATCGGGGCGTTCGTGTACGCGGAGCTTGGCGGGCGGGCGCCGAGGGCCGGCGGGCAATACGTGTACCTGCGCGACACCTTCGGGCCGCTTCCCGCGTTCCTCTACGCGTGGGCACTCCTGCTGATCATCGCTACCGGGGCCATCGCGGCGGTGGCGGTGACGTTTGCGGACTATGCGCTCGCGCTCTTCGGCCTCGAGAGCGGGCCCCGGACGCTTCTGGCTTCGGGAGCCATCGTGCTGCTCTCGGCGATCAATTACGCAGGAGTGCGCCCCGGGGCCATCACCCAGAACATCTTCACCGTGCTCAAGCTCGCGGCACTCGGCGCGCTCATCGCGGCCGGGCTCGCGGCCGCATCGGGGGCGATCGACCTGCCTGATCTCGTCGCCGGGCCGGTCGCGCCGCCCGCGAACGTCGTTCTCGCCATCGGAGCGGCGCTCGTCCCGGTGCTCTTTTCGTTCGGCGGGTGGCAGCAGACGAACTTCATCGCCGAAGAAATCATCGCGCCGGAGCGGAATCTTCCCCGCGCACTCATCATCGGGGTGGCGGGGGTCATCCTGGTCTACCTCCTCGCGAACTACACCTATCTCGCCACGCTCGGCGCCGCGGGCCTCGCGTCGAGTGACGCCCCGGCGGCAGACTCGATGACACGCCTCGTCGGTGATGCGGGCCGGACGCTCATTACCGCCGGGATCGTCGTCTCCACGTTCGGCTTCCTGAACCTGGTGATCCTGGTGACGCCGCGCGTCATTCAGGCGATGGCGGCCGACGGCCTCTTCATTCCCCGCCTCGCACGCCTGCACCCGCGATACCGCACGCCGGGCGCCGCGATCCTCCTCCAGGGCATCTGGGCGCTCATCCTGGTCCAGAGCGGCCGGTATGGGGCGCTGCTCGACTACGTCGTGTTCGCGGACTGGATCTTCTTCGGGATGACGGCGGCATCGCTGTTCGTCTACCGCGCGCGCGAGGGGAAGGCAGAGGATGCCTACCGCGGCTTCCGGGCGCCGGGCCATCCCGTGCTCCCGGCGCTCTTCATCGCGGCGGCACTGTACGTGGTGGTCGGCTCGATCTCGTCGAACCCGGGGAATGCACTGCGCGGCGCTGCCCTGCTGGGACTCGGCGTGCCGGTCTTCTTCTGGAGTCGCCGTCGCAGCTCGGCGGCTGCGCGCTGAGCCGAAACCGGTGAATGCGCGCGGTCCGACCGTCCGGCTACTCGGGAGGGCGGGAAAAACTCGGCCAGCTGAGCCGGCGCCGGCGACGCGGCGGCTCCAGCGGCTCCGGTTCGATCTCGGCCGGTTCGCGCGGAAGGTATTCCTCCCGGTACATCCGGATGAGCTCGAAGAAGTATGAGATGGCGAGCGGCCCGATGAGCAGGCCGAGGATGCCGAAATACTTGATGCCGGCGAGCGCGCCGATGACCGTGATGAAGGGATGGATCGAGGCGTATCGCCGGTAGACCCAGGGGCGGATGATGTTGTCGATCCCGCCGACGATGAGAATGCCCCATACAACCAGGCCAATGGCGCCCAGGTACCGCTGCTGGAGAAAGAGTACCACCGCGCCTGGAATCCAGATGAGACCGCTCCCGACCACTGGGAGCACGGAGAACAACATGGTCATGACGCCCCAGAATATCGGATTGGCGAGACCAGTGAGCGCGAATCCGATTCCCATCAGAATGCCCTGCACACCGGCCGTCAGGAACGTCCCGATGAGGGTCGAAACCGTCACGTCCTTGAAACGCTTCCGCAAGAGATCGGCGTTCTCGGACGAGAAGGGAATGAACGGCCGCATCCCCTGCCATGCCTGCCGCCGCGAGCGCAGGAGGTAGTAGAGCCCGAAGAAGGCGACGGTGAGCTGCAGGGTGAGGCGCGTGGCGGACCCGAGTATGCCGAGCGCGTTCGAGCCGACGAACGATACGAGGGCGCCGCCAATGTTGCGGAACTGAATGCCGAGCTGCTCACCGACGTTGTAGCGGCCGATCCGGAGCTCCATGAGGCGGTCGATGAGCGGGCTCTCGATGACGGCGCGCAGCATGCCGGGACCCTGCGTGGCCACCAGCGAGATGATCGAGGCGACGGGCATCACGACGAGGAGGATCGCCAGGATGATGACGATTCCCGCGGAAAGACCCTCGGGCGCCCGGGCCGTGAGCTCGCGGTAGACCGGCGCGAAGATGACGTAGAGGACGAGCGCGCCGATGAGCCCGCTCACGAACGGCCAGAGCGCGAAGGCAAGGAAAGCGCCGAGGATCAGGATGACCCCGGCGGCGCGCTGCTTGTCCGTATCGAAGTAGGACATGGGGGTGGAGTCTAGGTACGAACCTGCATCGCCGCCAGCGCCCCGTTCAAACCATCGGGGCGGCCCCGGCGTCGAACCGGAGTGCATGCCGAAGCGCTTCCAGCTGCCGGGTTCGCCGATATCGGCCGACCGGTCCGCTCCGTGAACGACCTTACGGTCCGCCGCGCCCAGCAGGGCGACGCCGCCGCATTCGGGGAGCTGTACCAGGCCCACGCCGGCCGGATCTTCGCGCTCTGCCTCCGCCTCGAGGGGGACCGGGCACGGGCGGAGGAGCTGACCCAGGACGTCTTCGTCCGGGCATGGGAGCGGCTCGCCACCTTTCGCGGGGACAGCGCCTTCGGCACCTGGCTTCACCGGCTGGCGGTGAACGTCGTGCTCGCGGAGCGCCGCTCGCTCTGGCGGCGCGGCCGGAAGATCCTCTTCACGGACGATCCCGCCGCCTTCGAGCGACCCGGTGAAACGGCCGCGGGGAGTGCCGGCGATCTCGAAGGCGCGATCGCCGGTTTGCCGCCGGGAGCGCGGACGGTGTTCGTCCTGCACGATGTCGAAGGGTATACGCACGGCGAGATCGCCCGGCTTTCGGGAATCGCCGAGGGAACGTCGAAGGCGCAGCTTTTCCGGGCGAGGCGATTGCTGCGGGAGGCACTGGACCGATGAACTGCGACGAAGTTCGCGACAGGATCGACGCCGCCCTGGCCGGGCGACTGGCGCCCTCCGAGCTGACCAAGCTCGAGGCGCACATCGCCGGCTGTGCCGAGTGCCGCACCGATTTCGGCGCCGCCCGCGCGCTCGCCGCGCCGGTCGCGCGGCTTCCGCGCGCGATCGAGCCGCCGCCGGCGGTGTGGGCCGGCATCGAAGCGCGGATTCGTCCCGCGCGCCGGCGCGCGTTCCCTGCGGTGGCGGCAGCGCTCCTGCTCATGGCCGCGTCGTCGGCCGCCACCGTGCTCATCATGCGGCAGGATCCGGCCGAAGCCGCAGCGGCACTCCCGGCCTTCGAGTCCGACTACATCGAGCAGGCCGCTGCACTTTCGCGGGTGCTCGGCGAGGAGCGCGGTGCCCTGGCTCCGGAGACGATCGAGACGCTCGAGCGCAACCTGCGGATCATCGACCAGGCGATCGCCGAGTCGCGCGCGGCGCTCGAGGCGGACCCCGGCGATCCCGATCTCCGCCTTCTCCTCCGCGCGAGCCATGAGCAGAAGGTTGCGCTGCTCGAACAGGCCGCGCGACTCGCGAGAGAGCTGTGATGCCGAAATTCCGCTTCCCGCTCGCCCTGCTGTGTCTTGCCGCGGCGGGCCCGCTCTCGGCGCAGGCACCGGTGCGGCGGATGGCGGTGGCGCCGGACGTGTCGATCCGGATCCTCAACCTCGCCGGCTCCATCCGGGTGACCGGGTGGGACCACGACAGCATCATCGTCGCGGGCACACCGCCGGAGAGAGGCGGGATGCTCCTCATGGGTGGGAGCGAGCGGGGCGTGAAGGTGGTCGTCGAGGCGAGCGGAGCGACCGATATTCCCGGGACGCATCTCGACATCCGGGTGCCGCGCGGTGCGCATCTCTGGGTCAAGGGTGCCACCGCGACGATCGCCGTCGAGGGAGTCACCGGCGAAGTCGAAGCCTCCACCGTGACGGGTGCCATCAGCGTGCGCGGCACGCCCGATGTGCTGGTTGCCGAATCGATGGAGGGAGACCTCGACATTGCGGCACCGGCGCGCGTCACCAGGCTCAAGACCGCCGGGGGCGCCATCACGGTGCGCGACGCCGCCAACGAGATCACCGCGACGAGCGTTTCCGGCGTGATCCGCCTGCTGCATGCGCGTGCGGTTTCCTCGGGGCGTCTCGAGAGCGTTTCGGGGAGCGTGGTCTTCAACGGCGCAGTGGGGCCCGGGGGAGGTCTCGACCTCCAGACGCACGACGCGCCCATCGACATCCTGTTGCCTCCAGGCCAGAACGCGACGGTGGAGGTCACCGCCTACGGCGGCAGGACGGTCAACGCCATCCCCGGGCTCGTCGGCGCGCCCGGGAAGGGGAAGGTCGTGCGCTACCGGCTGGGGAACGGACGCGCGCGCGTAGTGGCGCGCTCGCTCAAGGGAGACGTGAGCCTTCGGCGGCAGATGCCGCGTCCAAACCCTTCGCCGTAGCGCGGCATCTCATCGGCACATCCACGTTGAGCACTTCAACCGGAGGTTCCGATGCTTCGACGCACAGCAATCTTGATTCCCGCGCTTTTCGCGCTTCCCCTCGTCGCCGCTCCGCTGCATGCCGGGCCGCCCTGGATCTCCATCGAGCTGCCCGCGAATCCACTCAACCCGACCACGCGCGGAATGTTCCTCCTCGTGCGCAGCTACCATCACGGCGACGTGATGCAGATGCCCGTCACCGGCACCGCCACGGGCCTCGTCGACGGCAAGCGCCAGACCGTCGACCTCACGTTCGAGCGCACGAACATGCCGGGCGTCTATGCGCTCAGAAAGAGCTGGCCGTCGAACGGAGCGTGGGTCCTGGCCATGAACGTCGGTGGCAGGGAAGGTCCGACTGCGCTCGTGGGCATCGGCGCGGATGGCCGTGTGCATTCGGTGGATGTTCCGACGAAGACGGAGGGCAGGAATACCTGGGGGCGCGAGGTCACCGAGAAGGACATCGAGGACGCGCTGCGGCAGGTTGCCTCGATCGGTGCGCAGGAACAGCCGGAGCGCGCCGGGCTGGCCGGCATTGCCGTGTTGCTTCCGGTCGCGCTCGGCGCCGCCGCGCTTCGGCGCCGCGGGTCCGTGCAGCCGTAGGACCTATCGCGCAGGCCGGCGATCTGCGCCCGGGCGCATCAGGGCATGCATCCTGATGCGCTCGGCGCCTTCGGCATCCCGCCAGACCCCGAGTATCCAGTCCTCGCCGATGTCCTTGACGCGCAGTCCCGGCGGCGTGAGGACATCACCGAGCCATTGCCCCTCGCGCGTGAAGACGCTCCAGCGCCGCGGCTGATCGAGGCGCACCGCGTACTCGAGCACCCAGATGTTGCCGCCTTCGTCCACCAGCACGCGCTCGTAGGCCGGCAGCGTCGCGGGAAAGGGCGCCGAATCCAGCGCCGACATCAGCGCCGAGTCGATCCGCGCCTGGAGACCGCGACTGCCGGTCGGGAGCCGGATCGTCGCCTTGTAGGCCGCGATCGCTTCCGGCGTGACCGGCACGGGATCGTGCGGTCTCCGGATGCGCCGAAGCAGTTTTCCGGATGCGTCGACGACCTTCACCTCGTAGCGGTCGGCCTCTCCGATCACGACCTCCTCACCCGCGAGAACCACGCTCGTACGCCGGCCGAAGGGACGCGGCATGGGAGCGAGGAACCGGCCCTCACCGCTGCCGATCGCGACGCCGAAGGTTTCTCCCCATGCGATCCTCACCAGGGTGTCCCGCACCACGCCATCGGCACCGAAGCGGAGGAGCTGTGCCGAGTCACGGCGCGCGTCGCCCTCTCCGCCCGCAAACGGGAACATCGCACCGCCCGAAACGACGAGCAGCGTGCCGTCGCCGAAGCGGCCGAGGGGGGCGGTGAGTGCCGGCCCCTGCGCCTGCAGCTGCGTGATCCTCGGGCGCCCCGTGCCGAAGAGCGTCACGCGTCGCGTCAGCAGGTCGAAGGCAAGGAGCGAATCGGCATGTGCGCCGAGCCAGGCGAGCGCCTGGAACTCTCCCGGTCCACTGCCCTGTCGCCCGACCGACCGGACGAGCCGCCCGTCTGGCGCGAACACCCGGATGATCTGCGCCCGGCCGTCCGCCGCGGCGATGGCGCCCGCTTCGGTGCGCACGAGTCCGACGACCTCGCCGACCGCGATACCCTCGGGCCCGCCCAGCTCGAGCGTCGGGCCCTCGCCGACGCGCCAGATCGAGTCGGCGTGCCAGGCGGGCTCGCGGTTCTGGATGATCGAGACGCCTGCGCTGTCGCGGAGCGTCGCACCGGGCCCGAACTCGGTGCCGCGCTCGGCGCAGCCCGCAACGGCGATGGCGAGGAAAGGGATCAGGCGACGAAGGCGCATTCGATCGGTATCTCGTTGTGCGTGACTGGAGAACGGCGCACCCGTTGCGCAGCGCGACCGACGGCCTCTAAGTTGCCCGACATCATTCATCGGGGGCAGGAACAATGACGACAAGCAAAGCCGACGCCGTCTGGGAAGGCGGGCTCAAGACCGGAAAAGGTCAATACACCGCGGGCAGTGGCGCATTCTCCGGGAAGTACTCGTTCCCGTCCCGCTTCGAAAGCGCGCCCGGGACCAATCCCGAGGAGCTGATCGCCGCGGCGCACGCCTCCTGTCTCAGCATGGCGCTCGCCGGTGCGATCGAGGCGGCCGGAAAGACGCCGACGCGAATCAACACGAGTGCAGCGTGCACGATCGAGAAGGTGGACGGCGGCTTCAAGATCACGAAAATGAAGCTCACGGTCCGCGGCACCGTCCCCGGCATGGACCAGGCGGAGTTCCGCACCGCCGCCGAGAGCGCCGGCAAGGGCTGTCCGGTCTCGCGCGCCCTCGAGGGAAACGTCGCCGTGGAGGTCGACGCGAGACTCGACACCGCCTGATTCGTGGACAACGTCTGCCACACGCTGGCCGGTGCCGCGCTCGCCGAAAGCGGGCTCGCGCGCCGGACGGCGCTTGGCTACGCCACGCTGCTGATCGGCGCGAACCTGCCGGACCTCGACGTTCTCGCCTTTCTTGGCGGCCCGCTCGCCGACCTCGAGTGGCGCCGCGGATGGTCGCACGGCGTCGTCGCCCTGGCGGTCCTGCCTTTCCTGCTGACCTCGCTCATGCTGTTCGTCGACCGCGCGTCGCAGCGCATGCGGCGCGCCGTGATTCCTTCCGAAGTCCGGCCAGGCCAGCTGCTCCTGCTTTCGTTCGTGGCCATCGCGAGTCATCCGGTGCTCGATTCGCTGAACACCTATGGCGTTCGCTGGCTGGTTCCGTGGAGCGAAGACTGGTCGTACGGCGACACCTTGTTCATCATCGACCCATGGGTCTGGATCGCGCTCGGCGCAGGCGTCTGGGTCAGCCGGAAGCGGCGGCATGCGCGTGAGCGGAACCTCGTTCCCGAAGTGCCGGCGCGCCGGGCGCTGCTCTTCACGGCATGTTACATCGCCGTCATGGCCTTGACGAACATCGCGGCGCGCCGGATCGCCGCGCGCGAGATCCTGGCGGCGCACCGGAGCCCCATCCATTCGCTGATGACGGCGCCGGTTCCGGCCAATCCCCTGGCGCGGCAGGTCGTGGTCGAGCAGGAGGATGCCTATCGCGTCGCGTCGTTCAGCTGGTTCGCTTCCCCACGGATCGACCGCTCGTCGATCCGCGCGTTTCCCGTGTCCCCACCCGCGCACCCGGCCGTCGCCGCCGCCGCCGCCACTCCCGAGGGCCGCCGATTCCTCGGCTGGGCGCGCTTCCCTTCGTTCACGATCGACAGCAGCGCCGCGGGATACGTCGTGCATATCGTGGATCTGCGATACGCGCTGCGGCCGGGAGCGCGATTCGGCTCGGTTTCGGTCAACGTGGGACGCAGCGCGGCCTCGCGCTGATCAGGCGGCCTCGCGCACGCGCGCTGCCCGCTCGCGCAGCACCGGCTCGAGCGCGCGCCAGACGATGTCGGCAATGCGGCGCTGTCCCTCGGCTGTCGGATGGATCCCGTCACCCTGATTCAGCCGCTCCACCCCTGCCACACCCTCCAGCAGAAATGGAATGAACGCCGCGCCATGGTCTTCAGCGACGTCGCGGAAGACCTGGCGGAACGCCGAGGTGTAGCGCGTTCCGAGATTCGGCGGCGCTTCCATGCCGATCACGACGAGCGCCGGCGGCGGATCGTCGGCTTCTGCGCGATCGAGGATCGCGTCGAGGTTGTCGCGTACGGCCGAAGGGTCGATGCCGCGGAGCCCATCGTTCGCGCCCGTTTCGACGACCAGCACGTCCACCTGCCGCTGCAGCAGCCAGTCGATCCGCTGGCGCGCGCCGGCCGAAGTTTCCCCGCTCACTCCGGCGTTCACGACCGAAAACGGCAGCCCCGCCTCATCGATCCGCTGCTGGATCAGCGCGGGGTAGGCCTCCGAGGGGTCGAGGCCGAGTCCGGCCGTGAGACTCGTGCCAAGGAAGACGATGGTGGAGCGATCGTCGGCTGGAGCTGCCGGATCGCGCGCCTCGGGCGCCGGATCGTCCGCTGCCGCGCACGCCAGGGCAGCGAGGAGGAGAGGGACTGCGGCCCATCTGCTTATCATTCGGATCGCGCCAGACGCGACCCTGTGACTCTCTCGGGACAATACATGCTCCGTTGTGAACAGCTCACGAAGACCTACGTCTCCGGCGGCCGGGATCTGACCGTTCTGAAGGATATCACCTTCCATCTCGAGCCGGGCGGGTTCCTCGCCATCATCGGGCCCTCGGGAAGCGGGAAGACTACGCTCCTCGGGCTGCTCGCGGGCCTCGACCGGCCCACGGCGGGAAAGGTGCTTCTCGACGGCACCGATCTGGGCGCGCTCGACGAGGACGACCGCGCGCGTCTCCGGCGCGATCGCGTCGGCTTCGTCTTCCAGTCCTTCCAGCTCGTACCGACCCTCACGGCGCTCGAGAACGTGCAGGTTCCGCTCGAGCTCGCGGGAAACGGGGGGCGGACCGGTGGCGCCAGCGCGATCGAGCAGCGTGCGATGGGGCTGCTGGGACGCGTCGGCCTCGCGGAACGGGCGCACCACTACCCGGCACAGCTCTCCGGCGGCGAGCAGCAGCGCGTGGCACTCGCCCGTGCATTCTCCAACCGGCCGCGCATTCTCTTCGCGGACGAGCCCACCGGCAACCTCGACGCCCGCACCGGCCACGTGATCGTGGAGCTGATGGGAGAGCTGAATCGCGACCTCGGCACCACGCTCGTGCTCGTCACGCACGACCCCGACCTCGCCTCGCGCGCCGGACGGACGATCCGCCTGGCCGACGGTGCCATCGTGAGCGACAGCCGCAGCGGGCATCCGGTCCCCGCGTGAGCGACCTCGCGTTCGTCGTGCGCATGGCGTGGCGGGAAGGCCGCGCCGCGGCGCGCCGGCTGCTCCTGCTCACCGTGGCGGTGGCCGCCGGCGTCGGGGCGCTCGTCGCGATCAATTCCTTCACGGACAACCTCCGCGAATCGGTGGCCCGGCAGGCGCAGGCGCTGCTCGGGGCAGACCTCGCCTTCCAGAGCCGGCGGGAATTCACCCCGCGCGTCGATTCGCTGATCGATTCGCTCGGTGGCCGCGAGGCTCGCACGGTCGCGTTCGGCGCGATGACGTACGTCGCACGGACCAGCGGCGCCCGCCTCGCCCAGGCGACGGCGGTCACCGGTTCGTTTCCCTTCTACGGCGAGATCGTCACGAGCCCGGCGGGAGCCTGGGCCGAGCTGCAGCGCGGCCGCAATACGATCGTCGACCCGTCACTGCTCGCGGCGCTCGGCGCCGAAGTCGGCGACTCGCTCACGGTGGGTGAGACGGCCTTTGCCATCATCGGCACGATCGTGAGTGTTCCGGGTGACGTCGGGATCCGCTCGGCGTTCGGGCCAAGGATCTTTCTCGCCGGCCGGTACCTCGACGAGACGAACCTCCTCGGCTTCGGTGCGCGCGCGGAGTACGAGGCGTACCTCCAGCTGCCGCCGGGCACGGATCCCCAGGCGGTGGCCGAGCATTACAGGCCGCAGCTCCGGCCGGACCGGGTACGCATCCGGACCGTGGCCGACGATCGCGAGCGGCTCGATGCCGCGCTCACGCGGCTCGGAAACTTCCTTGGCCTCGTCGCCCTCGTGGCCCTGCTCCTCGGCGGACTCGGGGTTGCGAGCGCCGTGCACGTGTTCATCCGCCAGAAGCTCGATACGGTGGCGGTGCTCCGCTGTCTCGGCGCGACGTCGGGCCAGGTGTTCGCCATTTACCTGCTGCAGGCCGCCGTGATGGGACTGCTCGGCAGCGTGGTCGGCGCTGCGCTGGGGCTCGTGGTGCAACAGGCACTGCCGGCGCTGCTCTCGGACCTGGTGCCGGTGGATGTCGTGATCCGGCCATCGTGGCGCTCGGTGGTGATGGGCATCGGGACCGGGCTCTGGGTGGCGATCGTCTTCGCACTGCTGCCACTGCTGGGCGTGCGGCGCGTGCCCCCGCTCGCGGCGCTGCGGCGCGACTTCGAGCCGGTTGCCGGACCGCGCGAGCCGGCGCGGTGGATGGCGCTGGCGCTGCTCGCCGCAAGCGTGCTGGTGCTCGCCGTGGCGCAGGCCGGCGACCTCGTCCACGGCCTCGCCTTCAGCGGATCGATCGCCGGGGCCATCGCGCTGCTCGCGCTGGCCGCGTGGCTCCTCATCCGCCTCGCCCGCCGGCGGCTGCCGGCCGGCGTGCCGTACGTGTGGCGGCAGGGCCTCGCCAACCTGCACCGGCCTGCGAACCAGACGATGATGGTGGTGCTCGCGATCGGCTTCGGCGCCTTTCTCCTCGCGACGCTCTTCCTGGTGCAGCAGAACCTGCTCAACGAGCTCGACGTCTCGAGCGGCTCGGAAGAGCGGCCGAATTTCGTCTTCTTCGACGTGCAGCCCGACCAGCACGCGCCGCTCGATACGATCCTCGATGCCGCCGGCGTGGATCGCGCCCCGCCGGTGCCGATCGTGCCGATGCGCATCCTCTCGCTCCGCGGCCAGCCGGTGAGCGTCATGCTCGCCGACACGACCGACTCCGACAGCGCGCCGCGCGGATGGACGCTCCGGCGGGAGTATCGCTCGACCTATCGGGACTCGCTCACCGATTCGGAACGACTGATCGAAGGGAGCTGGTGGAGCGGCGGCAGTGGGTCACCGGTCGAGATCTCGGTGGAGCAGGAGCTTGCGCTGGACCTGGGCGTGGAAATCGGCGACGAGATCGTCTGGGACATCCAGGGAGTGCCGCTCGCATCCCGGGTGCGGAGTATCCGTACCGTGGACTGGGCGCGATTCGAGCCGAACTTCTTCGTCGTGTTCGCGCCCGGGGCGCTCGAGCGGGCGCCGCACTCGATCGTGACGCTCGCGCGCATCGACGACCCCGCGCTGCGCGGCCGGCTGCAGCGCATCGTCGCGGAACGGTTTCCGAACGTCACCTCGCTCGACCTCACCATGCTGCAGGCGGCGATCGAGCAGCTCGTGGGCCGCGTCTCGCTCGCCATCCGGTTCATGGCGCTGTTCAGCCTGATCACGGGAGTGCTCGTGCTCGTGGGCGCCATCGCGACGAGCCGGTATCAGCGCGTCCGGGAAGGTGCGCTGCTCAAGACGCTCGGCGCGACGCGGAGCCAGGTGCTGCGGGTGGTGTTTGCCGAGTACCTGGCACTCGGGCTACTCGCGGCGACTGCTGCCGTCGGACTCTCGGCCGCCGCAGGTTGGGCGCTCGCGCGGTTCATGTTCGAGGTGCCGTTCGCGTTTCCGGTCGAGGCCATTGCGGGCGTGATCGGCCTGACGTCACTGCTGACCGTATGCGTTGGAGTCTGGGGAAGCGTGGAGGTAATACGGAAGACGCCGCTGGAAGTACTCAGGGCTGAGGCGACCTGACAGGGCGGAAGGTCCAGGCAAGGATCGCCCACCCGGCGATCCATGCCGCCCCACCGACCGGCGTGATGGCACCGAACCAGCGGGTGCCCGTCAGCGCTAGCAGATAGAGACTCCCGGAAAAGAACAGCGTCCCCGCCACGAACAGCCAGCCGGAACGCCGCACCCCGGATGTGTCCGCGCGACTCGCCGCCCACGCAACGGCAAGCAACGCCAACGCGTGGTACATCTGGTACCGCGCTGCAGTCTCAAATACCTGCAGTAGCTCCGGGGGAAGCCGATCGCGCAGCGCATGCGCGCCGAATGCGCCCGCCGCCACCGCGATCATCGCCGAGAGCGCACCGAGCCGGAAAAAGGTGCGCTCGGCGCTCACGAGGCGGGAGGCTCGGGGAGAACCGCCATGCCCATCGCGTGATACCCGTTGTCGACGTAGACCACGCTGCCGGTGATGGCCGACGCGAGCGGACTCGCGAGGAACGCCGCCGTATGGCCCACTTCCTCGGCCTCGAGCCGCCGCGGCAGCGGGGAGTTCTCCTCGGAGTAGCGGATCATCGTGTCGATGAAGCCGATGGCGGTGGCCGCCCGCGAGGCATAGGGGCCGGCGCTGATCGTGTTGACCCGGACGCCCCAGCGGCGTCCCGCCTCGAAGGCGAGCGTGCGCGTGTCCGCCTCGAGCGCCGCCTTGGCGGACGACATGCCGCCGCCGTAGCCCGGAATCACCCGCTCCCCCGCCATGTAGGTCAGCGAAAGGAAGCTGCCGCCCGGCCGCATCATCGGCGCGAGCTCGCGCACCAGCGAGATATTGCTGTAGGCGCTCACGCTGACCGCCTCGAGATAACCACGGCGGCTGGTCTCGACGAGCGGCTTCCTCACCTCGGGCCCGTTGGCGAGGCTGTGGACGACGATATCGATGCTCCGCTCGCCGAAGTCTGCGCGCAGGCGGTCCCGCACGCCCGCGATCGTGAAGTCGCCCTGCTCGCGGTACCGCTTGTTCTCCCGGATCTCAGGCGGCACGTCGGCCATGGTGTCGTAGGCCGCGTCGAGCGGGTAGATCCGCTCGAACTCGAGCCGGCCACCGCGCGCAAGCTGCATGGACTCGTCCATCTTCCCGCGCTCGAGGAGCTTCTGGAAGATGCCGAGGGCGGGCGGCCAGGTGCCGACCGCCACCGTCGCGCCGGCCTCGGCGATTGCCTTTGCGATTGCGAAGCCGAAGCCGCCGTCGTCGGCGACACCGGCCACGAATGCGCGCTTTCCGGTGAGATCGATTGCGAGCATGGGAGTTCCGGGGTTCAGGTCGGGAACAGGGACCTCTCTTCGCCCTCCTGCTCCTTCGTCCACAGGTAGAACAGAATCCCGATCGCGCCGAACATCCAGAGGTTCCCCGGGATCCACATGAGCAGCCCGCCGAGCTTCTGGTCGTCCAGCGGCGTGAGGCCCCAGGTGCGCGGCGCGGTAACGTACCACTGGTAGAGCGGACGCTCCGCCATCGTGATGATCGCGGCGACACCCTGCATCGGGAGGCTCACGAGGAAGAGATAGAGCATCCGCGCGCCGAGCGGGAGCGGCGGGACCTCGTCGATCGGGCTCAGCACCGGCCACCACATGATCACCGAGACCACGATGAACATGAGGTGCGTCGTGATGTGCACGTCGTGGCTCCGCATCATCAGGTCGTAGAGCGGAGTGGTGTGCCACGCCGCGACGCAAAGCGAGAAGAGAAGCCCTGCCGCAACCGGGTGCGTGACGACGCGCCCGGTGCGACGGACCCAGTCACGGCGCACGAGCGGCCGGAGGAGCCAGCCGGGAGTGCCGAGGATGAGCAGCGGGGGAAACAGCATCGTGAGGAGCAGATGCTGCAGCATGTGGATCAGGAACAGATAGTAGTCGCTGAGGTCGTGGATCGGGCCGTTCAGCGACACGAGCAGCACCGCGAGCGCTGCCGTGAACGACGCCACCTGCGCGGGCCTGGCGGGCGGGCCCAGGTTCCACCGGCGGCGCGCGGCGGTGATCCCCCAAAAGTAGAGGGCACCGAGAATCGCGGTGCCCACGAGCGTACTGAGGTGCGGAGACAGCGCCGGGATCCACTCTCCTGTCGGTCTCGGCCGCGCATCCAGGAGCAGCGCGGCCGGCAGCAGCGTCACAGCATTCCCCTCTGGTACGAATAGTGATAGATGAACAGCGCGATCAGCGAGACGATCACCACCGCCGCGATGATGAGCGGGAACACGAAGAGCCCGCTGAAGAGTTTGCTGTCCTGCTTGAGATGCATGTAATACATCGCCACGAGCGCGAACTTGCCGGCGCTCAGCAGCAGGAGGACCGGCACCAGGATCGGCTCGAGGAACGTGCCGAGCGCCCCTGGCCGGTGCGCGACCTCGTACGCGGCCACTTCCAGGGCCGTGAGCACGAAGAGCACCACGCCGATCTTGATGTAGAGTCCCGGCCCCGGGTGACTCGCCTCGTGCGGATCGAGTCCCTGCGCCTCGGGTGCGTGGGCGGCGTGCGTATCCATGGTTCCGTCCCTCACTTCATCAGGTAGACGACGGGGAAGATCACGATCCACACCACGTCGACGAAGTGCCAGTAGAGCGCGGCCATCTCGAGATTGAGCGCGCGCTCCGGCGGAAGCTTGCCCCGGAGTGCCGTGATGAACACGGTGATCAGCCAGATGACGCCGATCGTGACGTGCGTGCCGTGGAACCCCGTCAGCGTATAGAAGCTCGCGCCGAAGAGGTTCGTCTGCAGCTTGAGTCCCTCGTGCATGAAGTGCTGGAATTCGTACACCTGCATGCTCACGAAGAAGATGCCGCAGACGATCGTGGCGGCCAGCCAGCCGATGAGCGCCTTCCGGTTGCCCCGCTGCGCGCCGTTGAGCGCCAGCACCACGAACAGCGAGCTGAAGAGCAGCAGCGCCGTGCCGAACGTGACGAGCGGGATCTGCAGGATCTCGTCGGGCGTCGGCCCCTTCGTATCCCGGCCCTTGTAGATCAGGTACGTCGAGATCAGCGACGCGAAGAAGAGGCACTCGGACCCGATGAAGGTCCAGATGGCCACCTTCCGGTTATCGAGACCGGTTGCCGTCGGCGGATGCAGCGCGTGTGCGTGATCGGACAAGCTGAACTCCGTGGTGCGCGTTGGTAAAAGGTCGCGGGTCACGTGTCTCGGGACTCGGGATCCGGCGGGGACTCGATCCCGAGTCCAGCCCCCCGAGCCCCTCGACTCGCCCTCATCCCGCCGGCTCGAACGCCCACTTGAAGATGCTGAAGAAGAGCAGGAACACGGCCGCAGCGATCGCGATCGGGCCGAGCGTGTGCACCAGCATGATCGAGATGAAGACCGAGGCGACGCCGAGCGCCGCCAGGATCGGCCAGTACGACGGGTTCGGCATGTGGATCCCCGCCCCGCTCACGCGCTCTGGCTCGGGGAGCCGGCCGCCCTGCGCGCGCTTCATCTCCCAGAGCGGATCGCGGCTCTGGACCACCGGCTCCTCCGCGAAGTTGAACTCCTGCGGGGGAGACGGAATGGCCCATTCCAGCGTGGCGCCGTTCCAGGGATCGGCCGGCGCGTCCGCGGGCTTCCGCGAAGTCACGAAGATGTTGTAGATGAACACCAGGAACGAGAAGCCGAGCACCATCGAGCCGGCCGTCTCGATCATGTTCATCGTCTCGAAGCCGAGCCCGGCGGGATAGGTGTAGACGCGCCGCGGCATGCCGTGCAGGCCCACGAAGTGCATCGGGAAGAACGTCAGGTTGAACCCGATGAACATGAGCCAGAAGTGCACCTTGCCGATCGTCTCGCTCAGCATCCGCCCGAACATCTTGGGCCACCAGTAGTAGGCGCCCGCCACCAGCGCGAAGATGCTCCCGCCGAACATCACGTAGTGGAAGTGTGCCACCACGAAGTACGAGTCGGTCTGCTGCAGGTCGGCCGGCGGCGAGGCGTGCATGACGCCCGAGATGCCG
>DASTUP010000014.1:0-4962 GCA_035759585.1 Gemmatimonadales bacterium | reverse complement strand
ACGCGAGAGGCGGCCGCTCGCCGATCCGGAGGCGGCCTCGGCCTCGAGCGCCTGCCTGCACCCTGAGCAGACGATGGCCCCGCCTGCCTCGTAGTACTCCGATGCGATCGGCTGCGAGCAGCGGCCACACGAAGGCGCGGCCGCGGGCGCGGCGGCGGTGGTGTCGAAGCGCAGCTCGGGCTCGACCGACATGCTGGCGGGATCGTCAGACATGGTCCGTCCTTTCGCGGGGCGGGAGGATGCGGTGGAGCGCTGGATTCGGGGGACGGATCAAAGATACATCCTCTGACGAAGCGCGCGATCCAGGGCTAATTTCGCCGCATGCTGAAGGCGCTCGCCGTCATCGCCGGAGCGATCATCGCGCTCATCGGGGTCGTAGCCGCCATCGGCTCGGCGCTTCCCGTCGAGCACCACGCCGCTCGCGAGGCCGTGTATCCTGTCTCTCGCGACTCGCTCTACGCGCTCATCACGGACGTCGAGCGATTCCCAGCCTGGCGTTCGGGACTGGCGCGCGTCGAGCGCAGGCCCGGCGCCGGGGGAAACGATCGGTGGCTCGAGACGGGCGGCGACGGGGAAATCCTCTTCGAAGTCGCGGAATCGGTTCCCGGCCGGAAGCGCGTCACCCGCATCGCCGATCCCGGGCTTCCGTTCGGCGGCACCTGGACCTTCGAGCTCGAGGATGCTCCGCCAGGGACGCGGCTCCGGATCACCGAGGACGGTGAGGTCTACAACCCGATCTTCCGGTTCATGTCGCGGTATGTCTTCGGGCATGCCCGGGGAATCGAGCGCTTCCACGCCGATCTCGGGACCTGGCTGCGGAAGCGCCAGGAAGGGGCGGCACGATGACTACGATCGACGTCCGGATACTCACACAGGTAGATGCCGCGCTCCTCGAGTCCGTGGACCCGGACGTCTTCGATGAGCCGATCGACGCGAACTGGAGCGCGGAATTTCTCGCCGACCCGCGCCATCACCTCGCGGTCGCGATCGACGAGGGAATCGTCGTGGGAATGGCATCGGCGGTGCACTACATCCATCCGGACAAGCCGCCCGAGCTCTGGATCAACGAGGTCGGCGTCGCCGAGACCCACCGGCGCCGCGGCATCGCAGGCCGGCTCCTCGAGGCCCTCTTCGAGCGGGGACGCGGCCTTGGCTGTTCCCAGGCATGGGTCCTCGCCGACCAGTCGAACACGGGCGCGCAGCTCCTTTATGAAAGCGCCGGCGGCAGGGCATCGCCGGAGCCGGCAATCATGTTCGAGTTTCCCCTCCTGCAGGTTCCCGATACCGAATGAACCGGCCGCGTCGATCGGCACGTTGACAAACTGCGCTCCGCGGCGGAAACTGGATTCAGCGCGCCCCGGGGCGCCTCCTGTCCGCGGCAAGGGAGCCCGCTCCCACCCGACCTGGTTCATCGCTCCTCGATCGAACCTTCTTCCAGCCTGCCGATCAGCGGACCTCAGGCATCAATGGGAGGAGGTCCCATGTCCAGGCACATTTCGCCTGCCACCACGCTCGACACCCTGAAGCAGGAAGCGAAGCGCTGGCGCCGCGGGCTCGTGGCGGGCGAACCGGAGGCGTGGGAGCGGTGGCGGCGAACTCGGGGTGCGGGTCTCGCGGACGCGGGCGCTTCGAGCCCCAACCCCGAGACCCGCACCTCGAGTCCAACGCCCCCTCTGCGCGCCGTCCAGCACGCCCTCGCCCGCGAGTACGGCTTTGCCGGCTGGGCCGCGCTCAAGCGGCGGATCGAGAACGCGGCGCTCACGCGGTACGAGGCGGTGGCCGACGCGCTCGTCACGGCGTATCGCACGCCCGACCCGGCGGCGATGCGCATGGTCTGGGACTATTTCGGCCACAGGCGCGCATGGGAGGGCATGCGCCGCTACATCCGCCTCGATCTCGGCGGACCCGAGGAGGTCACGAATCCCGACGAGGATTTCATCACGCTCGCGCAGGCCCGCCATCTCGTAGCGCGCGGGCAGGGCTTTCCGGCCTGGGAGACGCTCGTGGCGTTCACCGAGGCGATTCCACCGGGACAGCCGATCCTTCCGAAGCAGGTCGGTGCATACTTCGCCGGCGACACGAGCCCCCTCGAGACGGCCACGACCGTGCTCTCGCGGAACTGGGACGATCTCCTCGCGGCCGCCAGGGATCGTCGGCTCTCCGCAATCCATGCGGGCGGGCAGATGACCGACGATGTGCTCGAGCGCCTGTCGCACTTCGAGCAGATCGAGGAGCTCGACCTCGACGCCTCGCGCGGAATCACGGACGAGGGCCTGCGCCACCTGGCGCGCCTGCCGAAGCTGCGGAACATCAACCTGGGCGGCTGCGCGATCGGCGATCCGGGACTCCAGGCGCTCGGCCGCGTCTCCAGCCTCGAGCGCATCGCGCTCCCGGGGACTCGCGTCACCGATGGCGGTATCGCCCACCTCGCCGGGTGCCGGGCGCTCAGGGTGGTCGACCTGTCGGGCACGAGGACCGGCGATGGTGCGATCCGGGCACTGGCCGGGAAGCCTTCGCTGCGCCATTTCCGGTCGGGCGAGGAGGTGACCGACGCGGGACTCGCACTCTTCCGCGAGTACCCGGCCTTCCGCAGCTGGACGGGCGACGAGGCGCCGCTCCACCTCTTCAGCTACGACGATCACCCGAACCTGCTCCAGCTCCGCGGCCGCTTCACCGACGCCGGCCTCGCGAGTCTCGCCGAGTGCGAGGGACTGTACGCGCTCAACCTGGACAGCAACCGTCTCGCCGTCACCGGCGCCGGCCTCGCACCGCTCGCCGCGCTCCCTCACTTCTCCGCGCTTTCCTTCGACGCGAAGGACGCGGACATGCCGTACATCGCGGCGCTGCCGAGGCTCAGGCATCTCGTCTGCCAGGACACGATCGCGGGCGACGATGGATTCGCGGCGCTCGGCGCATCGCGATCGCTCGAGCATCTCTGGGGGAGGCGGTGCCACAATCTGCGGCGCCGGGGATTCGCCGCCCTCGCGAACATACCGACGCTCCGCTCGCTCTCGGTGAGCTGCCTCAACGTCGATGACGAAGGACTGGCGGCGCTTCCCGGGTTCCCCGCCCTCACCGAGCTCATGCCGATGGACGTGGCGGACGAGGGCTACCGTTTCATCGCGCAGTGCCCGCGCATCGAATCACTCGTCCTCATGTACTGCCGCGAGACGGGTGATCGCGCGACGGAGCACATTGCGGGAATGCGGCTGAAGAAGTACTTCGCGAGCTATAACCGCATCACGGACCGGACGCCGGAGCTGCTGAGCGGGATGGAGACGCTGGAGGCGATCACATTCGATTCGTGCGCCGGTCTCACGAATGCGGGGATCGCCGCGCTGGCGAGACTCCCGCGCCTCAGGTCGCTGGGAATCTCGGGAATGAGGGGTGTCACGCGAGAGGTGAGCGCCGCCTTCGAACCAGGGGTGAAGGTGAGGTACGGGCCGTGAGTCGACAGCCCTCCCGCTGCCAACCGGGCCCGTCCAGGGATCACTTCGCCATCGCGAACGCCACGACGTAATCGCCTTCCCCGAATGGCCCCCCGCCGCCGACGGCGATCGCCACGAACTGCTCCCCCGACGCGAGCTGCCACGTCATCGGCGTCGCCTTGCCGCTTTCGGGAAGCGGGCCACGCCAGAGCTCGCGGCCGGTCTCGATGTCGTACGCCTTGAGCGAGCGGTCGAGCGCCGCGCCGATGAAGACGAGACCGCCTGCCGTCGTGATGGGTCCGCCGAGATTGATCGAGCCCCAGTCGGGCGGAAGCGCCGCACCTGGAGGGACGAGGCGCTCGAGTGATCCGAGCGGCACTTCCCAGCGCCGCTTTCCGGTATCGAGATCAATGGCGACGAGCGTGCCGAACGGCGGCGGCGTGCACGGCAGCCCGGACGGCGCGCGCAGCAGCCGGCGGCGCATCACGTACGGCGTGCCGTGCATGATGTTGTACTCGTATCCGAGGCCGAGCCGCTCGCTCTCCGCCTCCGCGGCGTCGAAGTCCACCGAGTCGCGCGGAATGAGCTGCACCTCGGCCGCCGCGCGATTCACCGGCACCACCACGATCCGCCGCCCCGGATCCCATGCCACTCCGCCCCAGTGCGCGCCGCCGATGTTGGACGGCATGACGAGCGTGCCCTGCGTGTCGGGCGGCGTGAAGATGCCCTCGTTGCGAAGCGGCGCGATCATCGCCCGGCAGGCCTCACGATCCGCTTCGGTGGCGCCCCACGCGTCGTCGACCCGGAAACCGTGCGGGCTGAGCGGCGCGATTCCCGTCGTGAACGGCTGCGTCGGCGAGGCCTCCTCGCCCGGAATCCGGCTCGCCGGCACCGGCCGCTCCTCGACCGGAAAGAGCGGCGCGCCCGTCTCGCGATGCAATACGAAGAGCATGCCGGTCTTCGTCGCCTGCACCACGGCCGGCACCTCGGCGCCGTTGCGCATGAGGTTCACGAGCGCCGGAGGCGCCGCGTTGTCGTAGTCCCAGAGATCGTGATGGACGCTCTGGAACGCCCAGACGACCTTGCCGGTGGAGGCACGCAGCGCCACGAGCGAATTGGCGTAGCGGTTGTCGCCCAGGCGGAGCGCGCCATAGTAGTCGGGCGCGGCGCTGCCCGTGGGCACGAAGACGAGATCGCGCCCGGCGTCAGCCACGAGCACCGACCAGGCGTTGGCGCCGCCGGTTCCATGCGCAAGGCGGCCACGCCATTCGCCGAATGCGGGGTCCGCCCGATCCTGGGGAATCGGGTCCCAGCTCCAGCGCAGCGCGCCTGTGCGCGCGTCGTACGCCCGCACTTCACCGCTCGGCAGGTCGGGCCGGGTGTTGTCGCCGATGGACGAGCCGGTGATCACGAGGTCGTTCACGACGACCGGCGGCGAAGTTACGGTGTACGCCGCAGGCTCGTACGGCGCGATGCGGAGGCCGCGCGTGAGGTCCACGATGCCGTTCTCGCCGAACCCCCGGCAGGGTGCCCC
>DASTUP010000013.1:0-14807 GCA_035759585.1 Gemmatimonadales bacterium | reverse complement strand
GATTCCGCAGTATTCGGTCTGCCGCGAAGCGCGGAAGCACGTGACCGTCGCGCTCGGCGGGCAGGGGGGCGACGAGATCTTCGTGGGCTACCCGCGCTACCGGGAAGACATTCTCCGCCATCAGGCGGTCTCGCTGCTTCGCGGCCGGCGCCCGGCGCCCGGATTCCCGGCATTCGGATCGCTCGCCAGCCTCATCCGCGAGAGTGGCGCGCGCGCGACGGCGAGTCTCTTCCTCCGCCGGCTCGATCCGGTCCCTGCGCCGGCCACCATGGCCCGCTTTCTCCGGACGACGGCGGAGGCGTGGAAGCTCGCGATCTCCGACACCGAGCTGCGCGAGATCCATGATGCGGAGCTCGACCGCCGCATTCCCGAGGAGCGGTCGCCACTCGGCCGCGTGCTCCACTACGACCTCAAGAACTATCTTCCGGCACTCCTCCACGTCGAGGACCGGACGAGCATGGCGGTCTCGCTCGAATCCCGCGTGCCGCTGCTCGACCATCGCATCGTCGAGATCATGGCGCGCGTGCCGACCGCGCTCAAGTTTCCGCGCTTCCGCCAGAAGCATCTGCTCCGCCGCGTCGCCTCACCGGTCGTTCCATCGGCGATCGTGGATCGGACCGACAAGATGGGGTTCCCGACACCGCTCGGCGTGTGGCTTCGCGAAGCCCGGGACGACGCCCGGCTCCGGGAGGCCGCCTCGGGCGCGGCGCTCTGCCGGAGCGGCATCCTGAATGGCGCGCCGGGGGCGGCACCGCCAGGCGGGGAGTGGACGCAGCTCAGCCTCGAGATGTGGGCGCTGACATTTCTCGAAGGAGCGAGCGGAGGGGCCGCCGCCCCCGCCCGGAATGGCGCGGCGGCCTGACCGCGCCAGCCTGCCGTCGTCACTTCCCCTCCCGTATCTTTCTTCGCATCCCTTCTCGCCATTCGCGTCCACTTCAGGCCGGCCATGACTCCGTCCGATGAAGTTCCCAGCGCGACCGAATCCGCCTTCCGCCGCGGCGTTGCCGTCGGCGGGCGCTACGTCGTCGAGCGCGAGGTGGGGCAGGGGGGAATGGCGACGGTCTATCTTGCCGACGACCTCCGCCACGAGCGGAAGGTGGCGATCAAGGTCCTGCGGCCGGAGCTCGCCGCGATCATCGGCGCCGAGCGGTTCATCCGCGAGATCAAGACGCTCGCGGTGCTGCAGCATCCGCACATCCTCGGCCTGATCGATTCGGGCGAAGTGAACGGCACGGCGTACTACGTCATGCCGTACGTGGAGGGCGAATCGCTGCGGGACCGGCTCAACCGCGAAAAGCAGCTGCCGATCGCGGATGCGGTGCGCATCTCGGCCGAGATCGCGAGCGCGCTCGACTACGCGCACCGGCACGGCGTCATCCATCGCGACATCAAGCCCGAGAACATCCTGCTGCACGACGGCCAGGCGCTCGTCGCCGACTTCGGCATTGCGCTCGCGGTCTCGAGCGCGGGAGGCACCCGCATCACCGAGACCGGCATCTCGCTCGGCACGCCGAGCTACATGTCGCCGGAGCAGGCGATGGGGGAGCGGGAGATCAGTGCGCGCGCGGACGTCTACGCGCTCGGCGTGGTCACGTACGAGATGCTGCTCGGCGAGACGCCCTTCACCGGCCCCACGGCACAGGCGGTCGTCGCGAAGGCGATGAGCGAAGACCCGCGCCCGCTCACGGCGATGCGCCGGAACGTGCCGCAGCACGTCGAAGGCGCAGTGCTCACCGCGCTCGAGAAGCTCCCCGCGGACCGCTTCCCGACGGCCGCGGCGTTCGCCCACCAGCTGGTGACACCCGCCGGCTCCGAGGCGTTCGTTCCGCGAGGGCGGGCAGGCGCGAAGCCGTCACTGCGCGTCGCGGCGGGGGCATTCCTCGTGGGCGCCGCGCTGACCGCGCTCGTCGCGCTGCTGGTCAGCCGCGGTGCCGGCGACGCGCTCTCCTTCGGTACGGTCACGCGCCTCTCCTGGCAGCCGGGCCTCGAGCTGCAGCCCGCCATCTCGCCGGATGGGCGATCCGTGGCCTACGGCGCCGGGAGCGCCACCAACACGCGGATCTTCGTGCGGCAGATCTCGGGCGGGCGCGTCGATCCACTCACTTCCGACTCGGCCGTCGTCCAGTCGGCGCCGAGCTGGTCGTCCGACGGTACGCGCATCCTGTACCTGGCGGGGGGCGCCGTATTCAGCGCTCCCTCGGGGGGCGGACCGGCGCGACAGGAAGTCCGCGTCCGGCCCGGAAATCCGATCACGACTGCGGCGTGGGCGCCCGACGGGGGAGCGATCGCATTCGCTGCCGGCGATTCGCTCTTCCTGCAGCCTTCGGGCGACACCGCGCGGTTCCTCGCGTCGGTGCGGAGCGCGAACGGCTGCCGCTGGTCTCCCGACGCGCGCTCCATCGCCTGTGCGTCGGGGAATGCGTCGTACGCGACGATCGGACCGATGTACGGGAACCTCGCCGCAAGCGCGATCGTGCAGGTCTCCGTTTCCGACGGCTCGCTGCGCTACCTCACCGACAGCACGACGCTCAATCAGACGCCTGCCTGGTCTCCCGACGGACGGACGGTGTACTTCGTCTCGAACCGCCACGGACCGCTCGACATCTATGCGGTCGAGGCGAGCCGGACGAATCAGACACCGACGCGCCTCACGACCGGCCTCGGCGCCCAATCCATCTCGCTCTCCGCCGACGGACAGCGCTTCGGCTATTCGATCCTTCGCGACATCGGGAATATCTGGTCGCTCGGGCTCTCGGCGCTGTCGTCCGGGCTCGGGCAGGCGGAGCCGGTCACCCGCGGGACGCAGCCGATCGATGCATTCTCGGTCTCGGCGGACGGCCGATGGATCCTCTATTCGGCCGATCTCGCGGGCAACGGCGACATCTACCGCATTCCGTCCGGCGGTGGCGAGGTCGAGCGTCTCACCACCGATCCGAGTGGAGACTTTTCCCCGCACCTTGCGCCGGGATCCCGCGAGGAAGTGGCGTTCCAGTCGTGGAGGCGCGGAACGCGCGACCTCTTCGTGATGCCACTCGACGGCGGGCCGATTCAGACCGTGGCGGCATCGGCGCGTCAGGAGATCTGGCCACGGTGGTCGCCGGATGGCGGCGCACTGGCGCATTCATACTTCGATGCGACCGGCGGGATCACCATCGTCCGCCGCCGGCCGGATGGCGGCTGGGAGCCGTCCGTACTGCGCCACGACGCGGGCCACTGGCCGGCGTGGTCGCCCGATGGCCGGGTCATCGCGTTCACGAGCGCGCTCACCGGCGGCTCGCTCTACTCGGTGCCCGTCGATTCGGGCCCGGTGCGGACGCTCATCGACGCGGCCGGACCCGGCGCACCCCGCGCCGAGGAGCCGTTCTTCACGGTCGACGGCCGGGAGATCTGGTTCATGAGCCACGACGCCCGTGGCGTCGCCTCCATCTGGAGCATCCCGACTGCCGGCGGCACGCCGCGTCGCCTCATCACGTTCGACGACCCGGCTCGCCCGGTGTACCGGCCGTACTGGGCGCTCGGGCCGGACCGGATCTATTTCATCGTGCAGGAGCAGCAGAGCGAGGCGTGGGTGATGGAGGTGGAAGGAAGCTGAGGGACTGTTCATTCGCAGGGGGCCGGGTCGAAGACCCGGCCCTTTTGCGATTCGTGTCGGGATCTCCGCGTTCTCGCGGCTGAAGCCGCGGCTCGGCTGATGTCGGCTGAAGCCGACTGGCGCCGCGAGAGGCGAGAGCCGCCGCGATGGCTATCGCCAGCGGAACACCTTCAGCGCGACGACGAAGGGAACGACCAGCCACGCCGCCAGGAGTACCAGCTCCCCCGCCACGGAAGTGAGCGGCGCCCCGCGCAGCATCACCTCCCGCAGCGCATCCACGGTCGCCGTGAGCGGGAGGGCCTGAATGAAGGGCTGGATGGCCTGCGGGAAATTCGCCGACGAGAAGAAGACTCCCGAGAAGATCCACATCGGAAGCATGACCAGGTTCGCGAGGCCGGAGACCGCTTCCACCGTGCGCGCGCGCGACGAGACCAGGAGGCCGATCGCGCTGAACGTGAGGGCGGCGACGAGACAGACGACGGCGAGCGTCCCGAGCGACCCGCGGAGCGGCACGTCGAACACGAGCACGCCGAATCCCACCAGCGCGCCGACCTCGAGCACGAGGAAGAAAAGCCGCGACAGAAGGAACGACATCAGGTACTGCGCCCGCGACATCGGGGTCGCGACGAGGCGCTTGAGCAGCTTCTGCTTGCGTGCCGTCACCACTGCGAAGCCGATGGACCACACCCCGCTCCCCATCAGGTTGAGGCCGAGGAGACCCGGGATGAAGAAGTCGATGTAGCGCGAGCCGCGCTCGCTGATCGTCGCCTCCTGGACCGCAAGGGGGTCCCGCCGGCCGGCGCCACGCTGGACGGCGTCGTCGGCGAGCTGCCGGGCGGCGCGCGCGTCGGGGCGCGAGGGATCGAAGCGGTACTCGATGCCGCCATCCGCCGCGGGCGCGACGACGAGCGCGACATCGGCATTCCGGAGCGCGCGGGCGCCGGCGCTGTCGTCCGCGAGGCGCTCGGCGGTGAGTCCCGCCGCGGAGTCCAGCGATGAAGCGACCTCGGCCGGTGCGGACTGCAGCACCCCGATGCGGACCGATTCCGGCGGCCGGTTCCGGAAGGCGATGCCGAGGCCGAGCGCGAGCAGCAGCGGAAAGCCGAAGACCCAGAACATCGCTTCCGGCTCGCGCACGAACTCGCGGAGCCGGACGAGCGTCAGCTCGACGATGGCAGGGCGAATGCGGTCGGCCCGACGCGGCTCAGCCATCGCGCAGCGCCCTCCCGGTGAGCGAGACGAAGACGTCCTCGAGCGTGGGGAGATGCGTGCGCAGCTCGGCGAGCGGAAGGCTGCGGCGCTCGAGCTCGGCGAGAAGCGCCGGAATCGCCTCGTGCGTCGCTGCCACGGCCAGCTCCCACCCGCCGTCGGTCGCGCGGGCGGGATGTGTCGCGCCCGCCGCGCTGCCGACGGCCTCGAGCGCGTCGGGCGTGAGCCGCGAAACCGCGTCCTCCGCCACCGAGAAGAAGACAATCTGGTCCGCGCCCAGTCCCGCGACGAGCCGCCTCGGTGTGTCCAGCGCCATGACCCGGCCATGATCCACGATCGCGACGCGGTCGCAGAGCCGCTCCGCCTCTTCCATGTAATGGGTCGTGAGGACGATGGTGCGGCCGCCGGCCTTGAGCTGCTCGACGAGCTCCCAGACCTGGCGGCGCGCCTGCGGATCGAGCCCGGTGGTGGGCTCGTCGAGGAACACGAGCTCCGGGTCGCCGACCAGGGCGCAGCCGAGGGCGAGCCGCTGTTTCTGGCCACCGGAAAGGGCGCTCACGCGCGCGCGGCGCTTCTCTTCCAGGCTCACGAGGGCGATCACGTCGTCCACCGGCCGGCCGTGCGTGTAGAAGCTGCGGAAGAGCTGGAGCGTCTCGAGCACCGTCAGCTTTTCCGCGAGCTGCGTCTCCTGGAGCTGGATCCCGAGCCGCTCGCGGAGGTCGCGCCCGCTCTCGGCCCACGTGCGGCCGAGCACCACGACATCCCCCTCGTCCGGTGCCGTGAGACCTTCGCAGATTTCTATCGTAGTGGTCTTACCGGCGCCGTTCGGGCCGAGCAGGCCGAAGCACTCGCCCGGGAAGACCTCGAGGTCGAGGCCGTTCACGGCGACGACGTCGTCGTAGCGCTTTCGGAGACCACGGACGACCAGCGCCCGGGTCAGGGGGGAAGCGGTAGCCATGCCAGAAGATACCAGCCCCCTCCCCGGAGTTCGATTCCCCGCGTATGATCAAACGGCAGCAGGCGTACCGGCTGCCACCCCCGTACGGCTCACGGGCACGAGGCCCCCCATGACACCGATCCGAGCGATCACCGCCGCCCCGCCCGCCAACTGGCGCCGCCCGCGCGACTCCGAGCTCGACCTCTTCGGCATCACGCATCCCGGCAAGGTCCGCAAGGAGAATCAGGACCACTTCATGCTCTGCACCGTCCACCCGCAGGTGGTGGTGCACGGAACGAGCCTCCCGGGCGTCGAGGAGCTTCCGCTCCGGGGCGAGCGGCTCGCGACGTACATGCTCGTGGCGGACGGTGTGGGCAGCGGGAGCGGGGGGGCGGAGGCGAGTCGTGTCGCGCTGTCGACGATCACGACGTACGTGGCTTCGTCGCTGCGCTCCTATCACTCGGCCGGCTCTGCGACCGACCAGGAGTTCTACGACGCGCTCACCGCCGCGGCGCTGGAAGCGCACGAGGCGGTGCGCGCCGAGGGCGCGGCGCAGCCGGAAGCGAAGATGGCGACGACGCTCACGCTCGCGGTCGCGGTGTTCCCGTGGATGTACGTGACGCAGGTGGGCGACAGCCGCTGCTACCGCTTCTGGGACGGCGAGCTCACCCAGATGACGCGCGACCAGACCATCGCGCAGGGCCTCGTGGACCAGGGGATCCTGCCGGCCGACCGGATGTCGAAGTCGCCGTTCAGTCACGTGCTCTCGAGCGCGATCGGCGGCGGCGAGGCCACGCCGGTGGTGACGCGGATCGACATTCCGCGCGGGTGCGTCATCCTGCTCTGCACCGACGGGCTCACGAAGCACGTCGACAACGAGGAGATCACGCGCGAGATCCAGGCGATGAAGTCGTCGGAGCAGCTCTGCAGCACGCTCCTCGACATGGCGCTCGAGCGCGGCGGCTCCGACAACGTCACGATCATCTCCGCGCGCGCGCCGCTGCCGGCGGATGTGAGCGCCGACACGCGGACGGGGGAGCGGCCGGCGGTGAAGCCGGGGGGATTTGCGGCGTGAGGGGAGCGCCGTGTCCGAGCCTGACTTCCCGAGTGAAGTGTCATCCCGAGGGAGCAACGCGACCGAGGGATCTACTCACCGGTCTCCGGGACTCGCGGGCTGGATCCTTCGGTCGCTTCGCTCCCTCAGGATGACACCCGCTTCGCACTCGTTCCAAGGAAATCTCATTGCCCGCTGCCCCGCGCCTCGTCGCCGCCCTCGCCGACCGCTACGCCTTCGAGCGTGAGCTGGGCCAGGGCGGGATGGCGACCGTCTATCTCGCCGACGACCTCCGGCATCAGCGGAAGGTCGCCATCAAGGTGCTCCGGCCCGAGCTCGCCGCCACGATCGGGCCGGACCGGTTCTTCCGCGAGATCCGGATCGCCGCGCAGCTGCAGCATCCGCACATCCTCCCCCTCCTCGAATCCGGCGAAACCGAAGGGTTCCTCTTCTACGTCATGCCGTTCGTCGACGGCCAGTCGCTCCGCGACCGGCTGGCGAAGACCGGCGAGCTGCCGGTGCACGAGGCCGTCAAGCTCCTCACCGAGATCGTCGATGCGCTGAGCTACGCCCACGCGCGCGGCGTGGTGCATCGCGACGTGAAGCCGGACAACGTGATGCTCTCGGGACGGCACGCGCTCGTGATGGACTTCGGCGTGGCGAAGGCGGTGAGCGAGGCGAGCGGGCGCAACCAGCTCACGACGGCCGGAGTCGCGCTCGGTACGCCGGCCTACATGGCGCCCGAGCAGGCCGCGGCCGATCCGAATCTCGACCACCGCGTGGACATCTACGCCGTCGGCGCGATGGCGTACGAGCTGCTCGCCGGGCGCCCGCCGTTCGTCGGCGGCACGCCGCAGCAGGTGCTCGCGGCGCACGTCACGCAGGCACCCGATCCCGTCACCCGCTACCGGCCCGGCATCTCCGCGGCGCTGGAAGCCGTGATCATGCGCTGCCTCGCCAAGCGTCCCGCCGACCGCTTCCAGACGGCCGACGAGCTGCTCGCGCAGCTCGAGCCGCTGGTGACGCCGAGCGGCGGGATGACGCCGACGAGCACGCGGCCGATCGAAGGATGGCGGCGGGAGCGGGGACGCCGTCTCTGGCCGGTGATCGCGGCGGCGGGCGCGGTCGGTATCGCCGCGATCGCATGGGCGATGCGGCCGAGTGAGTCCGCCGCGGAGCCCCTGCAGGTCGATCAGACCCAGCTGACCTTCACCGGCAACGTCCACGCGCCTTCGCTCTCGAGCGACGGCCGGCGAATCGCCTTCGCCGAGCGGCGCTGCGACAGCACTGGACTCTGCAAGCTCGACCTGGTCGTGAAGGACGCCGCCGGGGCCG
Source organism: Gemmatimonadales bacterium (assembly GCA_035759585.1). GTDB lineage: Bacteria > Gemmatimonadota > Gemmatimonadetes > Gemmatimonadales > GWC2-71-9 > CAMLLJ01. Next base: position 6,680 of record DASTUP010000013.1, on the reverse strand, counting down.
GGTCCGCGGTCCTCGCGCCCGATGCGATCAACGTCTGGGGCACCGGATGGACCGGCGACGACCGCTACATCGTCTTCGATGCCTCGTTCGACGAGGACTGGGGCTGCTACTCGATCCCGGTGCTCGGCGGCCAGCGGCGGCACCTGGGCCGGGGCGCATGCGCGCATCTCGGCAATGGAGACACGACGCTCGTCACCTGGGCGAACCCGGGCGATACGCTCGCCTGGGTCCGCCGGGTAGGCACGGCGACCGGCGCCGTCTACGACAGCGTGTCGATCCCGATTGCGGGCGATGCGTTCCCGGTCGTCAAGCCGACTTTCGATGGCCGCTGGCTCGTGATCGGGGAGTGGCGCGGCCGCGGAAGTACGATCACGATCGCCGATCGGTCCGGTGCGGTCCGCGACTCCCTGGTTTCGCCGGTTGCGGGATACTGGACGTTCGATCCGGTTCCCGGCTCGCACACGTTCATCGGGCTTTCCGACGACATCACCGGCCGCAGCCTTGCCACGCTCCTGAAGCACCGGATCGATGACGACGGCACGATTGGTCCCGCCGACACGCTGATTCGACAGATCGAATCCGACCAGGTCATGATCAGCCGCAACGGCGACATGCTCATCGGCTCGGGGCCGAGGGAAACGTCCGTCTACGCCTTCACGTGGGACGGGCGAAGCACCGGGTCGATGCGCATGCAGCGCCTCGCGCGCATGACTTCCGTGCAGGTTACCGGCAGCATCAGCAACGACGGAAGGCAGCTGTTCCTCGTCCGCGATCAGGGTACGGACGGAAGCGAGCTCCGCCAGATGTCACTGATGCCGTTCGACAGCGGCCCGGAGCGGTTCATAGGCAGCCCGGCGCGGGCTCTCGACTGGGACTGGGGCGCGCCCGACATCTACATTGCGACACGCGCCGGCGACAGCGTGGACGTGGGCATGCTCGACCTGACCACCGGCCGGATCCGGCATCGCCGCTCGTTTCCGGGACAGGAGTACGCGTGGCTCGAAGGGATACCGACCGGCGGTGCGGTCGTCGCATCGACGCTGGGCCGGCGCCTCCACCTGATCGACCGGCCCGGCGTGCGCGACACGACCATCGAGCCGCCGGCCCACGCCGGCGTGATATTCTCGGCGGAGCCTTCGCCCGATGGGAAGGAGCTTGCAACCGTCGGTTGGCTGCCGGGTGAGGACTCGCTGGGCGTGCACATTTTCCGCCTTGCCGACGGGTCGATGCGTCGGGTGGCCGTCCTCTTCGGTGAAAACCTGGAGACGCCGCGATGGCTCCCCGACGGGACGCTGCTGGTTCCGGTGCAGGAGACACGGTGGACCGAGGCGCTGTACCGGGTCTCGACGAGGGGCGGCCAACCCGAGCGGCTCGGCACCCTTCCCCTCATGACCGCGTCCCACCGTTTCAGCGCCGACGGGAAGCGAGGCATCATCCGGGCCCTGGAGCAGAACACCGATGTCCACGTGGTCAGGGGCTTTGCCCAGTTGGTGAACGGCCGGCCATAGCGTTCCACTCGTCGATCGATCTCGGCCAGTCCTCCTTCAGCAGCCGAGACATCGCGCGATCCGCGAGAACTTTCCCTCCCGTCTGACATACCGCGCAGTAGTTCACCTCGTTCTCGGCATACCGGATGCGCTGCACCGGCGCGCTGCAGACCGGGCAGGGCCTCCGGTAGCGACCGTGGACTGCCATTTCGTCACGGAACGCCGTGACTTTCTCGGGGAACCCGTCGCCGGTCTCCGCCCGGAGACGATCGGTCCAGGACAGGAGCGTCTGCTGCACCGCGCGGTGGAGTCGCTCGATCTCGTCCGGATCGAGGTTGGTCGTGAGCTGCAATGGCGAGAGCTTCGCCGCGTGGAGAATCTCGTCCGAATAGGCGTTGCCGATGCCCGAGAAGACGTGCGGGTCAGTGAGCCGACGCTTGAGGGTGTGACGCGCGGCGGTGAGCGTCGATGCGAAGACGTCGAGTGAGAGGCCGAGGGGCTCGAGGCCGCCGGGGTCGTGGGAGGCGAGCGACGCCTCACCCTGTACGAGCCAGAGCCCGGCCCGGTGCTTCGTTCCTTCCTCCGTGAACAGCAGGCACCCGTCGGGAAAGTCGAATGCTCCCAGGCCTCGGCCGCGCGGTACCACTGCGCCGCGCTTTCGCCAGCGGAGGCGGCCGGCGACCATGAGGTGAACGATCAGGAACAACTCCTCCTCGAGCGCCAGCACGATGCGCTTGCCGATGCGGCGGACGCCTTGCACCGTTTTCCCCTCCGCGGCCTGGATCGGAGGGTCGAAGGTCCGCAGCACGAATGGGCTGGCGATGCGAACGCGCGCGAGTGGCGCGCCGACGATATGGCGCTGCAGGGCCTCCACATAGATGGTGATGTCCGGGAGCTCAGGCATGTGAGTCGGCGCTCGGGGCGTGTCGAGAATCGGAGTGCCTCAAGGTACTGCGGCTGGATCCGGCTCGCTCCGAATCCGTTCTCCCGTGGAGGCGTCGCGACGAGGCGGCGGCGGGGGTTCGAAGTCTGACCGATGCGGCAGCGGCAGGGGCAGTGGCTCGCCACCCCCCGAGCGCCGGGCCACCGCCCCCATTATTTTCGGGGTCCGGACCCAACCCGCAACCCGAGGGCAGTGATGGCCACCGCAGCAGCGACTTCGCAGTTCACCGGCGTGGATTTCCTCGATCTCGACTCCCTCCTCTCCGAAGAGGAGCGCGCCATCCGTGACACCGTGCGCACCTGGGTGGATGAGAACCTCATCCCGGTGATCGGCGAGGCCTACGTCGAGGGGAAGTTCCCGAAGCAGCTCATCCCCGGGATGGCGGAGCTCGGGCTCTTCGGCGCGAACCTCCCCGAGGAGTACGGCTGTGCCGGGCTCAACAACGTGGCCTACGGGCTCATCATGCAGGAGCTCGAGCGGGGAGACAGCGGCATCCGGAGCTTTGCCTCCGTGCAGGGCGCGCTGGTCATGTATCCGATCTTCGCTTTCGGGAGCGAGGAGCAGAAGCAGCGGTGGCTGCCGGCGCTCGCCTCCGGCAAGGAGATCGGCTGCTTCGGCCTCACCGAGCCCGACTACGGTTCGAATCCCGGCGGCATGATCACGACCGCGCGCGAGACGAAGGACGGCTGGGTGCTCAACGGCACCAAGATGTGGATCACGAACGGCTCGCAGGCCACCGTGTCGATCATCTGGGCCAAGACGGGTGACGTGAAGGATGCCAGGTCCATTCGCGGCTTCATCGTCCCCACCGACTCGAAGGGTTACGCGGCAAAGGACCAGAAGGGAAAGCTCTCCCTCCGCGCGAGCGACACGAGCGAGATCCACCTGCAGGACGTGCACCTTCCGAAGGACGCCATCCTCCCGAAGTCGGGCGGCATCAAGAGCCCGCTCATGTGCCTCACGCAGGCGCGCTACGGGATCGCCTGGGGCGCGATGGGCGCGGCCATGGCGTGCTACGACGAGGCGCTCCGCTACGGGCAGAGCCGCATCATGTTCGACAAGCCGATCGCCGCGACGCAGATCCAGCAGGTGCGGCTGGTGGACATGCTGACCGAGATCACCAAGGCGCAGTTCATGACGCTGCAGCTCGGCCGGCTCAAGGACGCGGGAACGATGACGCCGGAGCAGGTCTCGCTCTGCAAGCGGAACAACGTGAACATGGCGACGGAGTGCGCGCGCGAAGCCCGGCGGCTCCTTGGCGCAAACGGGATCCTCGCCGAGTACCACGCGATGCGCCACATGGCGAACCTGGAATCGGTGTATACCTACGAAGGAACCCATGACATGCACTCGCTGATCGTCGGGCAGAAGATCACGGGTCTCGCTGCGTTTGCCTGAGGGAGCCTCCATGAAGCGCGTGACGGTGCAGCATCGGGGAAGGACGTACGAGGCCGAGATCCGCCCGGGCGAGGAAGTCGGCGCCGGCGCCGATCCGACGGCAGCGGAGGTCTGGCACGTCACGCGGGAAGGTTTCACGGTCACGACGTTTCCGGTCTCCGACGGCGAGAAGGGCGACTCCATTCGCGAGAAGATCGTCGAGTGGCTCATTGCGAACGAGGATCGTCCGGATGCGGATGTCGGGCGGCAATAGGGAATTCTCCCGATCTTGACCCACGGAGGCGCGAAGACGCGGAGTTGCGAATGCGTTGGCGCCCCGGCCATTGATACCGGAATGCGGGGGGGACGTTGAAGATCGCTGTCTGCATCAAGCGCGTGCCCGACACCGAAATGCGCTTTGCCATCGCCTCCGATGGGAAGTCGCTCGACCAGGCGGGCCTCAAGTACGATATCAGCGACTTCGACGGCTATGCCGTCGAGGTCGCGCTGCGCCTCACCGAGAAGGACGGCGGAGAAGTCGCGGTGCTCTGCCTCGGGCCGGACGGCGTTCAGGAAACGATCCGGAAGGCATTCAGCATGGGGGCGGCGCGCGGGGTCCAGCTCAAGGCGGATGCGGTGCCGTTCGACGGTTTCGCGATCGCGTCGGCGCTCGCGGCCGAGCTGAAGGATGGGGGATACGATCTCATCCTGTTCGGGCGCCAGTCGGCGGACTCGGGGAACGGAACCGTCGGTCCGATGACGGCGCAGATGCTCGGGCTCCCCTGCGTCACCGCCATCTCCCACCTCGAGCTCGCCGACGGGCGCGGCACCGCGCACCGTGAGCTGGAGGGCAGCGCCGAGTCGGTCGAGTTCCCGCTTCCGGCGGTGCTGACGATCGACGAAGGGATCGCGCGGCCGCGGCTTCCCTCGCTCAAGGGCATCATGGCGGCCAAGAAGAAGACGATCGACGTCCGCCCTGCCCAGCTCGGCGAGGAGCGGCTTACGGTGCAGGCCATGGCGCTTCCGCCCCAGCGTGCCGCGGGCCGCATCGTCGGCGAGGGCCCCGACGCCGTGCCCGAGCTCGTGCGGCTCCTCAAGACCGAAGCGAAGGTGCTCTGATGGCGAACGTGCTTGTCGTTGCCGAATCGCGCGGGGGCGAGCTGCGGTCGGTGGCGAACGAGGTGGTCACTGCGGCGCGGAAGGCGGCGGATGCGGTGGGTGGCGAAGTGCATGCGCTGGTCTTCGGCGCTCCGGGTATCGGCGCGGCGGCCCGGGAATCGCTCGGGCGATTCGGGGCGGACGCGGTCGTCGCGGTCGAGGCTGCGGGGCTCGAGCATTACGACGCCGAATCGCTCGCGGCGACGACGGCGGAGCGGCTGAAGGCGGGCGGCTACCGCGCCGGCCTCTTCGCGGCATCGGCGCAGGGAAGAGATCTCGCGCCACGGGTCGCGGCTGCGCTCGGTGTGAGCCTCGCATCCGACGTCACCGAGCTCGAGCTGTCGAAGGATGCGCTCGTGGTGAAGCACCCGGTATACGCGGGTAAGGCGATCGCGACGCTGCGCCTCGCCGGCACGCCCGCGCTCGCGTCGATCAGGCCGGGCTCGATCGACGCCGCAGAAGCGCCGCGCACCGCCCGGCTGGAGACCGCTCCGCCGGCGCAGGATCCCACCGCATCCCGCGTGAAAGTGCGCGAGATGCTGCCGCGGGGCGACGCGAAGCTCGACCTGGGCGAGGCGCCGGTGATCGTGGCCGGCGGGCGCGGCCTCCGCGCGGCGGAGAACTTCAAGCTCGTCGAGGACCTCGCAGCGGCCTTCGGGAATGCGGCCGTCGGAGCCACGCGCGCGGTAACGGACGACGGCTGGCGGCCGGCGACGGACCAGATCGGCCAGACGGGGCGGATGGTCAATCCGAACCTCTACGTCGCGGTCGGCATCTCGGGCGCTATCCAGCACCTGGCGGGCATGCGCACCTCCCGCACCATCGTCGCCATCAACCGCGACAAGGACGCCCCGATCTTCAAGCTCGCGGATTATGGCATCGTGGGAGATCTCTTCGAGATCGTCCCGCGCCTCACCGAGGAGGTCCGGAAGGCGCGTTCGGGCGGGTGATAGCGGAGCGCCGCCCGGGGCCTCCCGGCTCTTGACACAATGTGTGATAACACCTAATATTACTCCATGTCGCCCACCCTGCAGTCCGAGCTGAAGCAGCGGAAGCCGTTCTCGAGCCTGGAGCACGAGGCCGTCGTCAGCCTGGCCCGGACTGCTGCACTGCTCGAGCACCAGACCGCGGAGGCGCTGAAGCCCCATGGGCTTACCCCCACGCAGTACAACGTTCTGCGGATCCTTCGCGGGGCGGGTCCTGAGGGGCTCTGCCGGAACGAGGTCCGCGACCGGATGATCTCCCCGATGCCGGACACCACCCGGTTGCTCGACCGGCTGGCCGAAATGGGATTCCTCGTCCGGGCCCGTGAGGGGGAGGACCGACGCTTCGTCCGGACCCGCATCACAGCGGAGGGGAAGGAGTTGATCGATCGTCTGGACGAGGTGATTCACGGGCTGCATCGTCGCCAGCTGGGGCATCTCGGATCCGGGCGGCTGCGCACCCTGCTCGACCTGCTGGAGGCAGCGCGCGACCGCAGCTGACCGATTTTCATTGCACCGGAAGGTGTTATCACACCCAGGGGGATGTAACGATGACCACTGCGACCTACGCCGAGCGCTCCGCGATTCCCGCGACGCCCGCGCTTTCGAATCGAATCAATGCCGGACTCGCGTTCCTGCGCGTCGTCATCGGCACCATCTTCATCGTGCACGGCGCGCAGAAGCTGTTCACCATCGGCCTGGGCAACATCGGCGGGATGATGGCCCAGTCGG
>DASTUP010000012.1:0-32352 GCA_035759585.1 Gemmatimonadales bacterium | reverse complement strand
TCCGGTTCATGCGTGAGCCGGGAGGATGGCGGTCACTCCGTGCCCGCTGGTGCCGCCTTGCCCGAGACCGGCTGGGCGGTTGGACTCGAATCCGTCGGTCCGATCTCGTTCGGCATGAGTCTCGCCGATGCGGAAGCGGCGGCCGGCGCTTCGCTGGCGGGGCGGCCGGCGGACGCATGCGCGTTTGTGCGGCTTCCCGGAATGCCGCTCGGGACGCAGCTCATGACAGAGCGCGGCCGGATCGTGCGCGCCGATGTGACCGATGGGGACACCTCCACCGATCGGGGCGCCCGACTCGGCATGACCGAGGAAGAGGTGCAGGCGCTCTACGACCACACGCTGGAAGTCAGGCCGCACAAGTACGACTCCGCTGGCCGCTACCTCGTCCTCGTTCCGGATGGGGCGGCCGATTCGCTGCGCCTGGTGTTCGAGACCGACGGCCGCGCGATCACGCGCTTCCGCGCCGGGATCCTGCCGGCGGTCGAGTATGTCGAGGGCTGCGGATGAGGGGTTCGCACTGGTGGCTGGCGCTCGGCGCGCTGGCCGTCGGCCTTCTGGACGGCGCCGACGCCCTGATCTTCTTCGGATTGCGTGGCGTAGAGCCGCGCCTCATCGCGCAGTCGATTGCCAGCGGCCTCCTCGGATCTGCAGCATTTCGAGGCGGCGCCGGGACGATCCTCCTTGGCATCGTTCTCCACTTCTGTGTCGCCGCGTCCATCGTCGGCACCTGCTATGCCGTGGTCAGGCTCTGGCCGGGACTTGCGCGCCATCCGATCGCCTTCGGCATCGCATTCGGCCTCGTCGCGTACGCGGTGATGAATTTCGTCGTGGTGCCTCTTTCGAATGCGGCCGGAGGAGCGAAGCCGGCTTCAGTGATCGTCAATGGCCTCCTCATTCACGCCTTTGGCGTCGGAATCCCGAGCGCGCTTGCGGCGCGGGCGGCGCTGCGCTCCGGCGGCACGTGAGCCGGGCGTTTCGGGCGACTCAACCATCGAGGTGGGAGAATCTCGTGTCGTTACGCCACAGGTGGATGGTGATCGGAGCGCTCGTGGCCACCGAAGAGATGGCCCTCGCCGGCGCCACCGAATCCATCGAAGCAGGCATCGTGGCCGCGGAGCTCGCGATGGCCGAGAGTCTCCGAACCCGGGAGTAGCGGTGGCAGCCTCTCCACTCACTCGCCTTCGCCGCCTCTGCCTCGCCTTTCCTGAGGCGCACGAGGTCGAAGCGTGGGGCGAGCCGACCTTCCGGGTCCGCAACAAGCTTTTCGCGATGTTTTCCGGTGCCGGGCATCATGGCGCTGGCAGGAACGCCGTTTGGTGCAAGGCGCCGCCGGGAGACCAGGAGCTGATGGTGAGCATGGCGCCGGCGCGGTTCTTCCGGCCGCCTTACGTGGGGCCGAGCGGGTGGGTCGGTGTCTATCTCGACAAGGGCACCGACTGGAAGGAGTTGAAGGACGTCATCGAGGAATCGTACCGGATGACTGCGCCGAAGCGCCTGCGGGCGCAGCTCGAATCGGGTTCGCGCAGGCCGCGTGCCACCTGACGGAGATCGCATGGGAAAGCGGAGCCCGCTCGTCGATGCCTATATCGCGAGATCGCAGCCGTTCGCGCGGCCGATCCTGGAGCACCTGCGCGAGGTGGTGCACGGCGCCTGCCCCGACGTCGTCGAAGAAATGAAGTGGAGTATGCCGCACTTCACCCATCACGGAATGCTGGCGGGGATGGCGGCCTTCAAGGAGCACTGCAGCTTCGGGTTCTGGAAGGCAAAGCTCATCATGGAGCAGGACGCGGTGAGCCGCGACGCGATGGGCCATTTCGGGTGCATTCGCAGCCTCGACGACCTTCCATCGAAGCGCACGCTGGCCGGTTACGTGAAGAAGGCGGCGAGGTTGAACGAGGAAGGCGTGAAGATTCTCCGCGCGCCACGCGCGAAGTCCCCGAAGCCTGTGAGCGTGCCGGCGGATCTTGCGGCGGCGCTCCGCCGCAGCCGCAGGGCGCGCGAGACTTTCGAGTCGTTCAGCCCGAGCCACAAGCGGGAGTACATCGAATGGATCACCGAAGCGAAGCGCGCGGAGACGCGCGAGAAGCGGCTCGCCACGACGATCGAATGGCTCGAGGAAGGGAAGCCAAGGAACTGGAAGTATCAGAAGTCGTGATTCGCCGCGGCCACGCGGACGATGCGGCCGGGCTCGCCGGGTTTGCCCGGCAGATCTTCGACGAGACGTTCGGGCCGTGGAACGACCCGGTCGACATGCGAACGTACATGGACGAGGCGTTCGGGATGGAGCAGCAGGCGCGCGAGCTGGCCGATCCCGCAATTGTCACGCTGATCGCCGAGGCTGACGGCGAGCTGGCGGGATACGCGCAGGTCTCGTCCCGGCGAGTCCCTTCCATCCCGTCCGGCCCCGCTCCGGTCGAGCTCATGCGCTTCTATGTCGGCGTCGGCTGGCAGGGCCGGGGCGTCGCGCAATCGCTCATGCGCGCCGTCGTCGAGGAGGCCGAGCGCCTTGGTGGGGCCACACTCTGGCTCTGCGTCTGGGGCGAGAACGCGCGGGCATTGGCGTTCTACCGGAAGTGCGGCTTCAGCGAGATCGGGACGACGCCATTCCAGCTCGGCAAGGACACGCAGACCGATCTGGTCATGGCGCGAAGGATCGATGCCGCGGAGTAGGCGACCAGCTCGAGCGCCCGCTCCGGCAGAGTGGACCCTCCGCGGTGCTTCCGCTACTCTGCATCATGGAATGGATCGACTATCTGCAGTGGCCCGCCATGGTCGCGACCGTCACCGGCGCATGGCTCGTCGCCTCGGGCCGAAAGTACAAGCGCAATTACGGATTCTGGTGCTTCCTGGTCGGGAACCTCCTCTGGGCAATCTGGGGCTGGCATGACGGCGCGTGGGCGCTGCTCCTGCTCCAGGTCTGTCTCGCCGGGTTGAATATCCGCGGCACGGCAAAGACCCAGACGAGGTGACATGAGGTCCATCGCTAGCAATCTTGCGCTCGCTGCACTGGTCGGCATCGCGGGGTGTGCTCCCGGGGACGCCGGAAAGAGAGCCGACCGGCCTGGCGCACCGTGCGATCCGCCTGCGGTCTGGCCGCAGCTCCCGACGGTCGAGGCGATCGCGGCGCGTCCCTCCTACGAGTCGGGCGCGCTCGCCGATTCGCTGCGCACGGTGCGCGCATCCGATCCCGAGGTTCCCGTGCCCCAGTATGCCTTTCTGCAGGATGCCGACCGGACCAGCTGCGCCCCTGTGATCGTCGTCGAGGCGGGACGCGAGCATGTGGTCTACTGGGGAGTCGATCTCACGAGCAACGGCATCGCCCCGCGGGATCGCGTCGAATTTCTCGGCACCGACCGGGCGGCCGCGAGCAGGTAGCGGGAGCAACACGCTACGCGATGCGGTGCGCAGGCGTCCGGTGTTAGCTTTCCGGGGATGACTCGCCGATCCTGCGGCGCCGCCGGTCCCTTCCGCGGCTCCCGTCTCCGCCCCACCGTTGCGGCGGCCCTGCTGCTCGTGCTTCCCGGCGTCGCCTGTGCGCAGCACCCCGCCGGAGCCGCGGGCGCGCACGGTCATGCCGCCATTCCCGAGGATGCCACCTTCACGGCAGCGGACGTGGCGTTCATGCAGGGGATGATCGCCCACCATGCCCAGGCAATTCACATGTCCCGCATGGCCGCGACGCACGAGGCCGATCCCCGTCTCGGCAGGCTGGCAAGCAAGATCGCGCAATCGCAGGTGGCGGAGATCCGGATCATGCAGGACTGGCTGCTCCGCAACGGGCAGGTCGCGCCGGATACCTCATCGTGGCGGACGATGCACATGGACGGGATGCTGACGGCGGCGCAGCTCGAGGCACTCGACGGAGCCGCCGGCCCCGCCTTCGACCGGGCATTTCTCACCTTGATGATCCAGCATCACGAGGGCGCCCTGCAGATGGTCGAGGCGCTCTTCGCCGTCCGCGGCGCCGGCCAGGATGTGGATGTCAGCGTCTTCGCGAACGATGTCGTTTCCGTTCAGACCGCAGAAATCGGCGCGATGCGCCGGATGCTGTCCCAGCTGCCCGACAGGTAATCCGTCGTTCACCCCACCCGGGAGCCGCTCCTGATGCATGCTTTTCGCAGGGCCTTCGCGCTCGTCGCGTCACTGCTCGTCGTCCCATCGATCCTGGCCTCGCAGACCTATCCCGGCAGCGACGATCCCCGCGCGGGGCTGAAGCCTGGCCGTCTCGACGCCGGGGTCGCCACGCACAACATGCGTCTCGTCTCGTTCTCGCCGAAGCCGGCGGAATTCGATACGGCGCGCGGTCTCACGTTCATCAATTCCGATCTGGCATTCCGCGACAAGTACGTTTACCAGGGCAACTTCGCGGGGTTCACGATCTGGGACGTGAGCGATCCCGCGAAGCCCAGGGTCGTGTCGGCCGTCTCCTGCATCACGGCACAGGGTGACCCTTCCATCCATGGGAACCTGCTGTTCCTGTCCGCCGAAGGGCGAGGCAACCGCAACGACTGCGCAAAGGGCGGGGTCGAGGATCCCAGCGACCATATGGCCGGGGTCCGCATCTACGACGTTTCCAATCCGGCTGCGCCGCGCCTCGTGAAGAATGTGCAGACCTGCAAAGGGTCGCACACGCACACGATCGTGCCCGACCCGAAGGATTCCGGCGTCATCTACATCTACGTGTCCGGCAGCCAGGGCGCGCGCCCGGCCGCCGAGCTTGCGGGATGCAAGGAGGGAACCGATCCCGCCGACGAGAACAATTCGCTGTACCGACTCGACGTCATCCGCGTGCCGCTGGCACATCCGGAACAGGCCGAAGTGGTGACGGGGGCCCGGATCTTCACGGGCCTCGATCCTGCGCCTCGCGCGGCCAGCCGGCCTGCGCGCCGGCCGCGCGCCGCGGCAGACTCGGCGCGTCCGGCACCGGCTCCGACCGGCCCGCGGAACTGCCACGATGTTACGGCCTATCCGGCCATGGGCCTCCTGGCTGGAGCCTGCGCGAGCCATGGCCTGCTCGTCGATATCTCCAACCCGCTCAAGCCCGTGCGGCTCGATGCAGTGGCGGACACCAACTTCTCACTCTGGCACACCGCGGTGTTCAGCAACGACGGCAGGCGCGTGGTGTTCACCGATGAATGGGGTGGCGGCACGGGGCCGATGTGCCAGGCTACGTCGATGCTGGAAATGGGCGGCAACACCATACTGACCATCGCCGCCGACCGGAAGTACACCCAGCACGCGTACTTCAAGATTCCGGCTGCCCAGACGGCCGAGGAGAACTGCGTCTCCCACAACGGCGGACTGATCCCGGTGCCCGGGCGCGACATCATGGTACAGGGGTGGTATCAGGGTGGCGTGAGCGTGATGGAGTTCACCGACCCGGACCATCCCCGGGAACTGGCCTACTTCGATCGCGGGTCGATCGACGCGCCTTCCCCGGCGGACACGGCCGGTGCGCAGGGCTCCCGCGGGATGGGCCGCACCATCGGCGGCTCGTGGGGCGCCTACTGGTGGAACGGGCTCATCTATTCCTCGGAGCTCGACCGCGGGCTCGATATCCTCGCGCTCGTACCGAGCGACCAGATCTCGGCCAACGAGATCGAGGCTGCAAAGCTGGTGCAGTTCGAGCAGTACAACCCGCAGAGCCAGCCCCGGATCACCTGGCCGGCGGCATTTCCCGTAGTGCGCGCATACCTCGACCAGCTCGTGCGTGGCAATGGGCTCGCTCCGGCGCGCACGAAAGCCATCGCAACGGCGCTCGACGCTGCGGAGAAGCAGACGGGAAGCGCGCGGCGCAACGCGCTCACTGCACTGGCGCGGCAGGTCAGCCAGGATGTGGGCGGTGCCGGCGATGCCGAGCGGGTCAAGGCACTGGCGGCCGCGATTACGGATCTCGCGAAGGCCACCAGGTAGAGCGGATCAGTGCATGCGTGAGGGCATTCCTTCGCGGCTCGGCCGCCGAAGGAATGCCCTGCTACTGCCTGCCACGTGCCACACCCTCGAAGAGCATCAATCCTCCCGCCGCATTTCCCAGCACCGCATCGAGGTCCCCGTCGCCATCGAGGTCGCCGAATGCCGGCACCGAGAGTGCGGGCCAGACCGGCGCTTCCTGCACCCGCGCGAACTCGGCGGTCTTCGCTGATCCCGTATTGCGAAAGAGAACCGGCGTTCCCGACTCGGTACCGATGACCAGATCGAGGTCCTCGTCACCATCGACGTCGGCCAGGCGCGGGGCGGTCCGGCGTCCTTCCTGGAGACCGTTCCAGGCGTCGGTGACGAGCGTAAACCGGGGTGCGGAACGATTGCCGTCGTTGCGGTACTGATTGATGGCGCCCGATGCTTCGCCGACGAAGAGATCGAGGTCGCCATCGCCGTCGAGATCGCCCAGGGTCGGTGTCGCGTGGCTCCCGCGCGTGAGCCGGGCGAGCATCGAATCGGCAAGAACGAAGCGCGGCGACGTGCGCGAGCCGTCGTTGCGGTAGAAGAGCAGTGCATCGCGCCAGGTGCCGAGGACGAGGTCGGCGTCTCCGTCGGCGTCGAGATCGCCGAGTGCGGGCGCATAATGGTACCCCGGCGCGACCGGGAGCTGCGATCGCACGCGAAACGCCGGCGCCTTCGCCGACCCGACATTCTCGAGGAGATACAGGCCCGCGACCTCGCCCTCCGGCTCGATCTTGTTCCCGACCAGCATGTCGAGATCGCCGTCGGCGTCGAGGTCGAAGAGCGTGGGGCTGCTCTCGCTGCCGAGGTCGAAGCCATCGAGGAAGCGGGTCGTGCGTACTTCGAAGGCTGCCGGCGTCGTCTGCTCGACCAGATAGAGGTTGTCCCGTGCCGTGCGGGTCGGGTTGTAGGCACCGCCAAGGACGCCGACGAGGAAGTCGAGGTCGCCGTCACCATCGAGGTCCCCGGGGGTCGGCGCGTTGTAACCGCTCGTGCGGAGGGGGTTGCCGACAGGGAAGGGGACTGGCGCCTCCCGCATCGAGGGCGAGCTGCAGCCGCCGTTGTTGCGGATCCAGAGGAGGCCGGGCTCGAAGAAGTCGCCCCAGAGAATGTCGAGGTCGGCGTCGCGGTCGAGGTCCACCAGAGCCATCGTGTTCGCGCCGTGCAGGCTTGGCGTGATCCCACCCGCGCCGGGTATTGCCATCGGCGGCGGTCCGCCCGGCGTCGCGTCGCCACCGAGGATCTGGATACCCTCGAAGCGGTCGGTGACGAAGCCGAAGCGCGGCGCGTTCCCCTCGATACCGCGCAGCTCGAAGCGCGTGATCGTGCCGTCCACCCTGCCGAGCATGAGGTCGATGCGCCCGTTGCAGTCGAGATCGCCGAGTTGCGGAATGTTCTGCCGGTCCGCAAAGATCGGTTCGTCCTTGACGTCGTAGAGTGTGTCGGCCGCAAGCGTGAAGCGGGCCTTCTGCGGGGTGCCGTCGTTCCGGTACCAGCGGATGAAGCTGTACGGCGACTCTGAAAGCACGTCCTGATCGCCATCCCCGTCCAGATCGATGAACCGGCTCCAGTCGCCGATCTCGAGCGCCTCCCACCGATCCGTCCGCCAGGTCCAGCTCGGCGTTCCCGCCGAATCGCTCCGCTCGAAGAACGTCATGCGGCCCGTGTATTCCTGGATGAACAGGTCCAGGTCGCCATCCCCGTCGATGTCCACGAGCTGCGGTCTCGGCCGCTCGAGGCCGCCGAGAAAGGGCAGGGCGAAATGCCGCCCGGTGCTGTCGGCGATGGGAATCGCCGTGATGCGCCGCTCGAGCGGTGGAAGCATCGAGGACCCGGAGCTCTGCGTCGCACCGGGCAGCGGGGCGCAACCAACCGCGAGGGCGGCGAGCAGGAGCGTCCGGACAGCCCTCACCGCGACCCGCCGAGATCGATGGCGACTGCGTATCGGCCGACGCGAATGACCTTTACGATCGTTCTCGTGTCCGCGTCGATGATCGCGATGGTGCCGCCGCCGCGCGCGGCGCCCTCGCCTGCGTGCATGCCCCCGTGCATCGTATCGGCGGGCGTCGGCGCCGACGGGCCGGCCTGGACACCGTGGCTCGAGACGTACACCCGTTTGCCGTCGCGCGAGACGGCCACGCCGTGCGGCTCGGCGAATGCCGAATCGCGGATCACGCCGCGCACGGTCCAGGTCGCCGCATCCACCACGGTGGCGGCGCCGCTGCGCTGGTTCCCGAACCAGATCGACCCTCCGTCGGGCGACCAGGTGACCTGGTACCCGAACGGCAGCACCGGCACCGACCCGGCGGGAACCGGCTTCCCGCTCCGCACATCGAATCCGACGAGGCTCGACGTGAGCTGGGTCGTGGCCGCCAGCCGGGAACCGTCGGGAGAGAGTGCGAAGGTCACGTAGGCGTGGAGCGGTCCGGGGACCTGCGTGAGGTCCACGCGCCCGGCCGTGTCGATCACGGCGATCCGGTTGTCGCCGAGTCCCGAGACGTACACCCGGCCCGAGGCCGTATCGACGGCGATGGCGTGGGGACGCGGGAAGAGCACATCGAGCTCCTCGACGAGATGCATGTCGCTCCGGCGGATCACGCCGATGCTCGCCGGCGGGCTCACCGCGGTCATCGACCGGCTGGCGTAGAGGCGATCATGTTTCGGGTCGAGTGCGAGCATTCCCGGTGTTTCCATCGGGATGCGGCCAAGCAGGCGGTTGTCGGTATCGAACTTGGCGACGAAGTTGTCGCCGATGAGGGAGACGTACCACGCCGAGCCGTCCGGCTCGGCGACGACCGCGTGGGGCTTGGCGTTGGCGCTGAAGCCCGACGCCCTGAGGTCCACCGTCGAGAGCGTGGTGCCCGTCTCGGCGTCGATGATCGTCACCGAGGCGTCGTTCTGGTTGGGAACGTAAAGCCGGACCCCCACGCCGGTCCCGGATGGCGTGGGGGTCTGGCGCGTCGCCCCCGGAGCCGCACAGGCGGCCCCGAAGGCGAGCGCCACGAGGGCGCAAAGCGTGCGATTCATGGCGTCAGGTTGGTGGTCTGGTCCTTCACGAGGAAGAGACCCTCGTTGCCGCTCGTCACCAGGATCGTGCCGCTCTTGAAGAACGGATAGTTGCTCCACGATCCGCCGAAGCCGGGGGCCTCAGGCCCGACCGGCACCGTGTCGAAGTGGCCGACTTCCTTCGGGCTCGTCCGGTCGCTGATGTCCACGACGCGGAGGCCGCTGGTGTAGTTCGAGTTGTACATCCGGTTGCCGACGATATAGAGGTTGTGGTCGCTGGCATTGACCGGCGCTTCGTACTGCCCCACCACGACCGGATCATCGAGCTTCTGCATGTCCCAGATGATCGTCCGGGTGCCCTTCGTCTTGCCCTGCAGCTCGTCGAGCTCGTCGTCCTGGTACCAGTAGCGGTGATCGTCGCTGAACCACCCCTGATGGGCGTAGCCGACGTCCGGATACGTCCCGCGGCCGATGGGCTTCGGGTTCTGCTTGTCGGTCACGTCGGCGATGCTGATGGCGTTCTCATTGGCGCCGATGCAGATCTCGCGGCCGCTGTAGCGCGTGTCCGGACCGTGATAGACGGTGCACTGCGCGTCGTGCGAATAGCCGGTCCCCGCGTTGCCCGTGGCCTTGTCCTGGAAGCAGCCGGCGAACGACGGGTTCTTCGGATCCTTGATGTTGACCATGTGAAGGCCGCCGCCGCACGTCTCGCCGCCCGAGCTCGCGCCCACGATGTACGCGAAGCCGGACGCAGTGTCGATGACGATATTGTGCGCGCTGTTGATGCGCGTGTAGTGATAGTCGGGCGTGAACGTCTGCGGGGCGGAGACGCGCCGGAGCCGCGTGAGGTCGAACACCTGCATGCCGTGCTCGCGCGAGCCGTCGGCCACGATGTACACGTGGTTCCGGTAGACCTTCATGTCGCGCCAGACCGCCGGCGGTGAAGATTCGGTCTTCGGGAGGTCGCCGAGATAGCGCGGCCGGTTCGGGTTCGAAACGTCGACGAACGAGGTGCCGTCCGACCGTCCGACGATCGCGTATTCCTTTCCACTCTCCGGATCGGTCCATCCCCAGACGTCGTTCAGCCGGGTGCCCTGCTTGCCCCCCATCGACGCCACCGGGAGGAGCGAGAGGAGGTTGACCTTCTCGCACCCGAAGACGCTCGCCTTGCCCGAGCTGCAGCTCACTTCACGGCCGGCAACGGCGGCGGGGCGGAAGACCTCCCCACTGACCGTGCGCTGACTGATGTTGCCGTTGGCCGCCACCGTCAGAATGGCGGCGCGCCCCTCGCCGAAGTCGGCGTTGCCCATGCCGACCACCGCCAGGCTCCCGCTGCCCGTCAGCACGCCGCCGAAGCCGAGCTGGAGGCCGGCGGTATCGTAGGCGATCTTGGTGGCCTCGGTGAACGCGCCGGACGTATCGCGCGCGTAACGGAAGATGCGGCCCTGGAACTGCGACGAGCCGGGCGACCCGATCCACAGCTCATCGCCGATCATCGCCATCGAGGTGCCGAACTGCGTGCCCGGTGTCGCGTCGAAGGGCAGGAGGCCGCCGATCGGATTCCAGCGGTTGTTGGCGGAATCGTGGGTAAAGCGGATCACCGCGCCCATGAAGTTGGTGAGGCCGGGCGCGCCCACGTAGAGCATTCCGTCGTGGAGCATGAGCGAGGCGCCGAACTGCGCATTCGTCCGGGAGGCGGGCGGAACCGGAATGGAAAGTTTCTGCTCCTGCTTCCAGGTTCCTGCGCTGTCGCGGAAGATGTAGACCGCGCCCGCGTTCGAATCGGCCTGCTGCGCTGCCACCGCGATGACGTTTCCATCGAATGCCACGGTGTTGCCGAATGCCGCTCCCGGCATGACGTCAGCCGGCCGGAGGCGCGCAGTCTGGCGCCACTGGCTGCCCTGCTTCTGGAAAACCCAGGCCTCGCCGCGCAGGCTGTCGGTCCGGCTGGCCCCGATGACGGCGATATTGCCCTTGAGTGCGAGGCCGCGGCCGATCCGGTCTCCGTTGACCGCCGGCGTCGGGTTCATCGTGCCGGTATGCCGCCAGGGGCCGGCCTGGGTCCGCTCATAGACGTGCACCCGGCCGGGGGAGGCGCTGTCGACCGGGCTCTCGGAAATGAGCATTGTGTTACCGTCCACCGCGATGCGCCGCCCGAATCCGGTATTGCGGCCGGAATCCGGGGCCGCGAAGCGCGAGGCCACCGTCCAGGCGCCCTGGGGGCTGGCGCGGAACACATAGACATAGCCGGGTGCGTAGAGATTCGATGCCTGCCCGATCACGACATCGCGGCCGGCAACTGCGACGGCGGCGCCGAATTCCTGCGCGGCTGCCGGCGTGGCTGCGGCCAGAAGCATGAGAACGGTCGAGCTATGACGCAGGGTCGCCATGCAGAGGCTCCTTGGTTCAGGGGTGGCGCGTCGGCCCATGGGGAAGGAGAGTATATCGCAATGGGACGGAAGCGAGGGGTCCGGGGTTTCGATTTCGGCCCTCGCTGAGGCCCGATCGGGAGATTCGATGGCCGATCTGGAGACCAGCGGACCCCTTCGGCCGCCGGATCGGGACGGGCCGTCGAGATCGCGCATTTCATGTTGCCCGGCGGCGAAGGGAAGGGCACCTGAAACGCGGACATCGTGGATCCCGAGGACGGCCCCGTCCGGCCACGGGAGCGGGCACCGCTCCACCGCCGACGCGCGAAGGCCGGTGCATCATTCGATGCGCCGGCCTCGTGATTGGTTGCGCGGAACGCGGTCAGCGCATTTCCAGCTTCACATAGCCGTTGGTCCGACCGGTTGCTCCCTTGAGAATCCAGTTGTAGCCGGCATACCGCTCCGAGGTCGTCACGTCCTCCACCGCGTTGCCGATCAGGTCGTCGTTCGTCTTGATGGCGGATGCGACCACGCTTACGATCTTCTGCGCGGCGGTGAAGAACCGGAAGGCCCTCCCGGTGGCGGTTTCCTCGTCGTGGCCGCCCGAGAAGCCGCGGACGAGCGAATCCACGGTGGTGAGCAGCTGGCGGAGGTCGGTGTTGTTCGCGCGGATCTCGCAGGGCGTGTCGTCGTCTTCCATGAAGAAAAGGCGGACGGCCTGGCCCGGGTGCTGTGCCTCGTACGCATCGAGCTGGATCTGGGACATGATCAGCGCGGAGCCGCTCCAGTCGAGCGAGTTCTGATCGAAGTAGTACGCTCCCGGCGCGAAATTTCCGGCGCACTGGTAGCTCGTGAGTGAATCCGAGGCGCCTTTCTGGCCCAGGACCAGCACTTCGATCTCCGGCTGCCCCTTGAGCCACGACTCGAAGCTCTCGTTGAGGTGACTCGCGCGCAGATGGAGGCCGGGCGTGATGGTGGATCCGCCGCCGCCCGAGCCGACTCCACCCTCATCTTCGCAGTCGAGGCACGCCTTGGCTGCGTCCACTCGCGCGGCCTCCCGGCCGAAATCCGTTTCGATCGGCACCACGGCGAGCACCGGGACCGCCGGAGGTGCGCCGGGATCGAGATCGAGCCGCTGGCCGCGGATATCGAAGCCGACGGGGCGCTCGCT
The DNA here is from genome assembly GCA_035759585.1 of Gemmatimonadales bacterium. GTDB lineage: Bacteria > Gemmatimonadota > Gemmatimonadetes > Gemmatimonadales > GWC2-71-9 > CAMLLJ01. The sequence goes on along the minus strand of DASTUP010000012.1, from coordinate 19,866 downwards.
GTCTCCGCCGATCGTTCCGACGAGCAGGCTCGAGCCGCCATTCCACGCGGCGCGATGCGCGGGAACCGGCAGGTACACTTCGAGTCTGTCCGCCCTGCGGACCTCGTCCGGCGCGGCGCCGATGGTGCGTGCGGCCCGTGCGTCCTCCGCACGGAGGAAACGGCCGAGATGGATCTTCCCTTCAGGGTGCGTGGATGCGGCGAGCGCGGCGTGCACTTCGGTTCGGAACGCGGGATCGGCGAGCGCGCGCGCGAACCGGCGGGCCAGCGCCTCCCGCGGCTCGTCGGCACCGGCCGTGGCCATGGACAATCCGGATTCGTCGGTGGGGGTTTCCCCGGCGCAGGCGGCACCGAGGACGAGAAACAGCAGCGTGAGCGTGCGACGCATGGGACCTCCTTGGGGTTGCCGCCTTCCCGACAGGGGAGAGGCGGTGGAGCGACCCCAAGGTCGGCGAGCGCGCTCGCCGGACCGGCACCATCCTGACGCAGGTGGGTGAAGAAAAAGGCGGCGTTACGTCTCGAGCAGGTCGAGCTTGCGCACGGCAAGGCGGAGCGAAACTACGGTGGCCGCCGTGCAGAGGCCGATGACCAGCGCACCCGCCACCAGGAGCTCGGGCGTGAATCCGAGCGCGTCGCCCTCCTGCCGCGCCCGCAGGTAGGAGCTGACCGGCACCGCCTCGATCGCGATCACCAGCCCGAGCAGCGTGATGGCGCTCATCATGAACACGAGGCCGCCGAAGCTCGTCGGGATCTGCGCCGCATTCTCGGTGTCGAATTTCGGATAGTACGTCCCGAAGCAGAGCGCCATCGCGCTCGCCGCGAAGGTGAACAGCACCAGCGTCCCGACGCTCACTGCCATCATGAAGGCCGACGCCTCGAGCAGGAGGTTCGTCGCCACCGTGATGAAGAGCGCGAGCAGCAGCAGCGGGAGCGTGCCGAGCCAGTACTTGCTCCAGAGGAGCGACCGGAACTCGAGCGGGCTCGAATGGATGAGCCACATCTGGCGGCCCTCGAGCGAGACCGCCGGGAAGACGAAGCGCGCCGCGATGGCCGAAAGGACGAATCCGGCGAGGCCGAGGTTGAGGAAGACGATGACCGTGATCAGGAAGAACGGCACCCGTTCCCCCGAGAAGAGCGGAAGCGATCGGATGTTGAAGAGATAGACGACCACGAGCACGCCGAGGAGGATCAGCTGGCTCCACTGCGTCGGATCGCGGAAGAAGAGCCGGAGGTCCTTGAGGAGGAACTCCCGCCGCTCCGGCGAAACGCGCCCGAGCAGCCGCCCCGCCGCCAGACCCAGCCGCTGTCCCCGCACGAATCGCTCGGCGCCCTCCTGCGACTTGCTGTACCCCTCACGGAAGAGCCGGCCGTGCAGCCATCCACCCATGATCACGAACGCCGCGGCCGTGGTGTAGAGGAGCGTGATGGGCAGTGGATCGGCGACGTGGCGCAGCCAGTTCATGATCATGTCCGCCGCCCATTCCGTCGGGAAGAATGGGTTCGTCGGCGCCCGGAGCACGGCCAGGAACTCGACGAGGCTCGCGAACCCTTCGGGCCGGACGAGCTGCTCCGGCCGCATGACGCGGAGGAGCAGCACGATCCCGGCGACGGCGCCGAGGGCGACGAGGCTCAGGAGGTCGCGGGCGCGGCGGGCCGGAAAGACGTTCACGAGCACGAGCGTGATGGCCGACCCGACCACCGCCGGAAGGACGACGAACGGGATGAGCGCCGCGAGGGCCACGAACGGAAAGAGCGGGCCGCCATCGTAGACGATCCCGTACGCCGTGAGGATGGGGAGCGCAATGAGCACGACCATCCAGCTCGAGTGCGCGGCGGTCTCGAACAGCTTGGCGACGTAGAGGCGGAACCAGTGGAGCGGCGCTGCGACCAGCAGGTCGAGGTCCTTCGCGAGGAAGAAACTGGAAAGCGCCGTGATGAGGTTGGAGAGGAGCAGGATCGCGGCAAAGGCGAGGAGGATGACGCCGAGCATCTTCGACGCGATGAGGAATCCGATGTCCTGCTGAACGCTGATGTAGCGGAGAACGCGGTAGCTGATCCCGAACGCGGCAGTCCAGAAGAGGCCGCCGACGCCGAGGAGGAGAACCATCCGGGCACCCCGGCCGCGCTGCGTGGTGCGCGCCCGCGCGAGGGCACTCCGCCATTTCGGTGCGAGCACCGCGCCGATCCCCGGCTGGCGGGGTGCCGCCGCGGGGATCACGTCATGCATCGAAGATCGTGTCGAGCGCGTTCGGACGGAGGCCGCCGGTGAGCCGGAGGAAGAGCTCCTCGAGGCTCTCATCCCCGGATGCGGTCTGCGCCCGCAGCTCGTCCATGGTGCCTTCGGCGATGAGGCGCCCACCCTGGATGATCCCGATCCGGTCGCACATCCCCTCGGCGATCTCGAGCGTGTGGGTGCTCATGAGGACGGTGCCGCCGCGGTTCACGAACTGCCGGAAGAGATCCTTGAGGAGCCGTGCGCGCTTCGGGTCGAGCCCCACCATCGGCTCGTCCACCACGATGACCTCGGGCCGGTGGGCAAAGGCGCTCGCGATGATGAGCTTCTGCCGCATCCCGTGGCTGTACGACTCGGTGAGCTCGTCCTTCCAGGGCGTCAGCTCGAAGAGCTCGAGCAGCTCGAGCATTCGTCGCTCGAGTGCGGCGCCGGACTGCCCGTAGAGTGCGGCCACGAACCGGATGAACTCGGCGCCGGTGAGCTTGTCGTAGACGAACGGGCGGTCGGGGATGTAGCCGATGATCGACTTGATGGCCTGCGGCTGGTCCCAGGTCGGCCGCCCCGCGATGCGGATCTCGCCCGACGTGGGCCGGAGGATCTGCGCGATCATGCGCATCGTCGTGGTCTTCCCGGCGCCGTTGGGCCCGAGAAAGCCGAACAGCGTCCCGCGCGGCACCGTGAGCGAGAGGGAGTCCACGGCGGTGAACGAGCCGTACTGCTTGACGAGGTCGATGACTTCGATCATGGCGTTCTGCCGGAAGATTCGGGAATCCGCGGCCTGAGGAGCCGGGCCGTCGGGGCCAGGACCTCGAGCGGGTGTCCGCTGCCGTCGATCCGGAACGGGAAGCGCAGCGAATCGGCAGGCCAGGCCCGCCGCACCGGGTCCACGTCGATCCACTCGCCCAGATGGAGGGCCACCCAGACGTCCGGGCGCCACTCGCCGCTGGCAAATCGCGCGCCGCTCACCGACCGGGCGGGAATGCCGGCCGCGCGGGCCAGCGCCGCCAGCAGCAGCGCGCGCGATGTGGCCGAGCCACGACCCTCCCGAAGCGCTGAGACGGCGTCGGGCGCTCCTTCTCCGGGAACGATCCGGCGCGCCACATGGTCGAACAGCGCCCGCGCGCGTGCTTCGGGTGGCAGCGAATCGGGAGCGAGTCGCGATACGAGTGCGACGATCGCCTGTGAGTCGGAAGGAATCAGCGGCGCCGCCGCAGTGTCGGATCCGACGACGGGTGGCGCGGATCCGCGGCCCGTGTAAACGAGGGGACGCGAGGATCTGCTGCGGTGCGGTCGGCCGGCGCGCAGGTTCAGCTGCGCGATCTCGAACGCGGTCCTGATGATCGTCCAGCCGTTCGGCATCTCGGCCCGGACGATGAAGCCCTGCTGGTCGATCCACATCCGCGATTCCAGCGAACCGTCTTCGCTCTCGAGGCTCCAGGCGGGGACGGTATCCATGTGGGCCGGAATCCAGAGTCCGCTGCCGGAGTCGAGGACGGCGCTGTCCGGAACGACGAACGACACCTGACTCCCGATGATGTACGCCATCGGTCGGACCGCGCCGCTCAGCGGGTCGATGATCGCGTACTCGATCCGGCGGCCTTCCTCGAGTGGCCCGTCGGCAACGGCGCGTACCGGCACCGCAAGATGCGGAAGCGCCGAGGCCCGCGCGGAACGGGTGACCTCGCCAAGTCCGGGCCATCGCAGCCGGATGTTCAGGCCGCCATCGGCTCGTCGGGCGAGCACCGACACTCCAGGCGCATCCCCGGCGACGATGCTCTGGAACGACGTCAGCGCGAGCGACGGCCCGAGGCGAACCTCGGTCGTGGTACGGATGCGACGGCCCGCATTCCCGTCGGGCAGGAGCACATCGGCGCGGCCGGAAATGCGAACACTGTCGGCCAGCGTATCGACCGTGGTCGCGCCGGTCCCGATCTGCTGGCCCCCGAGATAGATGGCGAAGAAGACCGCACCCGGCGCTACGCGCGCGGAGGCGGACACCTCGCCCGGGGTGCGTCCGAAGTACTCCCGGCGCACGAGCCATCCGAGTGAGGCGAGCCACGCGAGGATGATCAGCGCTCCGGCGACGTGCAGTCTCCGGAGCTTCATCCGCCACGCCGCCGGAGCACCGCATCCACCATGTCCCGGTCCTCATCGCGCTCGAGCACGATGATGAGCGAGGCGGGGCACTCGACGCCGGCGGGGAAGGTGGCCGCCATCAGCTCCGCCGCCTCCTCGATATCGAGAAGCCCGGCGCCCGCCCCGACAGGGGTCGACGCCACGGTGCGAATTCCCCACTCGGCGCAGCGCTCCCATGCGCTGACGAGTGCACGCCGGACGGTTTCGCGAGTGGTGAGCGTTTCCGGATCCTGGATGATGACGTGAAGGACATAGTCCGCGGTGAGGTCGCCGGCGCCGGTGATCACCGCCGCACCGGCCTCGAGCGGCGTCGACACGCGGCGCTGCGCGGCGAAGGCCGCTCCGGCCTGGCGGTCGAGCCGCACCGCGGAGGCCGTCACCGGCTCGAGCGATGCATCGGCCGGACGCAGCACGGCCTGCGCCTCGAGAAAGGCGAGATCATCGACGACGGCCTGGATCACGCGAGTTCCTGTGCCCGCCGGTAGAGCGTTTCCGCCTCGCCCGGCCTGCCGAGCCGGTCGAGCACGCGCCCGAGAACGTTGTAGGTATGACGATTCGATGGATCGAGCTCGAGCGCCCGCTCGAGCGCTGCGACGGCCCCGCGCAGGTCCCCTGCCCGGTTGAGCGCGTCGCCGAGATGAAGATACGCATCCGGACGGCCCGGCTGCAGCGCGGCGGCACGCTGCAGCATTTCGACGGCCGGCGCTGCAAGACCCTTCTTGAGCAGGAGCAATCCGAGCTCGTGCAGCGCCGGCCCATGGGCCGGATGCAGCTTCAGGACGCGACGGAGGTCCGCCTCGGCTTCCGGAAAGCGGCGGAGCCGGCCGAGGATCCCTCCGCGCTCCACCAGGAACTCGGTCTGGTCGGGTGCGCTCTCGATGGCTTCGGTCAGCGAGGCGATCGCCGCCTCGGGCTGCTCATCCGCCTCGAGTGCGCGCGAAAGGCCGATGCGCGCTTCCACCTGGCGCGGATCGCGGGAGAGAATCGTCCGGTAATGCGCGGCAGCGTCACGGTAGCGGCCCGCGTCCCACGCCGCGAGCGCGTCGCGGACCAGCCGCTCCTCCTCCCGGCCGGGAGGGGCTTCTTCGATTGCAGGGCGATCGCCGGGCGCGTCGCGGCGCTCGTGTTCCATGGGCACTCCAGACTCCGAAATTTCGCTTCGGGTATGGTAATGGACCGACGGCCACGCGGACAGGCGTGGATGGCATTTCCGCAGCGATCCGCTCGCGCCCACGGCGCCTTTCGTCCTTTCGTGGTTTCGTGCGCTTTTCGCCAGGCCAGTCCGATCCTGTGTGTCGCCCCGTTCACCCGTGACCCTTGAGCCAACCCGCATGCTTCGGGTACCTTTCGGGGCTATGGATCAGGAATACCTGGTTGTCCGCGGTGCACGCGAGCACAACCTGAAGAACGTATCGGTCTCCATTCCGCGGAATCAGCTCACCGTCATCACCGGGCTCTCCGGCTCCGGGAAGTCCTCGCTCGCCTTCGATACGATCTACGCCGAAGGCCAGCGCCGCTACGTCGAGTCCCTCTCCGCTTACGCCCGGCAGTTCCTCGGCCTGATGGAAAAGCCGGACGTGGACGCCATCGAGGGACTCTCACCGGCGATCTCGATCGAGCAGAAGACGACCGGCCAGAATCCGCGCTCCACCGTCGGGACCGTCACCGAGATCTACGACTATCTCCGGCTCCTCTGGGCCCGCGCCGGGACGCCGCACTGCCCGAACGACGGCAGCCCGGTCTCGCGCCAGAGCGCTGCGCAGATCACCGATGCCGTCCTCGCCTGGGACCATGGCACGCGCATCGAGGTGCTCGCGCCGCTCGTTCGCGGCCGGAAGGGCGAATTCAAGGATCTCTTCGAGGACGCCCGCAAGCGCGGCTTCGTGCGTATCCGCGTCGACGGGGAGACGTACGACCTGTCCGAGGTGCCCGCGCTCAACCGCCGCCAGAACCACGACATCGCGCTGGTGGTGGACCGGCTCGTCGTGCGCGCGTCGGACCGCTCGCGCCTCAACGACTCGATCGAGACGGCGCTCAAGGAGGCCGACGGCATCGTCGAGGTGATGCGGCATCGCGAAGCCTCGCGCGGCGCGGTGGAGGCCGAGTCGGTGCTCTTTTCCGAGCGGCTGGCCTGCCCGGTGTGCGGGCTCTCGCTCCCGGAGCTCGAGCCGCGGCAATTCTCCTTCAATTCCCCGTTCGGCGTCTGCCCCGACTGTCACGGCCTCGGCACCCGCAAGGAAGTGAATGCCGACCTGATTCTCGGCGATCCCAGCATCTCGATTCTCGAGGGCGTCGTCCTTCCGTGGGGCGAGCCGTCGGGATACCTCCGGAAGACGGTGCTCCCTGCGCTGGCCAAGGCGTTCGGCTTCGATCCGGCCGCTCCCTGGTCCGAGCACAGCGATGCGGCGAGAAAGGCGCTGCTCTTCGGCGCGCCGGGCAAGTTCCGCTTCGGCGATACCGGCCGTGGCCGTGAGGCCTACGAGACGGAGTGGGAAGGGATCCTCCGGAACGTCGAGCGGCGCTACCACGAGTCGTCGAGCGACGCGATCCGCGCCACGCTCGAGGAATACCTCCTCGAGATGCCGTGCCGGAAATGCGCCGGGCGCCGCCTCCGGCCCGAATCGCTCGCCGTGCTGATCCACGGTCGGAGCATCGGCGACGTGGTCGAGCTCCCCGTCGATCGTGCCGTCGAGTTCTTCGAGAGCGTGCCGCTCCGGGAGCATGGACGGAGCGCGGGGCTCGACGCGGAGATCGCCGGCCCCATTCTGAAGGAAGTCTGCGACCGGCTCCGCTTCCTGCGCGATGTCGGCCTCGGCTACCTCACGCTCGGGCGCGGCGCCTCGTCGCTCTCCGGCGGCGAGATGCAGCGCATCCGGCTGGCAACGCAGATCGGATCCCGGCTCGTCGGCGTGCTGTACATCCTCGACGAGCCGAGCATCGGGCTCCACCAGCGCGACAACGAGCGGCTGCTCGGCACCCTCCGCGGCCTGCGCGACCTCGGCAATACCGTCATCGTCGTCGAGCACGACGAGGACACGATCCGCGCAGCGGATTACCTGATCGATCTCGGGCCGCGCGCCGGACGGCTCGGCGGTGAGGTAGTGGCGGAGGGCGACCTCGACGAAGTGCTGCGGAATCCGGAATCCCTCACCGGACGGTACCTCCGCGGCGAGCTGCGCGTTCCGATTCCGAAGAAGCGCCGCCGCGCCGAAGCGTCGCGGAAGCTCCGCATCGTCGGCGCGCGCGCGAACAACCTCCGGAACCTCACCGTCGAATTCCCGCTCGGCGTTTTCACCGCGGTGACCGGGGTGTCGGGATCGGGGAAGTCCACGCTCGTGACCGATATCCTCTATCAGTCCCTCGCGCGCCATCTCTACCGCGCGCGGGTGCTGCCCGGCGAGCATGCCCGGCTGGAAGGCCTGGACAACCTCGACAAGGTCATCGACATCGACCAGAGCCCGATCGGGAGAACGCCGAGGTCGAACCCGGCCACCTACACCGGGCTCTTCACGCCGATCCGCGAGCTCTTCACGCAGCTGCCCGAGGCGAAGATCCGCGGCTACGGGCCCGGCCGCTTCTCCTTCAACGTGAAGGGCGGGCGGTGCGAGGCATGCCAGGGCGATGGCCTCGTCAAGATCGAGATGCACTTCCTTCCCGACGTCTACGTCCCCTGCGAAGTTTGCAAGGGGCGGCGGTACAATCGTGAGACGCTCGAAGTGCGGTACAAGGGGCGCAGCATCGCGGACGTGCTCGACCTGACCGTGGCGGATGCGCTCGAGTTCTTCTCGGCCCAGCGGCGCATTGCCGAGAAGCTCGAGCTGCTCAACGACGTGGGACTCGGGTACATCCACCTTGGCCAGGCCGCGACGACGCTCTCCGGCGGCGAAGCGCAGCGGGTGAAGCTCGCCGCGGAGCTCGCCAAGCGGGACACGGGGCGCACGCTGTATATCCTCGATGAGCCGACGACGGGCCTCCATTTCGAGGATGTGCGGCTCCTGCTCGAGGTGCTGCACCGCCTGGTGGACAAGGGCAACAGCGTCGTCGTCATCGAGCACAACCTCGACGTCATCAAGACCGCCGACTGGGTCATCGACCTCGGCCCCGAAGGGGGCGATGGCGGCGGCACGGTGGTGGCGGCGGGAACGCCGGAGGAAGTCGCCCGGGTGGAGGCGAGCCATACCGGCCATTTCATCCGGCGGGTGCTCGCGTCACCGGTCGCCGCCGGACGCTAGATTCCACGATGTCCCTTCGGCGGGCGGCTCCGCCCCCCGATCGCACGTTCAACCTCATCCCGGTCCGGATCGCCAATGGTCAGGCTCGCCAGATTCGCACTTCTCGTCGCCCTGCTCGCGCCGCCCGTCGCGGCGCAGCGTGCCCCGTCCACCGCGTCCGCCGAAGCCGTTGCCGATTCGGGGCTGCTCTCGGTTGCGCGCATCTATGGAAGCCCGGAATTCTCGTCCCAGAGCTTCGGGCCGATCCGCTGGCTCGAGGACGGCGCGGCGTATACCACCGTCGAGCGCGCGGAGTCCGGACGCGGGCGGGAGATCATCCGCTACGATACCGAGAGCGGCACGCGAACCGTGCTGGTGACGGCGGCGCAGCTCACACCGCCCGGAGACAGCACTCCCCTCACGATCGAGAACTACATCTGGTCTCCGGACCGGGACCGGCTGCTCATCTTCACTAACTCGGAGCAGGTCTGGCGCTCGAACACCCGCGGCGACTACTGGGTGCTCGACCGCGAAGCCGGCAAGCTCTCGAAGCTCGGCGGCACCGAGGCCAGGCCTTCCACGCTGATGTTCGCGAAGTTCTCGCCCGACGGCGGCCGGGTCGGCTATGTCCGCGAGAACAATCTCTACGTCGAGGATCTCGCCAGCGGCCGCATCACGCAGCTCACGCGGGACGGGTCGCGCACGGTGATCAACGGCACCTTCGACTGGGTGTACGAGGAAGAGCTCGGCCTCCAGGACGGGTGGCGCTGGAGTCCCGACGGGAACCGGATCGCCTACTGGCAGCTCGTTGCGGACAGCGTGCGCGACTTCACGCTGATCAACTATACCGACTCGCTCTATCCGGTCGTCACGCCGATCCAGTATCCGAAGGCGGGCGAATCGAACTCCGCCGCACGGGTCGGCGTGGTTGCGGCCGCCGGCGGAGACACGCGCTGGCTCGCGCTCGAGGGCGACCCGCGCAACAACTATCCCGCGCGCGTCGAGTGGGCGGCCAACTCGGATGAAGTCGTCGTCCAGCGGCTCAACCGGCTCCAGAACCGGCTCGACCTTCACGTCGGCGACGCACGGACAGGCGCGATCACGACCATCCTCACCGAGCGCGACAGCACCTGGGTGGAGCTGGTGGACGACTTCGCCTGGCTCGACAAGGGCAGGCAGTTCATCTGGATGAGCGAGCGCGACGGATGGAATCACGCCTATCTCGTGAGCCGTGACGGCAGGAACGTCCGCCTCCTCACGCGCGGCGACTTCGACGTCCTCAACGTCGCGGGCCTCGACGAGAAGGGCGGCTGGCTCTACTACATCGCGTCACCGGAGAATCCGGCGCAGCGCTACCTCTTCCGTGTGCGGCTCGACGGGCGCGGGCGGCCGGAGCGCCTCTCGCCAGCCGCGGAGGGAACGCACGGCTACAACATCGCGCCGAACCACCGCTTTGCCTTCCATACGTATTCGAAGTTCGGCGTGCCGCCCGTCAACACGCTCATCAGGCTCCCCGCCCACCAGCCCGTGCGCACCGTCGTGGCGAACGAGGCGCTGCATCAGCGCGTCGAACGCCTCCGCCGCGGAACGGTCGAGTTCACGCAAGTGGACATCGGCGATGGCGTGAAGCTCAGCGCATACCTGATGAAGCCGGCCGATTTCGATCCTTCGCGGAAGTATCCGATCCTCTTCCAGGTCTATGGCGGCCCGGGGTCGCAGACGGTGCTCGATGCCTGGGGCGGCCAGCAGTATCTCTGGCACCTGATGCTCACGCAGCAGGGCTACGTCGTGGCCAGCGTCGACAACCGCGGCACCGGGGCGCGCGGGCGCGATTGGCGGAAGATCGTCTACGGACGGCTCGGCGTGATCGAAACGCAGGACCAGGCCGCCGCCGCACGCGTGATCGGCCGATTGCCGTACATCGACTCGACCCGCATGGGCATCTGGGGATGGAGCTACGGTGGCTTCATGAGCCTCAACGCACTCTTCCAGGCGCCCGATGTCTACAGCACCGCCGTGGCCGTCGCGCCGGTGACGCACTGGAAGTACTACGACAACATCTACACCGAGCGATACAACGGCCTGCCGCAGGACAATGCCGCGGGTTACGACAAGGGCTCGCCGCTTTCGTACGTGGACCAGATGCGCGGGAAGCTGCTCCTCGTGCACGGCAGCGGGGACGACAATGTGCACTACCAGAATTCCGAAGCGCTGATGAACGCGCTCGTGCAGGCCAGGAAACCGTTCGACATGATGGAGTACCCGAACCGGACGCACTCGATCTCGGGCGGCCCCACGCGGCAGCATCTCTTCGAGCTGCTGACGCGGTTCCTGAAGAACAATCTCGCCGCCGAGGGAGGCCAGCCGCTCACGCCGTGAGCGGCCCTCGCGCCCTCCGGAGCGGCGTCCTACATTGGATTGACCACCAGCAGGGAGGTCGCCATGCGCTACGAGGAGATCGTGTCGCTGCTCGGGTACGCCGGCGGTCATGACCAGGCGGTACGCATCACCACCACCGACAGCAGCGAAATCGTCGGTATCCCGATGAGCGTCGATACGCATGTCACCGCCCATGAGGTCTATCTCCGGCCCCAGGGTATCGACGACACCGAAATTGCCGTGTCACTCGGCGCGATCAGCGCCGTAGAACTCGTTTAATCGCAGGTATTTGCACCACCGGTACCGGAAGGACAGCGCGCGGCATGCGCAGCGCGGAAGAGGCCACGCCTGGCGCTGACCTCTTCCGCGCGTCTCTTTCTGAAACATTCTGAAACGTACGGGCGTACGGGAAACGGGCGCGGGGCAGGCTCCTCGAGGAGGGCCGGGAATGGAAGGAGTTTTCGCGATCGTGTTTCTGTTCGGAGGGGGCTCGCTCATCGCCCTCTCGTTCACTCCGCTCGGCCGCGCCATCGCCGACCGGATCCGGCATGGCGCCACGCCGCATGGCGCCGAGCCGGACCCCGTGGTCTATGAAGAGCTCGAACGGGTCCGCCAGGAATTGGCGGAGGTCAACGAGCGGCTCGACTTCGCCGAGCGGCTGCTTGGCCAGCGGGAATCGGCGAAGGAGCTGCCGCGATGAGTGACCGTGAATGGATCGGGAGCGCCTTCGTCGGAATCGGACTGGCAGGACTGGGCCTGTTCGGGGCCCTCGCTGCCGCCGCGGCCACGCTCGGCCCCATAGCCGTGCCGATCTGGGCGATGGCGCTCGCAATGGTCGTCGTCATCGTTCGCTCCCCGCTCGGGAAGGCATTCGCCGACCGCATCGCCGATCGCGGTGCGGCCGAGGAGCTGCCGCCGGAGCTGTATGCGGAGCTCGAAGACCTGCGGGCCCGCATGGTCGAGCTCGAGGAGCGTCAGGATTTCGCCGAGCGCGTCCTGTCGAAGGGTGACTCACAGCCGCTGGAGGAGCCGCGGTCGTGACGGAAGGCGGCGAGTTCGCGATGTGGCTGGCGATCGGCGCCGGACAGATCGCGGCATGGTTTGCGGTCAGTCCCGTGATCCGCGCAATTGCCGACCGGATCGCGCGGCGTGGCGGCGGCGGAGAGCTCGAGGCGCGCGTCGCGGACCTCGAGCAGCGCGCGCTCACCACCGGGGAGGCCGAAGCCCAGTTCGCGCGGCTTGCTGAGCTGGAGGAGCGTATCGACTTCGCCGAGCGGCTGCTGGCGCAGCGCGGCGAGCCGAAGGCGCTGGAGCGGACCTGATGGGCGAAATGCTCGAGCTGGCGGGCGTCCTGGGCACGGTCGGATTCACGGGAGTCCTCGTGTATTTCGGGATCCGCCTGGCCACGGTCTTCTCGGACCGGATGGCCCGCCGCGGCGGGCCGGGGGCGGAAGTCCTGATGGAGCTCGACGAGCTCCGCGCGCGCGTCGGCGAGCTCGAGGCCGACCGCGTACGCCTCGTCGAGGTCGAGGAGCGTCTGGACTTCGCCGAGCGGCTGCTGACGGCCGGCGCACAGCCCGTGCCGCAGATGGAAGAGAGGCGGGAATCATGATCGCGCTTCAGGTGGAACCCGCGCCGTTGCCGCCGCTCCCGCCGCCCACGGTGGTCATCGGCGGCGAGGACGCGATGTCCACTCCGGTTTTTCTCATCGCCCTGTTCGCGATGCTCGCGACGGTCATCATCATCTTCCTTCCGCTCATGAAGGCATGGGCGCGCCGCATCGAGGGGAAGGACATCGACGCGCACGAGCTGCGAGCCGAGCTCGACGATCTGCGGGCAAGGATGCAGGAGCTCGAGGGAGACCGCGCACGCTTCCTCGAGCTCGAGGAACGGGTCGACTTTGCGGAGCGGCTGCTGACACGAGGGCGCCCCGAGCGAGTGGAGGAACGCCAATGAGCATCAGTGACGACCGGCGCGCGGTGACGGCGCTGTGGATCGTGACGGCACTCATCACGCTGCTGTTCGGGGGATTCGTCTCCGTCGCCATCGTGGAAGAGCCGCTCGCGGCGCTCTTCGGACTGGCCGGCCTGCTCGTCGGGGCGCTGATCGTCGGGTGCCTCCAGGTGACAAGGCGCCGCCCGGAGCCGGGCACGCCGCGGGAGGACCGCGTGATGGAGGCCATCGCGGAGCGACTCGAATCGCTCGAGGGCGAGCGCGGGCGCGTGATGGAGCTGGAGGAGCGACTCGACTTCGCCGAGCGGCTCCTGGCACGCGGGCGTTCCGAACACAAGCTCGAGCGCGAGCCCTCATGAGCGTCAAGAGCCGGATCGGCCTCGATGGATTCGATCTGTTCATTCACCTGGCGATCACCGCCTGCATTTTCGCCACGATGGCGATCACCGGCGCGGAAGAGGAGCTCTTCCTGCTTCTTGCAGCATCCCTGGCGGTGCTGACGGTCCGGCGGCGTCTGGCGCTCCGCCGAGCACCGGCGGAGCAGGCCGAGGGAGATTCCCGCGTCGAGGAGCTGGAACACCGTGTCGCGGAGCTCGAAGCGGGACAGTATCGGATGATGGAAATCGAGGAGCGGCTGGACTTCGCCGAGCGCCTGCTCACGCGGGATGCCGAAGCCCGGAAGCTCGGCCAGGGATCGTGAAGGCCACGAGGATGCCATGAGTATCCGGTCGACGTTCGGGATCGATGGATTCGACCTCACCATCCATCTCCTCGTCACCTTCTTCGCCATCATGGTCCTCGGGCCGGTGATGGAGCTGAATCCCGGAATTGCGCTCGGCGCCGTACCGATGGTGTCGCTCATCGTGCTCGCGTGGCGCCGCCGGCAGGGGCTCGCGGCGCTGGGTCCGGGCGCGACGGACGAGGTGGAAGCGGCCCGCGTCTACGAGCTCGAGGCCCGCGTCGCCGAGCTCGAGGCGCTGCAGGAACGATTCCTCGAGCTCGAGGAACGCGTCGATTTTGCCGAGCGCCTCCTCGCGCGGGACGCCGAGGCGCAGAAACTCGGGAGGGGATCGTGAGCGCATGCTGATCCAGGATCCGAACGTCGAAGTCTTCATTCCGCCGGGCCCGCCGCCTGGGGAGATGCTCCTGATCGCGATGACGATCGTCGCCGCGCTCATCGGCGCCATCTACATTCTCGGTCCGCTCGCGAGGGCGCTCGCGAGGCGGATCGAGGGGAAAGCGACCGATCCGGCGCTGCAGGAAGAGATGCACGCGCTGCGCGAGCGGGTGTCGGAGGTCGATGGCCTGCGGGACCGCGTGCTGGAGCTCGAGGAGCGGGTGGATTTTGCGGAACGGCTGCTCTCGCAGGCGCCGCAGCAGGAACGCCTCCCCGCGCCGCGGGGCGAGCGATGATAGATTACCGGGAGAGCCCACGATGATTACTCGCGATGACCTGGTGTCCTGGCTGGACCGCCTCGACGGCGGGAGCCTGACCGTCCAGGAGCTGGACCAGAACCTCTGGCTCACGCGGAACCTGGACGGCGCCGAAGTCGTCGTGCATTTCGCGCCGCCGGTCGTGATCCTGCGCGTGCGCGTGATGGAGGTGCCCGGCGCCGACAAGCGGCGGGCCGAGCTTTTCCGGCAGCTGCTCGAGCTCAACGTGCGGGACCTGGTCCACGGCTCCTACGGCCTCGAGGGCGACCACGTCGTCCTGACCGACACGCTCGAGCTCGAGAACCTCGATTACACCGAGTTCGAGGCAAGCTTCGATTCGGTGACGCTCGCGCTGGCGTCACACCTTGGCGCGCTCGCGCCATACCGCGAAGGGTGAGAGACCATGGGAATCTTTGATCGCTTCTCGACCCTCCTGCGGTCGAACATCAACGACATGATCTCCCGGGCGGAAAACCCGGAGAAGATGCTCAACCAGCTCATCGTCGACATGAAGGGCCAGCTCGCCAAGGCCAAGCAGCAGGTGGCCACGGCGATCGCCGACGAGAAGAAGCTGCAGGCCGACGCCGACGCCATGAAGAAGCAGGCGGAGGAATGGGAGCGGCGCGCGATGCTCGCCGTGCAGGAGGGCCGCGACGACCTCGCCAAGCAGGCGCTCATGCGCTACAACGAGCACCTGCAGGGCGCGCAGCAGCTGCACGAGACCTGGGTCAAGTCGAAGCAGGAGACCGAGGCGCTCAAGCTCTCGCTCCGCCAGCTCAACGACAAGATCGAGGAGGCCAAGCGGAAGAAGAACATCCTGATCGCCCGCGCGCGGCGCGCGGAGGCCCAGGAGCGCATCCAGCAGACGATGTCGGGGCTCTCCGACAAGAGCGCCTTCGAGTCCTTCGAGCGGATGGCGGAGAAGATCGAGGCGAACGAGCGGAAGGCCATCGCCGCCGCCGAGCTCCAGGAAGAGTTTTCGGGGGACGCGCTCTCGAAGCAGTTCGAGGTGCTCGAGTACAAGGGAAGCGCCGACCAGCAGCTCATCGAGCTCAAGGCGAAGATGGGCCTCCTCGGCGCCGGCGGTGGCGGGGCGAGCCGCCAGCTCGGCAAGGGGGCGGAGACGATTCATGATGCGGAGTTCGTCGAGGACGATGAGAAGGGACAGGGGTGAGGGGGGCGGGGGACCGGGAACGGCGAACGGGCAAGGGAAGGTGATGAAACGTCGTGCGGGGCTCCGGATCGGGGCCCCGTTCGTTTTGAAGTCCAACCGCACCCATTCATATTCCACCCGTTCTCCGTTCCCAATTACCCGTTCCCCTTGACCGCCACCATGTCCCAGCCCGTGCGCTTCCTCATCCTCGCCGACGGCGACTTCGGCCCCATGACTTCGAAGACCGCCAATTCGGTCATTCGGTATCGGCCGGACAGCGTGGTCGCGGTCCTCGACCGTTCTCACGCCGGCAAGTCCGCCTCGGACGTCCTCGGCTTCGGCGGCGCGATCCCGGTCGTGGCCGCCATGCGCGAGGGACTCGCCCTCCGGCCGACCGCCGTGCTCATCGGCATCGCCCCGCAGGGCGGGCGGCTTCCGGACGAGTGGCGCGCGTGGCTGGGCGAAGCCGTGGACGCCGGCTGTGATCTCTGGAGCGGGCTGCACACCTTTCTTTCCGACGATCCGATGCTCGTCGAAAAGGCGAAGGCGAAGGGCACGAAGCTCCTCGATCTTCGGCGCCCGCCGCCGGATCTCCCGGTCGCGAGCGGCGCAGCCAAGGGAACCGAGGCGCTGCGTGTCCTCACGGTCGGCACCGACTGCAACGTCGGCAAGATGACGGCGCAGCTGCAGCTCGTCCGCTCGCTGAACGAGCGCGGCGTGCGCACCCGCTTCGCGGCGACGGGCCAGACAGGCATCATGATCGAAGGATGGGGGATCGCCGTGGACGCCGTCGTGGCGGACTTCATCGCCGGCGCGGCCGAACGCGTCACGATCGAGGGCGCGAAGGACGCGGACGTCGTGCTCGTCGAAGGGCAGGGAAGCATCAACCACCCCGGCTACTCCGGCGTCACGCTCGGCCTCCTCCACGGCTCCGCACCCGACGCGATGATCCTCTGCCATCAGTCGAGCCGCGAGTACATCGGCGACTACCGGCGCGCGTCGTGGCTCCGGATTCCGCCGCTCAGTGAGTACATCCGCCTCTACGAGGGCGCCGCCAATGCGGTGCACCCCTCGCGCGTCATCGGGATCGCGCTCAATACCTACGATCTCGACGACACGGCCGCGCGGAAGGCGTGCGAGGCCGCGGCGATGGAGACGGGCCTTCCCGCGACCGATCCGGTCCGCTTCGACCCGTCGCCGCTGGTGGATGCGATCGTCACCGCGAAGACGACGCTCCGTGCGCAGGCTCCCGTGGTACGGGCTGCGATGGCCTGACGCCGGGCGGCGTCGCGCGGGCACGGCTCGCGTCGAAAGGGTGCGCTTCGGGCGCACCCTTTGTCGCATCGTGGCGGATGCACCGACCCGTCACCCCGCTCGATGCCGCCACGCCACTCCTGGCCGTGCTCGATCTCGCCCGCCCCGGAGAGGTGCTCGGCGTCTGGATCGATATCCCGAGCCCGCCGCGCCCCATGGCGCTCCGCGTGCCGGCAAGCCCGCGGTGGATCTCCCTCCTGCTCTCGTCGGACCTGGCGAGCCTGCTCGCGCGGGCGCGCCGGATCGTCGTGGCGCGGGGGGGATCGCCCTGCGTCCGCACCGCTGAGGCACTCACGGCAGGGCGGCGGCTCGAGGTGGAAACACCGGCCGGAATCGAGCACCATCCCCTCGACGGCGTCGCGCCCGAGGCGGTGCTGACCGAGCGTCGGTCATTCCGGCGCATACTCGCCAGTCGCGTCGGTTATCTCGATCCCGGTTGACTCGCCGAGCGGCGCGTCCATAGGTTAGGGCTCCCGATCCCGACCCCCGGAGCGCTCGTGCTGCTGCTGTTACCCGAATGGATCCAGTCCGTCGCCGACTTCTTTTCGGTCGAGGCAACCGTCCTCACCCGCTCGAGTCTGCGCATCCTGGCCATCTGGGTCCTCGCGTGGCTCATCGTCCAGCTCGTCAACTTCATCGCGCGCCGGATCGAGAAGGCGGTGGACGACGGGAACGATCTCGTCACCACGCAGCGGGAGAAGCGCGGTCGCACCATCTCGCAGCTCCTGCGGGGCGTCGGCCGGACCATCGCCGTCCTCCTGGCCATTCTCCTCACGATCCAGGTCTTCATGCCGATCGGCCCGATCCTCGCGGGCTTCGGTATCCTGGGCCTCGCCGTGTCGTTCGGCGCGCAGAGTCTGGTCAAGGACGTCATCTCCGGCTTCTTCATGCTGCTCGAGAACCAGTTCGGCGTGGGGGACGTGATCGAAGCGGCCGGGAAGTCGGGATCGGTGGAGCGGATGACGCTGCGCGTGGTCGTATTGCGGGACCTGCAGGGACGGCTGCACATCATCCCCAACGGAGAGATCAAGAGCATCACCAACATGACCGCAGGATGGGCGCGAGCGGTGGTGGACGTCGGGATCGGCTACAGCGCGGACCTCGATCGCGCGCTCGTCGTGGTGACCGACGAGGCGTCGAAGTTCGAGCAGGATCCCGAATGGAAGCCGCGGCTCGACGGCCCGATCGAGGTGCCCGGCGTCGAGCAGCTCGGCGAGAGCGGGGTCGTGATTCGCGTGCTGATCCGCACGGTTGCGGGTTCGCAGTGGGCAGCCGGCCGCGAGTTCCGGCGGCGGCTCAAGCTCCGGCTCGACCGGGAAGGGATCGAGATCCCGTTTCCGCAGCGGCGGGTCCACGTCACGGTGGACCGCGAGGCCTCGGACGCCGACATCGCCCAGGCCGCAGCGGCCTCGGGGGGCGCATGACCCTCCAGCTCTTCAACACGCTGTCACGAAGCGTGGAGGCGTTCGAGCCGCTCACGCCGGGCCGCGTTTCCTTCTATACGTGCGGCCCCACGGTCTACAATTTCGCCCACATCGGGAACTTCCGGACGTTCCTCTTCCAGGACCTGCTGCGGCGGTGGCTGGAGCGGAGCGGCTTCGAGGTGCTCCACATCATGAATCTCACTGATGTGGACGACAAGGTGATCAAGGGCGCCGCCGCCGCCGGGACGCAGCTTTCCGACTACGTCGTGCAGTACATCGATGCGTTCCACGAGGACCGTCGGTATCTGCGCATCCGCGACGCATCCGTCTATCCCCGCGCCACCGAGTTCATCGCGCCGATGGTGGCGCTGGTGCAGTCCCTGCTCGACAAGGGCATTGCCTACGCGAGCGATGACGGGTCGGTGTATTTCGCGATCGCGCGATTCCCGGCGTACGGCCGGCTGTCGCGGCTGGACACGCGCGAGCTCAAGACGGGCGCAAGCGAGCGGGTCAGCGCCGACGAATATGCGAAGGAAGATGCGCGCGACTTCGTGCTCTGGAAGGCGGCAAAGCCGGAAGACGAAGCGGTCGGCGCGGCGTGGGATGCGCCGTTCGGCCGGGGGCGGCCGGGATGGCACCTCGAATGCTCCGCGATGGCGCTCGACCTCCTCGGCAAGGCGTGGGGTGAGGAGGTGCTCGACATCCATGCAGGCGGCGTCGACCTCATCTTCCCGCACCATGAGGACGAGATCGCGCAGAGCTGCGCCCACACCGGCGAGGAGCTCTTCGCGCGAGTCTGGATGCACGGCGAGTTCATGACGATGTCCGGCACGAAGATGTCGAAGCGCTTCGGCAACTTCCTGACGGCGCGCGACCTCCGGCAGGAAGGGGTGGATGCCGGGACGGTGCGCCTCCTCGTCTTCAACACCCACTACCGGCAGCCGCTCGACTGGAGCGACGAATCGCTCGCGCACGCGCGGGAGGGCTCGCGCCGGCTCGGCGAGACGCGGGATCGTCTACGGGAAGCTGCGGGCAAGGGGGGAGCGGAAGCAGCGGAATTCGTTGCCGCCGCGGCGGACTGCCAGACCGCATTCGGCGAGGCCTTGAACGATGACCTGAACGGTCCGCGGGCGCTCGCGGCGCTCTTCGTCTTTGCCCGCGAGGCGAACCGCCTCCTCGACGAGGGGCATACGCCGGGGCCGGCAGCGCTCTCCGTCCTGGACCTGGCCGAGTCGGTGCTCGACGTCATGCCGTCGGGGAGCGCAAAGCTCTCGGCGGCGCCGGAAGCCGGGGTCCGGGAGCTGGAGCCGACGCCTCCCACCGATCCGGCCGCCGCCGACCGGTGGGCCGTCGCGTGGGCGCGCCGCCGGACCGATGCCAAGGCCGCCCGCCAGTACGCCGAAGCCGACCGGATCCGCGAGCTCCTCCGGGAGCATGGCTACGAAGTCCGAGACACCCGCGAGGGGAGCGACGTCGTGAAATCAGGGCCCGCGCGAAGCGGTTGACTGGCCTGACCTGACCCCGATCGGCCGTTGGCAGGTCCCGAAGCTCCGCCGCTCATGCAACCGTCGTACCCGGCCCGTTGACCTTTCGCAAATGGCCATTTACCATACGAGTCTGTCTTTTTCCG
>DASTUP010000011.1:0-3862 GCA_035759585.1 Gemmatimonadales bacterium | reverse complement strand
GAACTTCGCCGTCGGCCAGGCGGGTGCGCCGCAGGTCGAGGCGATAACCCGCGGGATCCCGATAGAGCACGCCTTCGACCAGCTCGTCGGCCCCTGCCGCCCGCGCCGCGCGCGCGAGGACGCCGGGCCCGGGGCGATCGGCGGCGTCGCCCAGCACCTCGAGCAGCCGCGCGCGACCCACCACGCGGAGGCCGGACACCTGGACCAGGTGCGTGGCGATGAGGTCGCCCAGCGACCGCGCGAGCCCGGTGCTGTCGCCCGCCAGATGGCTCTCGACGACGCCGACCGCCACGACGGGTGCCCTGCGCGCTTCCCGCCGCGCCAGGAGCGCGGCAAGGACTACGGCGGCAAGCACGAGCAAAGGCAGTAGGGCGCGGCGCGGAACGCCCTCTCGCTTCGGACGCGCAGGCGCCCCCGGCGCCGGAGGCGGCGCCGGAGGAATTGTCGCAGGAGGTCGAGCTGGCTCGGATGCCGGAGCCGCGGCCCGGAGCGCTTCCTCGAGGCGGGCGACGGCCGCGTCGGGACCGACGCCAAGCTCGCGCGCGAGCGCTTCGCGATGGAGGCGCGCCTCTTCGATGGCGGCCGGCCGCTCGCCCGCCGCATCGAGCGCGCGCATGAGCCGGAGCCGGGGTGCCGCGGCGAGCGGCTCGAGCAGCGTGAGCTCGCGCCACCGTCGTGTTGCGGCACCAGGATCCCCGGACTTCTCGAGTGCTTCCGCCTCGCTTTCGAGCGCGGTACGGTAGAGCACCGCGAATCGGGCGCGCTCCTCTTCTACCCAGCGCTCGAACTCGTCGGCCTGCGGCAGGTAGAAGCCGGCGAGCAGCGGGCCGGCATAGGCGCCGAGAGCCCGGGACCGGTCGCCGTGATCGAGCGCCTCGAGGAAGTCGCTCACGTCGGCAGCGATGACCGAGGGATCGAGGCGGAGGGTCGGCCCGCCCGCCTCGAACGGGTCCGCCCCGCCGAGCTCCCTCCGGAGGGAATACAGCGCCTGCGCGAGCGCGTGGCGCCCCTGCTCCTCCGGGCGGTCCGGCCAGAGAAGGCCGAGGAGGCGCTCGCGGGTGATACCGCGGTGGCCGGCCGCCGCCACGATGGCCAGGAGCGCGAGCGAGCGCCGTCGCACTGCGGTGGCAGCGCGACCCTCCGCATCCTCGAGGCGGAGTCCGCCAAAAACGTGCAGCCGGAGCATCGGTGAGGAACGATGCTCCGGCTGCACCAGCGTCGCAACTGCGCTGCGGGATCAGCTCTCTTCGTACACGCCCATCTCGCGGAGCTGCGCCTCGAGCTCCTGCTGCTTGCGGGTGATTTCCGCCTCGTTCTCGCGCATGAAGCGGATGTTCTCCATGCTCGCCTTCATCTCCCTCGCGAGCGAGTCCTGGTTGTCGTTCGGCCGCATCTGGAGGACCGACGCCGCCATGCCCGCCTGGACCATCGCCATCGTGAGCGTCGAGAATTCACGTGCGGAGATGTTCGCCTCCCGCAGGCCCTCGCGGGTGGCGGGGTGGCTCTCCATGCGGCGCGCCATGTCGTCGAGCGTCGCGTTGGCCGAGCTCTCCATCTGTTCGAGCGGTGCGCGTTCCTCCGGCGAGAGGTCCTTGATCCGCCGGGCGATCGCGAGCTGCGCGTCGAAGTAGCGGTCCACCTTGTCCATGCTGAGGCGGTAGTTCGAGACATCGGTCAGGTCGTCGCCGGAGCTCGGCGCCTCGGCGGCGGGCGCTCCGCCTGCTGCCGAATCGGCGGATTCGGCGTCGTCGCCCGCGCACGCCGTGCCTGCCAGCGCAAGCACGGCGGCTGCGAGGATGGTGCGATAACGCATGGGACGTCCTTTCAATCGGGTGAGGAGGAGCTGCGCGCGCCGCCTAGTCCAGCCGCTCGACGCGGAGAAACAAGGTGTAATCGCCCCCGCCGATCTTGTCGACGTAGCGCACCGGAATTTCGACCGCCGAATTCGCCAAGTGCTCTGCCTCCCGGAATCCCAGATGGATCAGCTGTGCATCGAGTCGCTGCTGCCCGTCCTGGGCATAGATCCCGATCGGCCGATCCTCGTTATTCAGCAGGGCGGCGAGCCGCGGTGCCCACGTGGCATACAGATTCAGCAGGCGGTCGAGGGTGGAGTTCGCCCACGTGGTCGCCTCGGCCGCTTCGGTTCCCCCCATGTCCGCGAGCTCGGCGCGAATCCGGGCTGCCGCGGCGAGCAGGGCGTCGTCCACCGAATCGGCCCGGATCTGCCCGGGAACCATGGGCACCGGCGGGAGTGCTCCGGCGCGCATGGCCGCCTCGAGCGCCCAGTCGGGCAGGTTGTCGAGCGCGCCCCGGTAGTAGGTGCGCACTGCGTCGAACCCGGTACCGACGTACGTCTTTTCGAGCGTCGGGCTGACCGTCGCGGCGGCGTACCGCCCCAGCGCTTCGATCAGGTCGCGCTCCGGCTCGGGAAGGGCCAGCAAGGTCCAGTCAGGCGCCCGATCGACTTCCCAGACCGTCGGAACGATGACGACGCGCTCACCCACGTCCCGAAGCGATCCCTCCCAGATGATCAACGGGAATGAGATCGTATTCGGCGGCGTTCCGGCGGGTGATCGGTGCTCGTCTCCCGTCTTGAGACCGCCGAGCAGGCTTGCCGTACCTGCCTTGATCCGGACGGTCGGGCTCGTTGCATTGGACCAGGCGACAGCGTTCCGGTCTCCATGAACCTTGCTTTCGACAAAGAACCCGCTGCCGGGGACGCTCTGTCCCCCCAGAAAAACCTCTCCCTTGGCGCGAACCAGCACTTCGTCGCGCTTCCCGTCGATCTCGAGGGGATTGTCCGTGGTTTCATGATCGACTCGAATGCCCGTCGCGGTGATCCGATAGACTCCCTTGTATCGCGGGACCGGCGGCAACGCGATCGGAACGCTGTTCGGCGATGGATCGCGCCCCTCCTCGACCGCGCGCACGTGCACGCTCACCTGTCCGGTGTAGTCGAAGGTATTTTCTGGTATCTGAATCGTGTCGGTCATGCCGGCCATGTTGACGCGGCAGTAGGTCGGACACTCAGTGGACTTGAGCCACAGCTCGTACGCGGTGACTCCGGGTGTGGCTCCCGCCGCGGTATTCCAGACGAAGGCCATCCGGCCGCTTCGCACGTACTTCGCCCTCAGATCGGTCGGCGCGGCGAGGGGTGGCGTCGTTTCCATGCCCTTGCGATCAGCCTCTTCGATCGCCGTCGGGGTGTTCCCGCCCAGCGTGGCCTGGGAAACGGTCGTCGCGCCGGTGGGCGTCGCCGCGGGCTCGACGGTCGCGGGCTCGACGGTGGCGACCGTGGGCATCCCTGCAGTCGTCGGCGTCGGCGAAGCGGCCGTCGTCGGTGGGAGCGATGGCGTACTCGCTACGGATGGCGCACCTGCCCCGCCGGCCACCCGGATGCGCGTGACGTACACCGCGTTGTCCATGTCGTCCCGGCCGGCCAGTGCGATCACGAGCCCCGGCGCGCGCAGGAACTTCGCGTTCGGCACGCTCGCCAGCCGGCGCTCGTCGGCGTAGAGCTTGAGCTTCTCCCCGTCCATGCTGAGCCGCACCGTCGTCTCCTGTCCGATGCAGACGTCCGCATCGTCGCTCCCGAACTGGGCGCCGGCGGTGACGCCTCCCCCGCTCAGCCCCCACATGATCGGGCCGTACTCCGCGCGGGTGGATCCGGCGCCGGAATTCGGATTCCGTCCGCCGTAGATCACGATCGTCTCCGCGCCGACCTGTTTCGTGTTCCGGTTTACCACGCCCACTTCCACCGTAAAGGTCTGCGGGAGCGGGCCGGGGAGCGGGATCACGAATTCACTCTGCGCCGAGGCCTTGAGCGCGCGCTGCCCCCGCCACTGCGCGACTTCCAGCGAGC
>DASTUP010000010.1:0-10538 GCA_035759585.1 Gemmatimonadales bacterium | reverse complement strand
AGGAAGCGCTGCGCAATGCCCTGCGGCATTCCGGCGCGCGCCACGCCGAGCTGGCGCTGCGGCGTGAAGGAGGCGGACTGTCGCTCGTGGTCGAGGATACGGGGACAGGCTTCGACCCTGAGGCGCCAGCGGCGCTGGCCGGGCTCGGACTCACCAGTCTTCGCGAGCGGCTGCGGCTGGTCCAGGGCAGGATCACGATCCGCTCACTCCCTGGACGGGGAACCACGATCACCGCCTGGGCGCCGGTGGAGGATGGCGGATGAGCGACAGGCCAACGTTGCTCCTCGTCGATGATCATGCGCTGATGACCGAAGGTCTCCGGGCCATGCTCGAGCCGGAGTATGAAGTGCTCGAGGTGGTGCGGGACGGGGCTCAGGTCGTCGCGGCCGTGCAGTTCCACGGCCCGGACCTCGTCCTTCTGGATCTCTCGCTTCCGGGGCGGAGCGGGCTCGAGATCGCCGCGGACCTGCACGAGCGGTTTCCCGGCACGCGGGTCCTCATCGTCACCATGCACGCCGAGCGGATCTATGCCGACGAGGCGCTCCGCGCGGGGGCGTCGGGATACGTGCTGAAGCTGGCGCGCGCGGAGGAGCTGAAGCATGCGATCGAGGAGGCGCTCGCCGGCCGCCAGTACGTCACACCCCTCCTCACCGAGCATACCGCCGCGGACGCCGCACGCGTGGAGCCGCGGGGACACCCCGAGGCCGCCGGACTCGACGCGCTCACGGAGCGGCAACGGGAGGTGCTGCGCCTCATCGCACGCGGGTGCACCACGCAGGAGATTGCAGACGCGCTTGCCGTGAGCGCCAAGGCCGTCGAGTTCCACCGGGTCCGCATCAGGAAGGTGCTCGGCCTCAGCAGTACGGCGGCGCTCGTGCGCTATGCGGTGAACGAGGGCCTCGTGTGAGGGAGCATGAGATCGAGGTCGCGGTCCGGCCCGACGACATCGACGATCTGGGCCACGTCAACAACATCGTCTACCTGCGCTGGGTCCAGGAGGCGGCCACCGCGCACTGGCGCGCAAGCGCACCGGTCCAGGCGGTCGATGCGGTGGCGTGGGTCGTGCGCCGCCATGAGATCGACTACCGTCATCCCGCGATGCCGAACGACCGACTCGTCATCCGCACGTGGATCGGTGCCGCCGAAGGGCTCACGTTCGAGCGACTCACCGAGATTCTCCGCGCGCGAGACGGGCGCGTCCTCGCCGAGGCGCGTACCTTGTGGATTCCGATCGACGCGCGGTCGGGGCGGCCGGTCCGGGTGAGCGAGGAAGTCCGGCGCCGCTTTTCCACCCCCTGAGCCATCCTCTCCGGGAGCCGCCGATGCGCCATCTCACCGCTTTCCGCCTTGCCGGCTGGTTCCTCCTGATCGCTGGATTCGTCTACATCGTGCTCGGCCTTGCTGCACAGGCGCGCGGTGGCACGGCGCCGTGGTCCTTTTTCGTACTCGGCCTCGTGGGCATCGTCGTGGGCACCTCGGTGCTGCGCTGGACCCGCCGGAAACTGCAACCCTGAGCGAGGACCCGATGAGCCATCATGAGATGACCACGACCGGATTCACCTTCGACGGGTATCGCATCGTCCAGAGCCTGGGGGTGGTCCGGGGCATCAGCGTTCGCTCCCGATCGCTCTTCGGCACGATCGGCGCCGGGTTCCAGACGATCGTCGGCGGCAACATCGGGCTCCTCACGACGCTCTGCGAGAAGACTCGCCGCGAGGCGTTCGACATCATGCTCGAGCACGCGCACGGCATCGGCGCCAATGCCGTCATCGGGGTGCGCTATGACGCCACCGAGATCATGTCCGGCGTGAGTGAAGTCCTCTGCTACGGCACGGCCGTCGTCGTCGAGCCCGTATGACGGGCGCGGGCGGGCGGCTCGAGGCGATCTGGATCAAGCGCGCGCATCGCGGCCCGATGGATGCGGCACGCTCGGCGACACTCGTTGCCGGCCGCGGTCTCGTCGGCAACGCCGACCAGGGGCGGAAGCGGCAGGTGACGCTGATCGCCGAGGAAACGTGGGGCCGCCTCATGCGCGCGCTGGACGCCGGAGCCGACCCATCCGCGCGCCGGGCCAACCTCATGCTGAGCGGCGTCGAGCTGGCGGAGAGCCGGGGCCGCATCCTGGCGGTCGGCCGCTGCCGGCTCCGGATTGCCGGGGAGACCCGGCCGTGCGAGCGGATGGACGAGGCGGTGCCCGGACTCAGGGCGGCGATGGGGCGGGACTGGGGTGGCGGTGCGTTCGCCGAGGTGCTGGACGACGGGATCATCGGCATCGGCGACACTGTCCACTTTTTGCCACACTAGGGTTTTCCCTAGTAGCGCGCAGGGCCATGTATGTCGTATCGTGCGCTGTCCCCAACGCACGAGATCATGGCCGAACCGCAGACCGCACGCATACTCCTCGTCGAGGACGACCTTCCGCTCCGCCGCGCCATGTGCCGGGGGCTCGAGAAGTGCGGCCATGTCGTCGAGACGGCCGATGACGGTCTCGCCGGCTGGCAGCTGATCCAGGCCGCAAGCCCGCCCTACGATCTGGTCATCACCGACAGCAGGATGCCACGCATTCCCGGCCGCGTGCTCATCGCCATGGTGCGCGAGCGCTTCCCGGAGCTCAAGGTTCTCCGCGTGAGCGGCGACGGGGCCAACGATCCGGTCCCGGAGGGAATCATCACCCTCGGCAAGCCGTTCTCCCTCGAAGAGCTCGGGCGGGCAGTGGAGCGCGCCCTCGGATGATCGGGACCCGACCCGCCGGCCGACTCGCATTCAAGACCGACGAGGGAGACGAGCGGCTCCAGGTGCTCCTCGTGATCCTGCTGGGGCTCTGTGTGCTCGCCGGCTGGCTGCTGATCCGGGAGCTCGCGCCTGCCGCCGCAGCTGCCGGCCCACCGCCCCAGGCCGTCGAAGCCGCCGTGCCGGGAAGCTGAGCGCCGCTCCACCGCTGCATCCCCGCGTGCCCTGTCGGGTATGGCGTGCTCACGGTCCACCTGCGCCCGCGAGGCCGGGTGTCCGCCGCTCGCTCCCGAATCCGAGGCCCCGCCCATCGCTGATTCCGGTGCGGGGCCTTTCGTCGTATCCTCCCTGCGGTCCGCCATGCCTGCCTCCTCGTCGCGTTGTCACGCAATCCTTCGCCTCTGGGTAACGTAGATGGCGGCGGGTCACGGATGTGTGCCCGGAATCACGGCCTGAGCGGATCCTGAAAAAAACGGAGAGTACCACGATGGACCCGAAGACCCCTGAGCAGTCGCTGGATCCCGAGAGCTGGGCCGAGATGCGCGCGCTGGGCCACCGGATGGTGGATGACATGCTCGGCTATCTGGAGCACGTTCGCGAGCGCCCGATCTGGCAGCCGGTGTCGAGCGAGAGCCGGGCGGCGCTGCGCCGGCCGCTGCCTCGCACGGCCGAGGGTGCCGGGCGCGCATACGACGACTTCGTCGAGCACGTGCTTCCCTATCCGATGGGCAACATCCATCCGCGTTTCTGGGGCTGGGTCATCGGAACCGGAACGCCGCTCGGCGCACTCGCCGAGCTTCTCGCCGCGACGATGAACCCGAACGTCGGCGGAGGCGATCATGGTGCCACCTACGTCGAGGCGCAGGTGCTCGACTGGTGCAAGGAGATGCTCGGATTCCCCATGGAGGCGAGCGGCCTGCTCGTGAGCGGCGGCTCGATGGCCAACCTCATCGGGCTCGCCGTCGCGCGGAACGCCCGGGCCGGCTTCGACGTGCGGAAGGAAGGGGTGAGGGGCGCTCCGGGTGTCCTCACGGTCTACGGCTCATCCGAGATTCACAGCTCCATCCAGAAGTCGGTCGAGCTGCTCGGACTCGGCAACGGCGCCCTCCGCCAGATTCCCGTCAACGACCGCTTCGAGATGGATCTCGGCGCGCTCGAGGCCACCATCGCGCGTGATCGCGCGGCGGGATGCATTCCAATCGCCATCGTGGGGAGTGCCGGCACCGTCAACACCGGGGCCTTCGACGACCTCGCGGCGCTTGCGGGCATCGCCGAGCGGGAAAGGATCTGGTACCACGTCGATGGCGCGTTCGGTGCCATCGCGGCGCTCGATGCAGAGCTCAGGCCGAGGCTTGCAGGAATGGAACGGGCCGATTCGGTCGCATTCGACCTGCACAAGTGGATGTACGTGCCCTACGAAGCGGGATGCATTCTCGTTCGGGACGCCGCTGCACACCGCGACACGTTCACCCTCACGCCCGGGTACCTGGCCCGCGCGCGTGGCGGACTCGCGGCCGGGGAGACCTGGCCGAGCGATTTCGGCATCGAGCTCTCACGCGGGTTCAAGGCGCTCAAGATCTGGATGACCTTCAAGGAGCACGGCATCGACCGCTTCGCCACGCTCGTCCGGCAGAACGTGGAGCAGGCCCGGCACCTCGAGCGCCTCGTGCGCGAGAGCGCCGAGCTCGAGCTCCTGGCCCCGGTGCCGCTCAACATCGTCTGCTTCCGCTACCGGGGCGATGGCACGCTGTCGGATGCGGAGCTGGACGCGCTGAACGACGAGCTCCTGGTGCGGCTTCACGAGAAAGCCGTTGCCGTGCCGTCGACTGCGTCGATTCGAGGGCGCAAGGCGATTCGTGTCGCCATCACGAACCATCGGACGCGGCGGGAGGACCTCGATCTGCTCGTCGAGCGCGCGCTCGGGATTGCGAATGAAATTACGCGCGGGGAGCGGGCGGTGACCGGTGTCCGGTAGCCGGCGCCGCTTCGGGCAAATGCCGTGGTGCCTGGTCCATGCTGTCGTTCTCCTCGGCGCCTGCGGAGAATCGCCGCTTCCGGCGCCCGCAGTGACCGTACGCGACAGCGCGGGGATCCGGATCGTCGAGCATTCGAGGGCAGCATGGGAGCAGCGTCAGGAATGGGCCGTTGCTGCCGAGCCGGCGGTCACGATCGGCGGCTCCGGCGACCCCGCGGACGACCTGAACGAGGTGGTGGGCGGGTACCTCGGTCAGAACGGGGAGATCATCTTCGCGGACGGGCCGGCTCGTGCGATTCGAATCCACGCTCCGGACGGATCGCAGCTTCGGTCGCTGGGAGGCCGCGGGGCGGGGCCGGGGGAATTCAGCAGCATCACAGCGCTTTGGCCACGCGGCGACTCCACGGCAGTCTACGACATCAGCGCAAAACGGCTGACCGTTGCACCCCATGACGGTTCGCCCCCGCGGATCGCAACCATACGAAGCTCCGGGCTTCTCCAGTGGATGCAGGGCAGCGCGGACGGGCGGCTGGTAACCAGGCGGGCAGACGTCGAGGGGCTTCTTGCGGTCGGAGCCGCGTCGACTCGGATCCCTGAGTTCATCCTCGTGATCTCGCCGGATGGCAGCTCGACCGACACGATCCTGACGATTGCCGGACCTGCACTGTATCAGCGCGCTGAAGCATCGGGTTTCAGCGGCCCTGCACCGGTGGGACTCGGACCCGACTCCGAAATTCTCGTGCTGGGCGATTCGATCGTGATCGGGACCAACGAGTCGTATGCACTCACGACGTACGACCTTGCCGGCAGGCCGGTCCGGATCGTTCGCATTGCGGTGCCGGCTCCGCCCGTCGAGGGGCAGGACATCGAGCTTGTCCGGCAGAAGGCGTGGGAAGAATTCGAGCCCCGCTCCAGCGGAATGCCGGAGGAGATGGTCACGCAGTACCGCGCGTTCCTCGACGATCAGCGGTATGCCGGGCAGTTTCCATTCTACGGTGTGCTGGCGGCCGATCCCGCCGGCCATCTCTGGGTGCAGGACTATCCGCGGCCCGCGGATGCCGAGGAGCGCTTCACGGTATTCGATCGCGAGGGTCGGCTCGTGGCCCGCGTTCGGATGCCGCCCGGGCTGCATTTCCTTGCCGCCGGCGACGATGCGATTCTGGGTCTCTGGCGCGATGCGGACGACGTGGAACAGGTCAGGGTACACCGGCTGATCAGACCTGAACGGTAGATTCTGATATGTCTCGAGCTGGTTCCGCCGACGTCTGGCTCCGTCCCGAGCTCGAAACCTCATAGCGCAAATCGAACGGCCGAATCCGCCCCGATCCTACCCCTCCCGCTTCGGGCACCCCTCACGCTGCCGCGTATCCGCCAGCGTGACGACCTTCCACCCTTCCTGATATTTCGCGAGCATGAACGCATCCACGCCACAGTGGCTGAACCGCTGGCCGAGATAGAAGTCGTACTCCATCCAGACCGTCGCAAGACGCCCATCGATCCGGACTTCGACATTGTAGGTCCGCTCGTCCCACACCGAATCGCTCGGCTGCGAAACGGCCTCGACGAAGCTCTGCGGCTTGTCCATGGAGATACGCGGCGTCCCGTCGCGCGCCGTGCCTACCGTGATGAGCTGCGCATCGGGGGCGAATGCGGAGCGGAGGAGGGTCGTGTCCCGCTTTCGCATGGCGT
The DNA here is from genome assembly GCA_035759585.1 of Gemmatimonadales bacterium. Lineage (GTDB taxonomy): Bacteria > Gemmatimonadota > Gemmatimonadetes > Gemmatimonadales > GWC2-71-9 > CAMLLJ01. Next base: position 4,144 of record DASTUP010000010.1, on the reverse strand, counting down.
CGAAGATGTTGGACGTGACCTGCACGATGGCCGCAGTGTCGGCGGCCGTCTGGGCGGTGGCGAGCCCGGGGGCGAGCAGCAGCGCTCCGGCGAGCGCAAGGGCAATTCGCATGAAAGCCTCGGTGGTGGGATGACTCGTGAGGTGCGCTCTACGGGCGGAAACGGCCCGCGGTTTCCGGGGGACTTCTCCGGAAACTCCGGAAGGGTATAATCGTAGGATTCCCGACAGCCCGGCCACCTGGCCGCTCGCTTCCTTTCCCGACCCGGAGTTCCGGACACCCATGCTCACCGGTTTGCTCATCCTTGCGGCCTCGCTGCAGCAGGCGCCGCAGCAGGCTCCTCCCCCCGCGCTCGCGCCCTCGCCGATCGCCCGGCTGGAACTCGCGACAGGGCCGGAAGTTACGATCACGGCAGGCGATTCGATGCTGCTGAACGCACGGCCCGTCGACGCCAATGGCCAGCCCGTTCCGAACGCCCGGGTCCGGTACTTCCCGGCCGGCGGCTATTTCGAGGGCGGGGTCGATTCACTCGGAATGGTGCGTTCGGGCTCGACCGGCTCGCTCATGGTGGGCATCGTCGCTTCCGTGCCCGGAACGAAGCCGTACGTGCAGCGCCTCCAGGTGCGCATGATTCCGGGGCCGGCGGCGCGCATTGCCGTCACCCCCGAGGTGTCGAAGCTCGTCGTCGGCCAGCGGGTCCGCCTGACCGGCCGCGCCTACTCGAAGGCCAACGACGAGCGTGACGACGCCGTGGCCTGGCGGAGCTCGGCAGCCTCGACCGCGCGCGTTACGAATGACGGGGTCGTCACCGCTCTCGCGCCGGGCCGCGCGGTCATCACGGCCGCGGCAGAAGGCGTGAGCGAGACCGTCGAGATCCAGGTCGTGGCCAACACGATCGCGTCCGTCGAGATCACGCCGGGCCGCGTCGAGGCGAAGGAGGGCGACGTCGTCCGCTTCACGGCCGTGGCGAAGGATGCGAACGGCCGCGCGATCGCCGGGCTCACGCCGCAGTGGAGCTTCTCTCCGGGCGACGGACAGATCGAGGCCGACGGCTCGTTCGTCGGCTACAACCCGGGCAGCTATCTCGTGAGCGCGAGCTTCGGCTCCCGCTCGGCCGATGCACCGGTGACGCTCGCCCCGCGTGAGGTGCGCCGCGCCGCGTCGGTCGTAGGGCGGCTGCCGCGCACGCGCTTCACCACCGAAGAGGTCTGGATCCATCCGAGCGGCAAGTACGCCTACCTCGGCAGCGGCAGCGGCGGCGACGTCATGTATGCGATCGACATCTCCGATCCATCGAAGCCGACCGTGACCGACTCGGTCATCTCGAACACGCGGCGCGTCAACGACGTGATGTCCACGCCCGACGGGAAGTTCATCGTCTTTACCCGCGAAGGCGCCTCGGACAGGAAGAACGGCATCGTCATCGCCTCGATCGAGGATCCGGCGCACCCGAAGGTCATCTCGGAGTTCACCGAAGGCGTCAACTCGGGCGTGCACTCGGCGTTCGTCTACCGGCAGGAGAAGTACGGTACGCACGTCTATCTCACGAACGACGGCACCGGCGCCATCCACATCGTGGACATCAGCGATCCGTACCATCCGAAGGAAGTCGCGCAGTGGCGCACCAGCCGGCCCGATGCCGGCCGGACGCTCCACGACGTCGACGTGCAGGACGGGCTCGCGTACCTGAGCTACTGGAACGACGGGCTCGTGGTGCTCGACGTCGGCAATGGCGTGAAGGGCGGGAGTCCGTCCAGCCCGCAGCTCGTCATGCAGTACAAGTACGACCTCAACAAGCTGTACGCCGAGGTCGAGGCGGTCGGCGGCCCGGGCTTCATCCGCGGGACGCATACCGCGTGGCGCCATGGGAAGTACGTCTTCATCGCCGATGAGGTCTTCCCGGCGAGCGGCGTGCGCGGCGCGAAGGACGCGGCGGCCGGCCGGGCCTATGGACGCCTGCAGGTCATCGACGTGAGCGACATGGAGCAGCCGCGCTCCGTGGCGTGGTACGAGCCGGAGTTCGGCGGCGTGCACAACATCTGGGTGGCGGGCGACACCCTCTACATGGGCGCCTACAACGGCGGGTTCCGCGCCTTCGACGTCTCCGGCGAGCTGCGCGGCGATCTTCGCGCGCAGAACCGCGAGATCGTGCACGTGAACACCGCCGACATGAACGGCAAGAACCAGAACACCGCCATGACCTGGGGTGTGGTCGTGAAGGACGGCCTCGCATACGTGAACGACATGTACAACGGGCTCTGGATCGTGAAGATCGAGCCGAAGGCGCAGCCGCTGACGCCGTAGGATCGAAAATGAGTCCGGCGTGCTGAACGATCCATCGGCGTAATCTGCGGTTTTCGCTTCAGCCGGCTGGAATCAGGTCGAAGCGACGGGCAGGCCACCGGATGTACGGGGCCTGCCCGTCGCCGTTCCGGCAGGGCGGCGCAGTTCGTGCAGGCTTGAATGTCGCCTTTCGCGACATGCGGCGCCTCCGGAATCCTCGCGGAGGCGTGCAACGTATTAGTTATAGATATGGCGCCTCCGAACCGGGCGGCGCCCCGGCCCGGAACGCTTCACAGGGTGCCATTCATGCGACGCAAGCTTCTCTTCGGCCTCCTCCCCTTTGCCGCGATCGGCGTGCTCCTCGTGCCGCTCCGGGCAGCGAGCATCGTGGATGGCCGCGTTCTTTTCGAAGACGTCCGGTCCCGCGTCGAAGGCGGTGCGGTGGATTCCCTCTCGTCCGACGAAATCTGGGTCCGTGCGGCGCGGGGCCTCGTGACCCAGCTCGATGATCCGTACGCGGAGCTCTTTTCTCCCGAGCAGATCGCAAGCTTCAGCCGGAACACGCTCCGGAACGACTACGCCGGCGTCGGGATGAACATCCAGGACCAGCTCGGCACCGTCGTGGTGACGGCCACCTTCCCGGGCTCGCCGGCCCGCGAGGGGGGCGTCCGCCCCGGGGACCGGATCGTCCAGGTGGATGGACAGCCCACCGCCGGCCTCCGCCTCGACGAAGTTTCGGCCCGGCTCATCGGCCCGCCGCGCACCACGGTCGCCGTCACGTTCCGGCGGCCGGGGGTGACGGAGCCGATTCACATGAAGTTCGTGCGGGCCCAGATCCACGTCCCGGCGGTGCCGTATGCGCTCATGCTCGACGACCGCATCGGCTATGTACCGCTGCAGCGCTTCAACGATTCGAGCGCGGCCGAGGTCGGCGCTGCCGTCGCACGGCTGCGTTCCGCGGGGGCGGAGGCGTTCGTGCTCGACCTGCGCGGCAATCCGGGCGGAAGCCTCAACCAGGCGGTATCGGTCAGCGAGCGCTTCCTCACGCCCGGCCAGCAGATCGTGAGCGTGCGCTATCGCGATCGACCGGTGGAGATGCACACGGCGGGAGTCGAAGCGACGGTCGATGGCGCAGTGCGATCCGGTGAGCCGGTGGTCGTGCTGGTGGATGGCGGTGCCGCTTCCGCCGCCGAGATCGTGGCGGGCGCCCTGCAGGACCACGACCGCGCACTCGTGGTCGGGACGACGTCGTTCGGCAAGGGACTGGTGCAGAGCCTCTATCCGCTTCGGCAGGGATGGGCCCTCAAGCTGACGACCGCCCGGTGGTACACGCCGAGTGGCCGCAGCATCCAGCGGGACCGGCAGCTCCGCAACGGGCGCATGGTGGAGGTCACGCCCGACTCACTGGAAACCGACTCGGTACGCGCGTCCCGTCCCGCCTTCAAGTCGGATGCCGGGCGCATCGTCTATGGCGGCGGTGGCATCACGCCCGACCTCGTGATCCCGGCGGACACCGTGTCGTCGGTGGAGCAGCGTTTCCTCGAGGCGCTCGCACCTGCCTCGCAGAAGGCGTATCGCACGCTGTACGATCTGGCAGTCGAGATGCGGCCGACCCTCGAGTCGGATTTCCAGGTGACGCCGGCATGGCGCGACAGTTTCTACCTGCGCCTCAGGCGGGAAGGGGTCGAGGTCGAGCGCGCGCGATTCGACTCGGCCTCGACGCTCGTCACCCGACTGATCGAACGTCAGGCCGCGACGGTGGCCTTCGGCGATTCTGCGTCGTTCCGGCGGGGCGCCGCTTCGGACGCGCAGCTCGGGCGCGCAGTGGAGCTCCTGCAGGATGCGCGGAGCCAGAGGGAGCT
>DASTUP010000009.1:0-15425 GCA_035759585.1 Gemmatimonadales bacterium | reverse complement strand
CGGCACCGACGGCGCTCTTTCCTGCACCCGGCAACCCGACGAGCACGATATGGCGCATCAGGTCGGTCCGGCGGGCTGATCCCGCTCGGCGCGCCACCGCGCACCCGCTGCGGCGAGATATCCGTCCACATTGCGCCGCATCTCGCCGAGCGAGTCGCCGCCGAATTTCTCGAGCATCGCATCGGCGAGCACGAACGCAGTGAGCGCTTCCGCGATGACGCCCATGGCCGGCACGGCCGTGACGTCGGAGCGTTCGCTCTGCGCCGCGGCCGGCGCGCCGGTGCGGAGATCGACGGTGGGCAGCGGCGACATCAGCGTCGAGATCGGCTTCATGGCCACGCGAAGCACCAGCGGCTCCCCTGTCGTCATCCCGCCTTCGAGTCCGCCCGCATTGTTCGAGCGCCGGCGGAAAGCGGTGCGCACGTCGTGCTCGTTCTCTCCCGGATCGATCGGATCGTGCACGGCAGAGCCGGGCCGGCGTGCAGCTTCGAAGCCGAGCCCGATCTCGACCCCCTTGACCGCGGGGATCGACATGAGGATGCCGGCCAGGCGCGCATCGAGCTTCCGGTCCCAGCTCACATGACTGCCGAGCCCGGGCACGAGGTTCCGGGCCACGACCTCGACGACGCCGCCGAGGGTGTCGCCGGCCTTCTTTGCCGCGTCCACGCGCTCGATCATTCTCCGCTCCGCCTCGGCGTCGAGGCAGCGAACCGCCGAGCGGTCGGCCGCTTCGTTGAGCGGGTCGGGGAGGGTATCGGGGCGCATCGCCGCGATCTCGCCGAGCGAGACGACGTGGCTTCCGATCCCGACGCCGAACTCGTCGAGCAGTCGCCGGGCCAGTGAGCCGGCGGCCACCCGAGCCGCCGTCTCGCGGGCACTCGCGCGCTCGAGGATGTCGCGCGCGTCGAGGCGATCGTACTTGAGCACGCCGACGAGATCGGCATGGCCGGGGCGCGGACGGGCGACCCGCCGGCGCCTGTGGCGCGAGGCATCCTCGCCGCCGTCCGCAGGGGCCGATGCCTCCGCGGCCATGACGTCTTCCCAGTTTTCCCAGTCGCGGTTCCAGATCACCATCGCAACCGGCGAGCCGAGCGTCTCCCCCGCGCGCACCCCGGCGAGCCACTCGATGCGGTCCTGCTCGATCTTCATGCGCGCGCCCCGGCCGTAGCCCTGCATCCGCCGGGCAAGCTCGCGATCCACCCAGGCCGCGGACACGGGAAGCCCCGCGGGAAGGCCTTCGACGAGTGCGACGAGGCCACGCCCATGGGATTCCCCCGCCGTGGCGAAGGTGAGATGCATCGATCCTCCTCGATAAAAGCAGACGAGCCCGGACTGGCCGGGCTCGTTGCTTTGCAGGCTCTCGGACTTACGGCGTGGTCATGCCGTCGTCCACGATCCGGGGCGTGACCAAGATAATCAGGTCGCGGCGGCTCTCGTCGTCCGAGCTGTAGCTGAACATCTTGCCGATTACCGGGAGGCCCGAGAGCAGCGGGATGCCGCTCCGGCTCCGGGTCACGGTGGTGACCGTCAGGCCGCCGATCACGCTCGTCTCGCCGTCGTTGACGAGGAGCTGGTTCGTGGCCTGCTGCTTCTGGATCGTGAAGCCGAGGTCCGCCGCGGCAAGCGTCTGCACGCTCGAGCGCTCGGTCTTCAGGTTCATGAGGATCTGGCGGTTGTTGGTGACGTGCGGCGTCACCGTGAGCCGGATGCCCGTCTCCTTGAACTGCACCGTGGAGCGCGGGGTGCCGGTGCCCGACCCGGCCTGGCTGCTCGCGTCGACCACGCGGAGCGGGATCTCGTCACCGACGAGGATGTCCGCCTGCTGGTTGTCGAGCGTCGTGATGAGCGGCTCGGCCTGCACGTCGGAGAGCTCGACGCGCTCGAGGGCCTGGAGGAAGCTCGTGAGCGAGAAGCCGCCGATGGCCGTCGAGAAGACGAGGTCGAGCGCCGAGCCGGTGATGTTCGCGTCGGCGTTGGCGATGCCCGAGAGCGAGTTGCCGCCGAGGTCGATGATGTTCTCGGTGGCCTCGTACGACTCGCCGTCCGGCTGGTTCCGCTGCACCAGCTTGTTGAAGAACTGCGAGCGGCTGCCGAGGTCGTACTTGAGCCCGAGCTGCTCGAGGTTCCGGCGGTCGACGAAGATGATCTTGGCCTGGATGGACACCTGCGGCGTGCGCAGGTCCAGACCGGAGACGAAGTCCACGACGCCCTGGATGCGGCTGCGGGTGTCGGTGATGACGAGCGCGTTGGAGCTCGTGGCGGCCACGACGCGCCCGCGGTTCTTCGTCACGACGCTCTCGACCACCTTCACGAGGGAGTCGGCCTGCTTGTAGTTGAGGCGGACGGTGCGGGTCTCGAGCGGCTCGAGGGAGTCGAGCGCCGCGAGCGTCGCCGGGGCATCCACGCGGATGATCCCGCCGTTCATCTCCTGCGCGGTCAGGCCCTGGGCCGCGAGGATCGCGGCGAAGGCCTCGGGCCACGGCTGATTGCGGATCTCGGCGGTGACTTCACCGGTGATGCCCTTGCCGAGGATGATGTTGCGGCCGCTGAACGCGGCGAACCCGGTGACGACGTCCGCGATGCTCGCGCGGTCCCAGCTCACGGTGATGCGGGGCTCGTCACGCGAGAGCGTCGAGTTGAGGACCGGCGACGGCGCCTCGGCCCGCACCGGGATGGCGCGGACGGGAGCCTCGGCAGCCGGCTCGGGCAGCGCCGCGAGCGCGGAGGGCGCGGGCGCCGCCGGCATCGGGGCGACATCCGAGCTCCAGCTCAGGAAGGTCCGCTCGCTCCCGAAGGACACGCGGATCGACTCGCCGTCGCGCTCGACGGCATAGTCCTTCAGCGCATCGAAGTCCACGACCACGCGGACCACGTCGGGCTGATACTGGCTGTAGCGGATGTTCTGCACGCCGCCGCGGATCACTCCGTCATAGCGCACATTGGCGGCGCTGAGCTGCGCGCCGGTCAGGTCGAGCACCAGGCGATCGGGATTCCGGAGGACGAAATCCTTGACCTCCACGGCCCCGCGAACCGCGATCACGACCTCGGCGCGGCCGGGTGCCGGCTGCACGCTGACGCCGGTTACTTCGCCGTCCTGGAGGGCGGCGCTCGCGGAACCGGCCGTCGCGAGTACGGCCGCCGCCGCGATCATCGAACGAATCAGCGCCTTCATGGCGTCATGTCCTCCTGCTTGCGCAGCGAGAGAGTTTCCTGCCGCTCGTACCCGAAGTCCTCGATCCGGAAGACCACATCCTTGGCGGCGATCTCCACCACCTGCATCCGGCCGAGCTGGTCACCGACGTGGAGCTTGTACCGCTTTCCGGAATCCTTCTCGCGCAGCACCGCGACACTGTTGTCGGTCGAGGCGACGTCGAGATAGATGCCGACGAGCTGGAGGTTGCTCAGCTCGGGTCCCGTGGCCTTGAGGTCGATGAGCGACGCGAAGGGATCGCGGGCGCCACCGCCATAGGCGAACGACTCACGCAGGACCGAGTTCTCGTCCGCGACCGGCTGGGCCGCGGCGCCGGCCATCGCCACCTGCACCGGCTGGCCGGTGGTGTCCGCCGCGCGAGCCTTGCGGATGCTGTCGGAGCGCGCACGGGCAGCCGTGAGCGCTGCGGACTGGGCCTCGTCGGCCGCCTCGTCGCCGGTGTCGCTGCTGCAGGCCGCGCCGAGCGCGACCAGCGCGAGCAGACAGGCGTTCAGATGATTACGTGCCACTGGCCTCTCCTTCCGCGCCTGCGGACTTGACGTACGTCCGGATCTGGAACTTCGCCTCGAGCAGGGACCCGCTCGTGTCTCCCAGTGCCTTCGCCGCCACCTGGTTCGCGGCCGCGACCTGCACGCCCTGCGGCACGATGATGCGCTGCAGGCTCGCCACGTCAGAGAGGAACTCACCGATCTGGTCGTAGCGGCCGAGGACCGTGATCGAGTAGCGGTAGGTGTTGAACGGCACCGGCCCGCCTTCGACCGGCGACGGCACCACCTGCGCCAGGTTCACGCCGCGGAGCTTGGCGCGGGTCGACATGTCGTCGAGGAGGTTCGGCACCTCGTTGCTCTCCGGCACGAGCCGGCGGAGCAGCGCCAGGCTCGCGCGGTGCTCGTCGAGCTTCCGGCGGAGATCCTCCGCCGTGCCCTTCGCGAGCTCCTTCTTGGCGCTGTCGATCTGCGCTTCGAGCGTGCCGAGCGTGTCCCGCATGGCCGTGACTTCGGCCTTGTCCGCCTGCACGCCCTGGATGCCGAGGCTCGACACCACCGTCCCGGTGTATCCCATGTAGCCGACCAGGCCGGCCACGAGGATGAGGAGGATCGGGGTGGACTTCTCGTTCGAGATGGCCATCGTCTACCTCACCGACTCGCTGAGGGGCACCGTCCGGATGTACGCCGAATCGGCCCGGGTGAACGTTGCGCGGATCGTGAATGCCGTCACGGGACGCTCCTTCTCGACCACCGTCTTCGCCTCGACCGCCATGACCTCCTCGATCCAGGGCGACGACTCGAGCTGCCGGAGGAACCGCGTGTACGCCTGCATGTCCACCGTGCGGCCCTCGACGCGGAACTGCAGCGGAGCCGGCAGTGTGTCGGCGGCGGTGGTGTCGGTGACGGCGGTGTTGACGACGTTGTTGGCCTCCACCGCGACGTTGGTGAGCCAGGTGTACGCCGGCAGCGCCCGCGCGATCTCGTCGAGGATGTGCGGCCAGACGTAGCGGTCGCCATCCACCGTGCGGATCACGCCGATCTGCGCGACGAGCGAGTCGCGGATCAGCTCCTGCTTCCGCTTCTGCGCGAGGAAGGTCTTGAAGCGCGTGTGCTCGGCGCGCGCCTGCTCGATGCGCGGCTCGAGCGCGCTGAGGTCGCGCTGCGTCATGAACATGCTGACGGCGAGGAAGCCGGCCACGATGACCCAGGCGGCCGCGGCGCCGATGAGCAGCGGATCCTTGACCCGGGTGCCGAGGGCGCGGAAGCGCTCGCCGACATCCTTGAGGGGATTGCCCGCGCGCTTGCGCTTCTGGCCGGGGCGGAGATTGATGGTAATCATCTGACGTCGGTTCCCTTGGTCGGGGTCACGCCGCGGACCGCAGCGCCAGGCCGATCGGAAGCATCAGCAGGGGAGCGATCTCATCGCGCTCCACCATGTCGAAGACTCCTTCGGCGACTGTGAGGCGCTGGATCGGGTTGGCCTGCTGAACCGGCAGGCGGAGCCGGTCGGCCAGGATCTTGTTGAGGCCCGGAATCCGCGAGCCCCCGCCGGTCGTGAAGAGGCGGGACACTCCGCCGGCGGAACGGCTCGCCGACTGGAGGAACGCCGCCGCGCGCTCGATGCCGACCGCGAGCTCTTCGCCGCGGTTCTCGAGGAAGGGCAGCAGCATCGGGTCGGTCTCGAACGCCTGGAGCATCCGCTCCGCTTCTTCGGCGGAGAGGCCGCGCTCGCGCTGCAGGTCCTCGCGGAAGCGGCGCGTGCCGATCGAGATGTCGCGGGTGAGGACGGGAACCCCGTCGTCGAGGATGTTCACGTTCGTCGTCTCGTGCCCGATGTTGACCAGGCCGACGACGCCGCGCATGGCATCCGGATGATTGACCTCGAAGGCGTTGTGGAGCGCAAAGGCGTCCACGTCGATGATGGACGGCTCGAGCCCGACGTCCCGGAGGAGCGAGAGCTTCGTCTCCACCAGCTCGCGCTTGGCGGCGACGAGGAGCACCGTCATCTGGAGGCCGTCGGCGTCCGGGTCGAGGATCTGGAAGTCGAGCTCGACGTTGTCCATGTCGAACGGCACGTGCTGCTCGGCCTCCCAGCGGATGACCTCGCGGGCCTCCGCTTCCTTCATCCGGTCCATCGCGATCTTCTTGATGATCACGTCGCGGCCGCCGACGGCGGTCACGACCTGCTTCGTCTTGATGCCGGACGAGGCCATCAGGCCGCGGACTGCGTCGGCCACGATGCCCTTGTCCATCACTTCGCCTTCGACGATGGCGTCATCGACCACCTGGGTCGTGGCGACCTTGGTGAGGACCGGCTCGCCGGTCCCATGCGAGATCTGCACGAGCTTGATCAGCCCGCTGCCGATATCGAGGGCGACGGTGGTCTTCTTCCGACCGAACAGTGCCATAAGAACCAGGTCTGTGGAGGTGGCGGGCCAGCTACCGTAGATGACGACACGCCCTCGTGCAATCGGATTCCGCCCAACCGGGGAGCCGCAAAACGCGCTTCCCCTACCCCTTTCCCGCGCCCGATTGACAAGGATTGCAGCCCCTTGGGAGCAACCGATGTGCCATGATGGCAATGCCGTGTGGTAACTCCATGCTCTTCCATGGGATAGGCCTGCTGGTCAGGAGTGCAAAAGGGGGCGCCCGTACGGTCCGGGCACCCCCTTTCGCCACCTTTCTTTCACCTTGCGAACCGTCAGAAGAGCTGCGCCCAGCTCCGACCGTTGATCGGCTTGACCGAGGCGGCGCCGAGGAGCGCCCGCGCCACCGCACAGCTCGAGTAATTCACCACCGAGTTACCGGTGATGACGGAAGGGTCGAGGTTCGCGTTCCGGGCCATCAGTCCGCCATAGACGTGGCCGCCGGTGCCGGTGCTCCGCACTTCGCCGAGCACGATCACGGGGCCGAAGAACTCCACGCCGCCCGAGAGCGTCAGGTTGCCCCGCACGAGGAGAATGCCCTGGCCTCGGCCGCCGCTGATGTGCAGGTCGCCGGGCGCGTAGACGATCGGGAAGTAGTTGTAGCAGGGCGGAATGACCATCACGCCGGCGATGCCGGGCTCTCCCCAGTTGAGGAAATTCGCGCGATTGCAGCGCCCCGGCGTTCCGGCGGGGGACCCGACCGGCGGCGCGAGCGAATCGGGCGAGAGGCCGGTAAGCGTGCCCGAGACCGTGAGATTGGCCGCGGCGGCGAGGTCATCGAACGTCATGTCGCCGAAGTTGGTGAACGTCGATGGCGTGACGGACGAGTCGATCTCGACGGCTGGATCGCCGCCGACGCAGGCCGGTGGATCGCCGCCGCAGTTGCTGCCGCTCGTCTGGATGTCGTCCTCGTTGATGCGCACGCCGGCCACCGGATCGCCCGCGGCGCCGCAGCTCCCGCCCCATCCCGCGGGCATGTGGTCGACGCCATCGATGTCCGCCGAGCCGCCGAGCCGGAGCTGGCCGTATACCGTGAGCGCGCCTTCAATTTCGATGTCGGGAATGACGGCCCGCACGAGGGTGCCGACGAGTCGGCGTGCCAGGACGTTGCCGCCCGAAAGCCGCTGCCCCTCGCTCCGCACGAGATAGACGGACGCGTTGAGCTTCGTGACCGTGGGCACCGCCTGCAGGTTGGTGCCGAACGGAACCGCCGGCTGCACCGCATCGGTCCCGACCGCGAGAGCGTTGAATGTCGCGGTATTCCACCCATCGGGGCTCACGGTGTAGGCTACACCACCTTCCGCCGCCTCGAACGCCTCGGTGGCGAGCACCGAGTTGGCGCCGCCGCGCTGCTCGAGCCGGCCCGAGAAGAAGGCGCCCGCGACCAGCACGCCGATGATCACGAGGGCGAAGACCGCCATGGCCAGCGCGATGCCTCGTTCGTCCGAAAGCCTGGGTGCACGCATGGAAGGTTCCCCGGTGGGGGTCTGGGTGGTCATCAGTTGGCGTTCCGCAGAAGGACTCGGGCGACGATCGAATCGTCGTGGATTACCGGGCCGCCGTAGGCCGACGAGATGGGAACGCCGGTCTCGCCCATGAGCGTGATGTTGATCTGGCGCATGTTCGCGATGGTGCCTGTCGCGGCGCCGTTGGCGGCGTGATACGTCAGCTTGAGGCCGCTGTCGGCGACGAGCGGACCGAGAACCGGCTGCATCGCTGCTTCGCCGGCACTGATCGACCGCGCGCCGAGCCAGGAGCGTCCGTCCGCCGTGTAGAGACCGAGCTCCATGCGTTCGAACATGCGGACCGGCGCCTCGACCACGATCTGTCCGAGCACCGCGCCGACGCCGGCGTTCGCCAGGGTCAGGACCGTCGCGGCGCCACCACCCGGACAGGTGCCGGCGGCGACACCCGTGATGCCGACCGCGACCCACTGATCGTCGGCACCCAGCGTCGGATCATTCTCGACGAAGACGAAAGCGCTGTCCCGGCCTGCCAGGATGGGGCGGTACCTGAAAGTGAGCGCATCCCGCAGCGTGAGCTGGGTCCCCGCGACCGCGCATGCGACGCCGGCGGCGCGCATGGCCCGGTACTCGATATGATCGGGGTCCGCGACGATGATGTCCTCCGCACTGAGGTCCCGCAGCTCGGCCGGAATGAAGGCAATCCCCGCCCGGAGATTTCCCTGCAGCGTGACGCGCTCCGACTGCGCACGGGATGCGCGCTGCATGTTGAGGAGGACGCGGGTCAGCGTGGCGCCGATGATCCCCATGAGGACCACGACGACGAGCAGCTCGATCAGCGAGAAGCCGCGGCGATTCGACAGGCGTGTGCGCATGGTCAGTAGCATCCCACGATGGTGGTCAATTGCACGGTGTCGTTGCCGCGGCCGTTCGGATAGATGGCGCGCACGGTGATGTTCCGGCTGTCGTTGCCGACGGTGATGGCCCACTGCTCCGTGATGCGATCGGTGCTGGCCGTCCCGGTGGCAGCGGCGAGGCTGCCGCAATTGGCGGTCAGCGCCGCTTCCCGCCGGAATGCCTCGATGCGCCGCTGTGCAATCTGCGCCGCGTAGGTGGCGCGCTTCCCCTCGCCGATCATCCGGCTGACCAACGCGGACGACCCGACCAGCGCAAGGATGCCGACGCCCAGCACCATGATGGCGACGAGCACCTCGACCACGGTGAACCCCTGGCGGTTCGTCACTGCTGGATCCTCCCGAACGGGCTGATGAAGATGGTATCCGCGATCCCGTCCCGGCTGACGGCGATCGTTTCAGTCAGATCGTTGAGACCGAAGCCGCGCGGATCGACGCGGATGGTGTCGTCGGTGGTGGTGACGGTGACGCCGTAGCGTTCGTTCAGGTCTTCGACCACGCCGATCGTATCCGCCCAGGCGGCGCCGGTGGGCGTGAGGCGCACGAGCACGGCCACGCGGTTGCCGCTGATGGCGAGGTACCCCATCCGCCCCTGCTCGATCGACACGGCGCGGGTCCGCGCGTACAGCGCGGAAAGCGCCACGCGCGACTGATAGACGTTGTTCCGGAGGACGGCATCCCGGAGCCGTGGCAGCCCGATCATGAAGAGCAGGCCCGCCACCACGATGACGATCATGACCTCGATGAGCGTGAACCCTCTGCGTGACGCCATCTCGTTCTCCGCCGTGCGAGTGGGCGATGCCGGACATCGCCAGGAACGGACCCGCCAATGAGCATTTGGCGGGCCAGAAGTCAACTGTTGTATTGGCAATGGGTTAAGTCGGGCTGGCGGCGCGATGGTCCATGCAGAATCCTGCGCGAACTGCAGAATTCTGCGCGTCAGTCGAGCTGGTAGCGGCGCAGCTTGTAGAAGAGGGTCCGGAGGCTCACGCCGAGAAGCTGCGCGGCGTCCCGCCGGTTGCCCTTCGAGGCTTCGAGCGCCCGGAGGATCGTGGCGCGCTCGAGCTGCTCGACCTGCGGCTTGAGCTCGTAGGCGGCATGACCGTATCCATTGCCATTCCCGTTGCCATTGCCGTTCGAGCCGTTCCGCCCGTTGCTCGCCAGGCTGAAATCGGCGATATCCAGGCGGCCGTCGGCGCTGAGCACCGCAGCGCGCTCGATCGCGTTCCGGAGCTCACGCACGTTGCCCGGCCACCGGTGCTCGGACAGCTGGATGAGGGCCCGCGGCGTGATGCTGACGGGACGCGTGAGGCGCTCCGCGACCTGGCGGGCGAAATGGGTGATCAGCGCCGTGATGTCCTCCCGCCGATCGCGGAGCGGGGGAAGATGGAGATTCACGACGTTGAGCCGGTAATAGAGGTCGGCGCGGAAACTCCCGTCCTCGATCGACTGGTCGAGCGGGCGGGCGGTCGCGGCGATCACGCGCACGTCGATCGGACGCGTCTCCCGGGCGCCGATCCGGCGCACGGTGCCTTCCTCGAGCACGCGGAGGAGCTTGGCCTGGAGGCCGAGCGGCATGTCGCCGATCTCGTCGAGCAGCAGGGTGCCGCCGTTCGCCGATTCGAAAAGGCCGGCGCGATCCGACGTGGCGCCCGTGAAGGCACCCTTGATGTGGCCGAAGAGCTCCGCTTCGAGGAGCTGCTCGGGAATCGCGGCGCAGTTGATGGCGGTGAACGGCGCCTCGCGGCGCGGGCTCATCCGGTGGATGGCGCGCGCCATCACTTCCTTGCCGGTCCCGCTCTCGCCGGTGAGGAGGACGGTCGTCGCGTGTCCCGCCACCCGCGCGGCGAGCTCCAGCAGGTCGCGCATCGAGCGGCTCTCGGCGACGACCACGTCGCGCACCTGTTCCGCGCCGAGCGACGCGCGGAGCGTGTCCACCTCGCGGCGGAGCCGCTCCCGCTCTTCCGCCTTCTGGATCGTGAGGGTGACCTCGTCGGGACGGAACGGCTTGTTGAGATAGTCGTACGCGCCTTCGCGCATCGCCTCGAGCGCGGCATCCTCGCCGCCGTAGGCGCTCATCATGACCATGAGCGCCCCGCCCCCCGCCGCGCGATAGCGCCGGAGGAACGAGAGACCATCCATCTCCGGCATGCGCACATCGCAGAGAATGAGGTCGAACGCCTCGGCCTCCGCGCGGGCGAGTGCCTGCACGGGGTTCCCCTCTGTCTCGACGCGATAGCCCGATTCCGCCAGCAGCAGCGAGAGCGACTGGCGGAGCGGGGCCTCGTCATCCACGATGAGTATGCGCATCAGTGCATTGCCGTCCCGGTGGCTGGGAGAAACACCTTGAAAGCCGCGCCGCCTTCCCGCGCGCGGTCCACCCAGACGAGCCCGCCCGCAGCGTGCACCGTGCGCGCCACGATGGCCAGTCCGAGGCCGGTGCCCTTGCCCGGAGCCTTGGTCGTGAAGAACGGATCGAAGACCCGCTCCCGGTCTGCATCAGCAACTCCGGGGCCGTCGTCGGCGACGTAGAGCAGCGCGCCGCGCGTGCCGGCCGGCAGCTCGGGCCGCCGAGGGCGCGGGAGATAGCGCCGCCCGAGACGCGGATCGGCTTCCGCTGCGCGCGCAGCGGCATGCGGCCTGAGCTCCAGTTCATGCGCGCGAACCCCGGCCCAGATGCGCGTGCCAGGCGCGGCATCGCAGGCGTTGAGCAGCAGGTTCACCGCGACCTGCTCGAGCGCATGGCGATCGCCGCGCACCGGCGGCAGCGACTCGGGAAGCTCGAGGGCGAGCTCATGCTCCCGGAATACACCCTGCGCCGCGAGGAAATCGGCCGCCGTCCGGAGCGCGGCGGCGGGATCGGTCGCGCCCGAGGTTTCGCCGGGCCGCGAGTAGTCGAGCAGCGAAGCGACGATCTTCTCGACCCGGTCCACCGCGCGCTGCATTTCCTCGAGCGCCGCGGGATCCACCCCGCGCCTCCGCAGGACCTCGATGTACGTCGCGATCGCGCCCAGCGGGTTCCGCACCTCATGCGCCACGCCCGCCGCGAGCTGTCCGATTCCGGCGAGTTTTTCGACCCGCACGACCTGGCTCTGCGCGTCGAGGAGTCCTTCCGCCATGGCGCGGTAGCGCTCGGCGAGTTGCACGAATTCCCGCGATTCGTAGGTCCCCGCGGCCGGCATCGGCGTCCCGGGCAGGGCGGCGGCGAGCCGGTCCGCTTCGTTCGAAAGCGCCGAGAGCGGGGCGAGCACGTCGCGCCGCGTGACGTGGATGCCGAAGAGGACGAAGATCACGGTGCTTCCCAGCCAGAAGGCGCCGAGCGGGAGGAGGAGCGTCCCGAGGTCGGCGCCGGCGAGGACCAGCGTGATCAGGCCGACGAGGAGCACGGCCGCGCTTGCCAGGAAAACCAGCTGCACGAGCAGCTGGTCGCGGAGCGAGCGCAACGCTCCTGTCCTCATGGTCAGGTCCTCAGAGGGAGCAGGCTACGCGCCCTTCGACCGTCGCCACGCCGTGGGGACCCGAGGTCCCGGTGAAGATGTAGCAGATACGGGTGACGGATCCATGCGTCGCCGTGGCGGCCCAGCCTGTGGCGGTGACGGTCGACAGCGTGACGGTGACGCCCGCGGAACCGCCGTACACCATCGACGGGTCCGGCAGCGGGCCGTTGTAATAGGCGTTGCCGTGATCGGCCGCGTACGCCTCCTGCGCGGCAACCAGGTTGCGCAGATCGCTCTTCATCTGGCTGATGATCGCGCGGTCCTTCGTGTTCGAGAACTTCGGGATGGCGATGGCGGCCAGGATGCCGATGATCACCACCACGATCAGCAGCTCGATGAGCGTGAAGCCACGCTCGCTGCCGTTCAGGTTTTTCATCGCTGCCTGCGTCGCCACACATGCCTCCCTGTTTGGTCCGTATGCGCTTCCGGGTACCTGCCCTGGTGCCGTGGTACTCGGATCGGCCCCAGCGTCCTTCGGTGCCCTTAGCGAAATGGGCGGCGGTAACCACCGCCGCCCACTCGCCGCATCAAGGGCTTTGATGCTGCCTCAATCGAGGCTTAGTAGCAGCGCGGTGCACCCTCCGGGTCCGTCGCGGCCAGGCCGGCGCCGCCGGCAAACGTCGCAGCATCACCCACGAAGATGCCGCACTGGTCGTTCGAGGCGCTCGACACGGTCGCGTTGACGACGGTGGCCGACCAGCCGGACGCGTCGACGTAGTTGATCGTGATCACGTTGTTCGCCGACGGGGTGAAGGCGAGCGCGCCCGCGCCACCCGTGCCGTTCGTCTGCGTCGCCGCGACCGACCCGGCGTAGTCCTGGTTGTCCGAGAAGAACGCTTCCTGCGCGGCGACCAGGTTCTTCAGGTCGCTCTTCATCGAGGCCACGACGGCCTTCTCCTTCGTGTTCGCGAACTTCGGGATCGCGATCGCGGCAAGAATGCCGATGATCACGACGACGATGAGGAGCTCGATGAGCGTAAAGCCCTTGCGGTTCATCATGGTGCCCAACCTCCGGAAGTGGTAAGCCTGCAAACTGTCCGAGCCAGCAGTGAGTGGGGGTCTGTCCGGGGCCATGGAAAGGCAACGCCTGTGCCACCCGTCGGGGAGGCCGCGCAAGCGGGCCGGAGTCAACAGCTTACGCCATGTTATGAAGAGCATTGCACGCCCGGGCGCGCCATGAAATCCGCGGATTTTGCAAGGCGGCGGCGAGCTGGGCTCCCCGAACCGACCCGGATGCAGGTTAGTGCAGTGGCTGAATCGAGGGCGTATCGCGGAAACGCGGTGCGGTACCGTGACATGCGGAACTGCCAAGCGAAAGGCGGGCCCGGCGGCCCGCCTCTCTAATGATATCCATCGATATCCATGTCGCGGCTGATTCGATGCTATGCCTCGGCGACCTGCTGCTCCTCGTACCGGCTCAGCTTCCGATAGAGCGTCGAGGGATCGATGCCGAGGACCTCGGCAGCGCGGGTCTTGTTCCCACCTTCCGCCTGGAGCACCCACATGATGTAGGCGCGCTCGATGACTTCCAGCGCCGGATTGCGGTAGGAACGCTCCGCGACGAGCGGCTCCTTCCTTCGGGTAGTGATCCGGACGGGAAGCGCACCCGCGTCGATGATGTTCCCGCGGCTGAGGACGACCGCATGCTCGAGCGCGTTCTCGAGCTCGCGGACGTTGCCCGGCCAGTCGTACACCATCACCGCGTCCAGCGCCTCCGAGCTGAGCGCCTTCGGCGCCGACTCGCTTTCGCTGCCGAGCTGGTTGAGGAAGGACTCGATGAGGAGGAGGAGGTCGTCCCGCCGCTCCCGGAGCGGCGGAAGGTCGAGCGCGATGACGTTGAGCCGGTAGAACAGGTCGGATCGGAAGTTGCCGCGCCGGATCTCCTCCTCGAGGTCGCGGTTGGTGGCCGCGATGATTCGGACATCCACCGGGATCGACTCGGTTGCCCCGACCGGAATCACCTCGCGCTCCTGCAGCACGCGGAGCAGCTTCACCTGGAGCGACGGCGGCATCTCCCCGACCTCGTCGAGGAAGAAGGTCCCGCCGCGCGCAGCGGCGAAGAGCCCCTGCTTGTCCCGCACCGCGCCGGTAAAGCTTCCCTTCACATGGCCGAAGAGCTCGCTCTCGAGCAGGTTCTCGGGGAGCGCGCCGCAGTTGATCGACATGAACGGCCCTTCGGCGCGCGACGAGAGGTTGTGGAGGTAGCGCGCCACGACCTCCTTGCCCGTTCCGCTTTCTCCCTGGATCAGCACGGTCGAATCGGTCGGGGCGATGTGCTCGGCGAGGCGCAGCAGCTCGGTGAACCGCTTCGATTTGCCGATCGGGCGTTCGACGTTGCCGTTCCGCTCGCGCCGGCGGATCTCCTGCTTCAGCTGCTTGTTCTCGACCCGCACCGCGCGATACTCGCTCGCGCGCCGGACGATGGCCACGAGATCGTCGTTCGAGAACGGCTTCTGGATGTAGTAGTAGGCGCCGAGGTTGAGCGCGTCGATGGCGCTCCGGAGGTCGGCCTGCGCCGTCATCAGGATCACGGGCGTCATCGAGTCCTGCTCCTTGGCGGCCGCAAGGATGTCGAGCCCGCCGACCCCGGGCATCCGGACGTCGGAGAGGATGATGTCGTGCGTGCCGGTCCTGATCTGCTCCAGGCCCGCCCGCCCGCCCTGCGCGGTGGTGACCTCGAACCCCTCGTTCCTGAGGAGGATCCTGAGGGTATCGAGGATGCCCGACTCGTCGTCCACGACAAGGATGCTCGGCTTCTGACTCATGCGACGTCCTCCGCCACCCAGGTGGCGGGCAGATAGATGGTGAATGTGGTTCCTGCACCCGGCTCCGAATCGACGATCACGGCGCCCCGGTGCGCCGCGATTGCGCGCTGCACGATCGCGAGCCCGAGCCCGGTGCCGCCGGGTCGGCGGCTCACGAACGGCTCGAACATCCGCTCCCGGATTTCCTCGGGAATCCCGGGCCCGGTGTCCCGGACCCGGAGACGAACGGGCCGATCGATCCGCAGGCCCGCCGGAAGATCGCCCTGCCGCACGGCACGCACCGAGACGGTCACGTCCACCGGTCCGTCCCCCGCGGCCTGTACGGCATTGAGGATGAGATTGACGAGGGTCCGGTGCAGGAGGTCCTCGTCGCCCTCGATGATGGTCGGCTCGCCATCCACCCGGATGCGCGCGCCCGGCTTCCGGTCGGGATGCGCCTCGACGAGCCCCACCGCCGCCGTGGCCACTTCGTGCACGTCCACCGGCTCCGCCCGTGTGGCCCGCACGCGCGAGAAATCGAGGAACTCGCTCAGCAGCCGGCTCAGGCGGTCGCTCTCGCGCACGATGAGGCCGGCGAGAACCTTTTCATCGTCGCCCGCGTGGCGGCCGCGCGCGAGCTGCTCGACCGAGCTGCGGATGGAAGCGAGCGGGTTGCGGATCT
>DASTUP010000008.1:0-5239 GCA_035759585.1 Gemmatimonadales bacterium | reverse complement strand
GGTGCGCCCTCCGCGGCTCCGCGCCTCCGCGTTCAACAAAAAAACACTATCCAGATCCGGTCGTAACGGCGACAGCGCGCTGATAGCCCTCCCTCACTTTCATGATGGCCCGGCGGAAGAAGCCGTAGAGCTTCCAGATGATGAAGCCGGCGATGATGACGAGGACGAGGACGATGCCGGCCGTGAGGACCGGGTGCGTCGCGGCGAGCCAGCTCAGGCCGACGGCGACGGCGTCCTCGAAGAAGCTCAGGAACCAGTTGCTCACCGGCTCCGGGCTCGCGTTCGCGGCGGCGCGCGCGGATGCCTTTGCGCCGTGCGAGGTGAGCGCCACGCTCCCGCCGAGAAGACCGGCGCCGATCTTCCAGATCTCGGGAACGTCGCCACCGAACGAGGCGTAGGCGAGCACCATCGCCGCCGGAGGGCGGATGAAGGTGTGCACCGCGTCCCAGGCGCTGTCCACCAGCGGGATCTTGTCGGCGATGAACTCGATCAGGAACAGCGTCACCGCGATCCCCATGACCGCGGGGTGCGCGAGGATCTGGAGCGAGGCGGGAAGCTCGACGATGCCGAGCCGCTGGAAGAGACCGGCGGTGGCCATCGTGAGATAGAGATTGAGCCCCGAGGCGAAGGACGTCCCGAGGGCAAAGCCAAGTGTCTGCAGCGGATCCACTGTACGCCTCGCTTCGAGCGGGGAGTGGTCAAGCGGACGATTCAATCATAGGGCGGCACCCGGGATCATGAAAGGATGAACTGCGCGCACGAAAACACGAAAAGGACGCCTGACGCGAGGAGCCGCCGGGGAAGCCCCCAAAAGCGAAAGCTCCGAGCCCACCAGGGGCGCGGAGCCATATCGACCACTGAACCTTTCGTCCTTTCGTGCTTTCGCGTGCGCCTTTCAGCCAGTCTCGATCCCGAACCGCACCCGAATCATCTGACTTACCGCAGCCACTCCACATTCACGTTTCCGATCGTCGTCGACAACGAGATGTTCACCCTGCGCTCGGCCGTAGCGTAGCCGGGGGACAGGTAGGTGTTGCCCTCGCGAGTCCAGCCCGCCGAGGCAAAGCTGGAAAGGAACTTCGCCATCTCCACCTTCACGCCGACGTTCCGCGGGAGGCGGAGGGTGAGCTCGCCCATGGTCATCGAGACGTCGAGGTCCGCATCGGAGGTCCAGACGCCGCTCAGGTCGAGGAGCGCGGTGCCGACGCCGCCGCTGAAGGTGATCCGGTCGCACCGGCTGTTGCCGAGTCCGGTGAGCGCGACCTCCGCGGCACCGGCCTCGATGACGGCAACGGCGCACGGCGCGAGGTTCGGCGTGGAAAAGCGGATCGCGGAACGGCTGGCGCCGGTCCCGACGCGCAGCGAAGCGAGCCGAAGCCCTCCCAGCTCGATGTTCGCGTCGACTGCGCCCAGCGCCACGTCCAGATCGAGCGCCACGGCGGGGGAAAGCCGGACCTCTGCCGTCTGCTCGAGGTGCTCGCGCGAGGAAACGCGGAGGCCGGACCGACCCGTGCTCTCGAGGCCGAGATGCACCGTTCCGGCTACCGGATCGAAGCGGCTGATCGGTCGGAAGCGTTCGACGTCGTAGGTGAGCTGGAGGCTGTAGAGGTGAGTGACGGGTCCCGGAGCGAGCCGGAGCGAGCCGGCACCGAAATCGAGCCGCGTCGCGAGCCGGCTCTCTCCGTGACGCTGGCGCGCCGCGCTGAACTCACGCATCTGCTGCGCCGCGCCCTCTGCCGGATGGAGCAGGAGGGCCGCGGCCAGCGCGAGGACCGCCGCCTTCACTCGCGCTGGCCGGTGGCGCGGCTGCCGGTGCCCGGCCGCTTTACGGCCGGGACACCGAACTGCGGCGTGGCCCAGAGGTACTCGTCGGTGAGCGCTTCGGGCGGGATGATGCGTCCGGCGAAATTCTCGCGGATCCCTGCGCGGCTCAGCAATGCTGCACCGAGGCCGGCGGTCGCGAGGAGCCAGGTGATGAGGATCGCGGCGCCGCGGATGAGCGATCCTGCCACGGGCACCCATCCGAAGAGGGCCCACGCGAGCCAGAGCGCCGTCGTCGCAACGAGCCCGACGAGAAGGAACTGATAGCTTCCGGGTGCGCCGACCAGGATCCCCTGCGCGAGCCGCCGGCGCGTGTAGGTCTCGCCCATGGCGTGTGCGACCGCGAGATACCCGCCAACGACCCCGACGATCACCAGCAGCACGTACACCGCCACGGCGAACGGCAGCAGCAGGATGCCAGCCACGCTCAGCACCAGCCCGACGACGAGCATGCCGAACGTCGGGAGGATCAGGATCTGGCCGACGAGGCCCGTCACGAATGCGCGCCCGAAGCTGTGCGATACCGTGTCGGACACGACCTGGAGATTGTTCCTGCCGAACGCCGCGAGGCCGACGCCAAGGGCCGCGAGCGCCAGGAAGACGCCGACGACCCCGGCGAGCCGGCGGAGCGTCGCCTCGCCCGCGGAAAGCGGTGGCGTGGCGGCGGCGACCTGCGGGGCCACGGCGCTCAGCGTGCGTGATTCGCCGCCGATCTCGCCGCCGCGGTCGTGCACCGTGCCGTGGATCGCGAGCACATCGCCCGAGATGACCGCGCCCGGATGGACGAAGATGTCGCCATCGTAGGTGACGAGGTTTCCCTGCAGCCGGCCGAAGACCTGCGCATCGCCGCGAACGACGAGGAGGTGGCCGGCGATCGACTGATCGGACCCGACACTATAGGCGCCCAGCCGCGCGGTGCCGTTCGGAACGGTGACCCGCATGTCGTCCGCCGCCATGTCCGCCAGGCGGGTGAGGTGTTCCTCGAGGACGAGCGGATGCGAGAGATCGGAGAGGTCGAGCGTCAGGCCCTGCGGCGCTGCCTGCGGAATGGCCTGCGGCTGGGAGGCCTGCGGACGGGACCGCACCGGCCCGGTGGTATCGCTTCCTTCGCCGCGGATCTGCTGGATGAAGTGCCAGATGTCCCGGGCGGCTCCGGCGGCCACATCGCCGGCGTTCCTCGGATCGGCGCTGGCAGGCCGAACGATGCCGCCCGCCGCGAGGAGGGACAGGGCGAATGCAACGCTACGCGTGCGCATGGGTCCCTCCCCGGGCCGGCAGGGTCATGAGCCTCCGCAGCGCGAAGAGTCCGCCGAGATAGAGCGTGGAGACGGCGGCGGAAAGAATGGCGAGCCGGGTGGGTGAGCCCAGGAACCCGCGCGCGGCGGCATACCAGGGCTGCTCCATCAGGTTGGCCGCACCTCCGCGCACCGCGATCCAGAGCCAGCTCACGGCTTCTCCGCCGAGCCACGACCCGGCCGCCGCGAGCGTCTCGCGGTTGCCGACCGTCCAGATGACGCTTGCCGCCATCGCGCCGACCACGATGATGGCGACCGAAGCCGCTGCGGCAAGCGAGCGCCGCGTGGCGAACACCTTCCGCCGCGCGGAGCCGAACGAATGGAGGGCGAAGGGATCCGGGATGACCACCCGCGCCATGACCTGCCCGGGGAAATCCGCAGACGGCGCAAAACTCGAGAGCGACTCGAGCCGCGTCACGACCGTGCGATCGGCCGCGACCTGGTCGCGGCAGAGCGCGCATGCCGCCAGATGCGCCTGCGCATCCTGGCTCGCGGCGCCCTCGAGCAGAGCGTCGAAATCGTCGGACGACAGGTGCGGATTCACGGACCGGGTCATAAGTGAACCCTCCTACGGCAGGTATTCATCGAAGGTTTCATTCGCGAAGGTGGGCGAGAGACTGGCGCAACTCATTGCGGGCGCGGTGGATGTAGGTCTTCACCGTGCCCAGCGGAAGGTTCAGGATTTCGGCGATCTCCTCGTACGCGCGACCCTCGACGTGGCGGAGGAGAATGCACGAGCGGTACTCGGGACGGAGCTGGCCGATGGCGGCCTCGATGGCGCTGCCGAGCTCCTTCGCCTCGACCGCATCGAGCGGAGACTCGAGGCGGTTGCCGATCTGCAGCGCCGTGGCCTCCATGGCTTCGGGAGTCTCGGCGTGCGGCGAGCCGTCGAGCGAGAGCGTGTCGAGCTCGCGCCGGCGGAGATGATCGATCGCGGCGTTGTTCGCGATCTTGAAGATCCAGGAGGAGAACTTGAATTCGGGGCGGTACGACTCGATCGCGTTGAGCGCCTTGACGAACGTCTCCTGCGCGAGGTCCTCGGCGAGCTCGCGGTCGCGGACCATGCGGAACACCAGCGAGAAGATCGGCCGCTCGTAGCGGCGGATCAGCTCGCGGTACGCCGGCTCGTGACCCGTGCGGGCCAGCGCGACGACCTCCTGGTCCGTCGCGGCGGCAAGGGCAGCGCGCCGGTCGGTCACCGGTTGCGCCCGCTGCTTGCGGCGGGACTCCGCAGGGGACTACATTCTGCGCCTATGTTCGCCTCGGATCGTGAGTTACCAGTCTCGGGCGGGGCGGCAAAGCGGGCGTACGTCCGCCAGATGTTCACCGCCATCGCTCCCACGTACGACCGGCTCAACCGCATCATCAGCATGCGGCTGGATCTGTACTGGAGACGCAAATCGGTCGAGCAGCTCGACTGGGAGCGTGCGCCGGCCGGCCGCTATCTCGATCTTTGCGCCGGCACGCTCGACTTCGCGGCGATCCTTTCGCGCCAGCCCGGATTCCGCGGCCGCATCGTCGGCGCCGACTTCGTCCAGCCGATGCTCGAGCTCGGGCGGCACAAGTCGGACCGCGTCGAGCCGGTCACGGCCGACGCTCTCGAGCTGCCCTTTCCTGATGCCGCGTTCGACGGCGCCGTGGTGGGATGGGGCGTCCGGAACCTGGCGGATCTCGATGCCGGGCTCCGGGAAGCGGCGCGCGTCCTGAAGCCCGGTGCGCGGCTCGTCGTGCTCGAGATGAGCACGCCCCCGCACCAGCCCCTGCGCGGGCTGTACCTGGCCTATTTCGAGCACGTCTTGCCGCGCATCGGACGGTTGATCTCGAAACATACGACGGCGTATGACTGGCTTCCAGAGTCCGCGCGGGTCTTCCCCGAGCCACCGGAGCTCGCGCGCCGCATGGAATCGGCCAGGTTTTCCGAGGTTCGCTTCACCCGATTCCTCGGCGGCGTGACGGCGATGCACGTGGGAAAGCGAAAGGGATGATTTGTTCTTGCACCGCGGAGGCGCGGAGGCGCGGAGGGTACTGCCGGAGCGCTCCGTGCGCGGGGCCGCGCCGTGGAACCGGCGAGGATTCGCTTTTGCCTTTTTATGCGCGCCGAGCTATTCCGACGAACTGAGGCA
>DASTUP010000007.1:0-5386 GCA_035759585.1 Gemmatimonadales bacterium | reverse complement strand
GAGGGGACGCAGCAGGTGCGGGTCGGCCGGGCGATCGAGCTCGAGCTCGAGGCCGCGAGCCCCGATGATGCCGCCGGCCGGGCCAGGCAGATGTGCGACCGGCTGCTCGCGAATCCCGTCACCGAAGACTACGAGCTCGAGGTGGAGGCGCACTGATGCAGCGCGTGGCGATCATCCGGTTTCCCGGAAGCAATTGCGACGAGGACGCCCTGCGTGCCGCCGCGCGCGCGGGCACCGATGCGTACTACGTCTGGCATCGCGACACCGACCTCAAGGGCGCCGACGTCGTCGTGATTCCCGGCGGATTCAGCTACGGCGATTACCTTCGCGCCGGCGCCATCGCGCGCTTCAGTCCGGCACTGTCCGCGGTCCAGCGGCACGCCGCCGAAGGGGGGGCCGTGCTCGGGATCTGCAACGGATTTCAGATCCTCTGCGAGGCCCATCTCCTCCCGGGCGCGCTGATGCGGAACGCGCGGCTCTCGTTCATCTCGAAGCCGGTCGACGTCACCGTCGAGAATACCCGCACGCTCTTCACCGCGGGATACGAGCCGGGCCTCCGGCTGCGCCTTCCCGTGGCGCACGGTGACGGACGCTACGTCGCCGACGCGGAAACGCTCGCGCGCCTCGAGGGCGAAGGGCTCGTCGTCCTTCGCTACGCGCGGGTCGAGGATGCGAATCCGAACGGGTCGATGAACGACATCGCGGGCATCGCGAACGCGGAAGGCAATGTCGTGGGCATCATGCCCCATCCGGAGCGCGCGGCCGATCGTGCGCTCGGGAGCGAGGATGGTGCCCCGTTCTTCACTGCGATGGCCGCGCCGGTCGCGACCGGAGCGGCCCCCACCTCCACCGCCGGAACGCAATGACCGAGAAGCCGAGCCAGAACGAGGACGAGTACTTCGCGCGCGAGAACGCGGAGCTGCTCCGCCGCCAGCGCGAACGCATGGAAGCGACGCGTGCGGCGGATGAGCGGAAGTCCCACTACATGAAGTGCCCCAAGGACGGGCACAACCTCTTCACGACCGTGTATCACGACGTGAGCATCGACCGCTGCGAGCACTGCGGCGGCGTCTGGCTCGATCCGGGCGAGCTCGATGCCCTTGCGCGCAGCGCGGACCAGCCGAACCTCCTCGGCCGCGTCGTGAACGACGTCATGGCCACCCTGCGCCGCAACCGGAGCGAGCCTGGTGCCTGAGACCGCCGAGGCGGCGGCGGCCGCGCATCCATTCGCGAACGAGCGGCCCGTCACGCCCGAGGTCGTGCGCGAGCACAACCTCAACGACCTCGAGTACGAGCGCATCGTCGGCATGCTCGGCCGCACGCCGACCCTGACGGAGCTCGGCGTCTTTTCCGCCCTCTGGTCGGAGCACTGCTCCTACAAGCACTCGAAGCCGATCCTGAAGAAATTCCCGACCGAGGGGCCCCAGGTCGTGCAGGGGCCGGGCGAGAACGCCGGTGTGCTCCGGCTGCCGGACGGGTGGGCGGTCGCATTCAAGGTCGAGTCGCACAACCATCCGTCCGCCGTCGAGCCGTACCAGGGTGCCGCGACGGGCGTCGGCGGCATCCTCCGTGACGTGTTCACGATGGGGGCACGCCCGGTCGCGGTCCTCAACAGCCTTCGCTTCGGCCCGCTCGACATCCCGCGCAACCGGTATCTCTTTGCGGGCGTGGTCCGGGGCGTCGGAGACTATGGCAACTGCGTCGGCGTGCCGACACTCGGCGGCGAAGTCGGCTTTGCGCCCGGGTACACCGGCAATCCTCTCGTCAACGCCATGTGCGTCGGGCTCCTTCGCGAGGATGACCTCATCCGGGCGCGCGCGGAGGGCGTGGGCAACGTCCTGCTCGTCGTCGGCGCACGGACAGGACGCGACGGCATCCATGGCGCGAGCTTCGCCTCGGAAGAGCTCTCGGAGAAGAGCGAGGCTCGCCGGCCACAGGTCCAGGTCGGCGACCCGTTCACCGAGAAGCTCCTGCTCGAGGCCAGCCTCGAGCTCATCACCTCGGGCATGATCGTCGGCATTCAGGACATGGGAGCGGCGGGCCTCACCAGCTCCTCCGCCGAAATGGCGGCGCGCGGCGGCGTCGGGGTCGAGATCGACACGAGCCTCGTCCCGACCCGTGAAGCCGGCATGACGCCGTACGAGATCCTGCTGTCGGAATCGCAGGAGCGGATGCTCGTCGTTGCCGAGCCGGCGCGCGTCGGCGCAATCAAGGCCATCTGCGAGAAATGGGAGCTCACCGCCACCCCGATCGGCCACGTGACGGACGATGGCATGTTCCGCGTCAAGCACGACGGGCTCGTCGTCGCGGCGATCCCGGGCCAGCGGCTGGTCGACGATTGCCCGATCTACGAACCGGAAGCCCGCGAGAGCGACGAGGTGCGCCGGATGCGCGAGGCGTCGCCGCCGGCCTCCCGGATCGGCTCGCGAGAAGCGCTCGAGCGGCTGCTCGATGCGCCGAACATCGCGAGCAAGCGCTGGGTCTACGAGCAGTACGATTCGACGGTCCAGGCCTCGACGCTGCTCGGTCCCGGCGGCGATGCAGGCGTGATCATGGTGCCAGGGGCCGAGTTCGGCCTCGCCGTGACGCTCGATTGCAACGCCCGTCTCCTGGCGCTCGATCCATACGAGGGTGGCAAGGCCGCCGTCGCGGAAGCTGCGCGCAACATCGCCTGCACCGGGGCCCGGCCACTCGGGATCACCGATTGCCTCAACTTCGGCAACCCGGAAAAGCCGGAGGTGTTCTTCCAGTTCCGCGAAGCGTGCCGCGGCATTGCCGACGCGTGTGCCGCGTTCGAGACGCCGGTCACCGGCGGGAACGTGTCGTTCTACAACGAAAGCCCGACGGGCGCGGTTTATCCCACCCCGACGATCGGCATGGTCGGCCTCATCGAGCACGCGGACCGGCGCGTACCGAGCCATTTCGCCGCGGCCGGAGACTCGATCGTCGTCCTCGGCGCAACGCGCGGGGTCCTCGGCGGCTCCGCATACTGGGCGGAGCTGCTCGACTTCGTGGGCGGAGCCCCGGCGCCGGTCGATCTCTCGGCCGAGCGCGCCCTGCAGGACTTCCTGGTGACCGCGGCGCGTGATCGCCTGCTCCGTTCGGCGCACGATTGCTCGGAAGGTGGACTCGCCGTTGCCATCGCGGAAGCCGCCATCGGCGGTCCCTATGCAGACGGGGCATTCGGTGCCGTGGTCGATCTCGGCGGCTACGCGCCGGGTGTCGGTGTGGAGGGCGTGCTCTTCGGCGAGGATGGTGCGCGCGCCGTGGTCACCTGCCGGCCGGATGCGCTCGCGCGCGTGACCGCACTCGCCGGGCGGTGCGGGGTGCCCTGCTTCCCGGCCGGCGAGGTCCGGGAAGCGAATGCCCCGCTCGCGGTCCGGGTCGCGGACGTACAGCTCGAGTGGGACACCACCGCCCTGCGAAGGATCTACTTCGAAGCGATTCCCCGCCGCATGCGGGGTGATGCAGACCGGACCTGAGGAGTCGGACCATGTGCGGTATTTTCGGCGTTGCCAACGTTCCCGATGCGGCCCGGCTGGCGTATCTCGGACTCTACGCCCTGCAGCACCGCGGGCAGGAGAGCGCCGGGATCGTCGCCATCGATCGCGACGGGACGACACGCTCGCACCGCGGCATGGGGCTCGTCTCCGAGAACTTCAACGATCATGAGCTGAGCCGGCTTCCCGGCGACATGGCCGTGGGCCACACGCGGTACTCCACGAGCGGAAGCACCGTCCTCGCCAACGCGCAGCCCTGCTTCGCGAACACGCGCTGCGGCGCGCTCGCGCTGGCGCACAACGGCAATCTCGTCAACGCGCACATCCTGAAGGCCGAGCTCGTCCGGCAGGGGGCGATCTTCTCCTCGTCGAGCGACTCCGAAGTCATCGTGCACCTGATCGCGCGGTCGGATGCCGACACGCCGGACGAGCAGATTCGCGACGCGCTCGAGCAGGTCGACGGTGCCTACAGTCTCGTCATCACGCTCGGCCGGACCCTCTATGCCGCCGTGGACAGCCGGGGCTTCCGCCCGCTCGCGCTGGGCCGCCTGGGCGGCGGCTTCGTCGTGGCGTCCGAGACCTGCGCGCTCGATCTCGTCGGCGCCTCCGTGGTCTGCGAGCTCGCGCCGGGCGACTTCATCAAGATCGAGGATGGTGAAGTCACGCACCTCCGCCGGCTCTCGCCGCGGCCGGTGACGCGCTGCGTATTCGAGCTGGTCTACTTCGCGCGCCCCGACAGCATGGTCTTCAACGAATCGGTGGATCGCGTGCGCCGGGAGCTCGGCCGCGCCCTCGCGCGGGAGCACCCGGCTCCGGGCGCCGAGGTCGTGTTCAGCGTTCCCGACAGCTCCAACGCGATGGCGCTCGGCTTTTCCGCGGAGTCGGGCGTCGCGCTCGAACACGGGCTCATCCGGAACCACTACGTGGGCCGGACGTTCATCAACCCGACCCAGGCGCTCCGGATCGCCAAGGTTCGCATCAAGTTCAATCCGGTGCGCGAGGTCATCGAGGGAAAGTCGGTGGTGGTGGTGGACGACAGTCTCGTGCGCGGCAATACCAGCAAGGGCCTCGTAGCCATGATCCGCGCCGCCGGCGCGCGCGAAGTGCATCTGCGTCTCGGCTCCCCGCCGATCACTGGCCCCTGCCACTACGGCATCGACACACCGACGCGCGAGGAGCTGATCGGCGCCACGCATTCCGTCGAGGAAATCCGCCAGTATCTCGGTGTGGACACGCTCGGCTATCTCTCCCTCGCGGGGATGCTCGCCGCCGCGGGCCAGGGCCCGGGACAGCCGGAGCGCTTCTGCCACGCGTGCTTTTCGGGGGACTATCCGACTCCCATCCCGGAGGATCTCGTGCAGCTCCGCCACGCGGCACCGCTCGCCGGCGCACACGCATGAGCGGCTCGTACGCGCAGCCGCTGGTCTATTTCTTCGGTCAGGGACGCGCGGACGGCACCGCCGCCATGAAGGACGTGCTCGGCGGCAAGGGCGCCGGGCTCGCCGAGATGACCACCATCGGGATTCCGGTGCCGCCCGGATTCACGATCGCGAGCTCGCTCTGCCTCACGTATCTCGAGAGCCGCCAGTTCCCGCCCCGTCTCCGCGCGGAGGTGGAGAACAGCCTCCACCGGCTCGAGGCGACGACCGGCAAGCAGTTCGGCGGTGCCGACCACCCGCTTCTCGTGTCGGTGCGCTCCGGCGCCGCCGTCTCGATGCCGGGCATGATGGAGACGATCCTCAACCTCGGGCTCAACGACAACACGGTGGAGGGGCTCACCCGCCAGAGTGACAATCCCCGGTTCGCCTGGGATTCGTACCGCCGGTTCGTTCAGATGTACGGCAGCGTGGTGTTCGATCTCTCCAAGAAGCCGTTCGAGCAGCTGC
>DASTUP010000006.1:0-12534 GCA_035759585.1 Gemmatimonadales bacterium | reverse complement strand
CCGTCGTGGTGGCCATCAAGGACGCGATCCCCACCGGCCAGGTGAAGAAGGGAGACGTGGCCAAGGCGGTCATCGTGCGGACGGCCAAGGAGACCCGCCGCAAGGACGGCTCCTACATCCGGTTCGACGAGAATGCCGCGGTGCTCATCACCGACCAGGGTGAACCCCGGGCGACCCGCATCTTCGGCCCGGTGGCGCGCGAGCTGCGCGAGAAGCGGTACATGAAGATCGTGTCGCTCGCGCCGGAGGTGCTGTAGCATGAAGCCGCTCGTGTACAAGAAGGCGAAGCGCGTCCGGCAGAAGCCGGTCGTGCGGCACCGCCTCCGGATCACCAAGGGCGACACCGTCCAGGTGATCTCGGGCGACGACAAGGGGAAGCGGGGGAAGGTGCTCCGGGTCTATCCGAAGACCGGACGGATCACGATCGAGGGCGTGAACGTGATCACGAAGCACCAGCGCGCCAGCCAGACGATCGAGGCCGGCATCGTGCGGCGTGAGGCGCCGATCCACCATTCGAAGGCGATGCTCATCGATCCGAAGTCGAACGAGCCGACGCGGGTGCGCCGGCGCAAGGACGACGACGGCACGATGGAGCGGATCAGCGTGAAGTCCGGCGAGTCGATGCCGAGGAGCCGTTAAGATGGCGAATACCACCGAGAAGACGGACAAGGCCCCGCGCGCCCCGAAGGGCGAGGGGAAGGCGAGGGAGAAGAAGGGCGGCCTCCCCGTGGATCCCGCGCCGAAGGCGGCCGAAGGCACGCCGCGGCTGCGCACGCACTACGAGCAGACCGTGCGGCCGAAGCTCGCGAAGGAGTTCGGGCTCACGAATCCGATGGAGCTGCCGCGGCTCACGAAGGTCGTCCTGAACGTGGGCATGGGCGAAGCGGCGAAGAACCCGAAGCTGCTCGAAGCAGCCGTCGAGGAGATTGGCCTCATCACCGGCCAGCGCGCTGTGGTGACGCGGGCCAAGAAGGCCATCGCCAACTTCGGCCTTCGGGCCGGCATGCCGGTCGGCTGCACCGTGACGCTCCGCGGCGCCCGGATGTACGAGTTCCTGGACCGCTTCATCAACCTCACGGTGCCGCGCATCCGCGACTTCCGCGGCCTGCCGAACCGGAGCTTCGACGGACGTGGGAACTACACGTTCGGCGTGAAGGAACAGCTGATCTTCCCCGAGATCGACTACGACAAGGTCGAGAAGATCCACGGGATGGACATCACGATCGTGACCACTGCGGGTCGCGACGATCTGGCCATGGCGCTCCTCCGGGAGCTGGGATGGCCCTTCCGCGGCGAGCTGCCGCAGCGCGTCGCGTAGGAGACGAGATGGCAAAGACCTGTTGGATCGAGAGGGCAAAGCGCACCCCGAAGTTCAAGTCCCGGGTGGTGCGCCGGTGCCAGCGGTGCGGCCGCTCGCGGGCGGTGCTGCGCAAGTTCGGCCTCTGCCGTATCTGTTTCCGTGAGCTCGCGCTGCAGGGGGCAATCCCCGGTGTGCGCAAGGCCAGCTGGTAAGGGAAGGACGAGATGAGCCTGACAGATCCCGTAGCGGACATGCTGACCCGCGTCCGGAACGCCTGCGCCGCAGGCCACCGGCGCGTGGACATGCCGGTGAGCAAGCTGAAGACCGAGATGGCGCGCCTGCTCCGCGACAACCACTTCATCGCGGACTACAAGGTCCTCGACGACGGGGCGCACGGCGTGCTCCGGCTGTACCTGAAGTATCACAACGAGGCGCCCGTGATCCGCGAGCTCAAGCGCGTGTCCACGCCCGGCCTCCGGCGGTACGTCAAGTCGCGCGAGATTCCGCGCGTCAAGAACGGCCTCGGCATGGCGATCGTGAGCACGTCGCGCGGCCTGATGAGCGACCGCGACGCGCGCACGCAGAACCTTGGCGGCGAGCTCGTCGCCGTCGTCTGGTAAGGGGGAGACCGTGAGCCGGATCGGCAAGCGGCCCGTGGCGATCCCGAACGGGGTCACCGTCGAGGTCAAGGAGAATACGGTGGCGGTGAAGGGGCCGAAGGGCGAGCTCCGCCGCACGCTGCCGCAGGAGATGAGCGTCGCGCTCGAGAACGGCACCGTCGCGGTGACGCGCCCGAGCGATGAGAAGCGCCACAAGGCGCTCCACGGCCTCTCGCGCACCCTCGTGGCCAACATGGTCGAGGGCGTGTCGAAGGGCTTCACCAGGGTGCTCGAGATCCAGGGCGTCGGCTACAAGGCCGAGGCCAAGCCCTACGGCGTGAACCTCATCGTCGGGTTTTCGCACCCGGTGAAGTACGAGGCGCCGAAGGGGATCAAGATCTCGGTGGAGAACAACACCGTGGTGAAGATCGAAGGCGCCGACAAGGAAGCCGTCGGGCAGGTGGCCGCCGAGCTGCGCGCGGTGCGTCCGCCCGAGCCGTACAAGGGGAAGGGCATCCGGTACCAGGGTGAGCAGGTCCGGCGCAAGGCCGGCAAGACAGGAGCGAAGTAAGCGATGCGCCCGATTCATGCACCGAAGTCGAGCAGCGAGCGGCGCTACCGCCGGCACCTGCGCGTGCGCCGCAAGGTGGCCGGGACGCTCGAGCGTCCGCGCCTCGTGGTCTTCCGCTCGCTCAAGCACATCTATGCGCAGCTCGTCGACGACGATCGCGGCGTGACGATCCTCGGCGTGAGCGACGCCAGCGAGGGCATTGCCGTGGACGGCGCAGGGAAGATCGGCCGCGGCAAGGCCACCGGAAAGCTCCTCGCCGAAAAGGCGAAGGCCGCCGGCATCACCCGCGTGGTGTTCGACCGGGCGGGTTACCGTTACCATGGACGCGTGAAGGCCGTCGCCGACGGCGCCCGCGAAGGCGGATTGGAGTTCTAAATGGCAGACGAGCAGCAGGTCCCCGGACCGGAGTCGGCGGAGAGCAGGGAGCAGCGGCCGGGCGGCGACAAGGCGGCGGCGGAGCAGAGCTCCGAGCGCACGCAGGCGCAGGGCGCAAGCGTGCCGGCGACGCCGGCCGCGGAGCAGCCCCGCGGCCGCGGCGGTCGTGGACGTGGCGGCCAGGGCGGCCAGGGTGGCCGAGGCCGGGGTGGCGAGCGCGGACCGCGCCGTGACCGCGGCGATCGCGACCAGGCCAGCGAATTCGTCGAGAACGTGATCGCCATCAACCGCGTGGCCAAGGTGGTCAAGGGCGGCCGGCGCTTCTCGTTCAACGCGCTCGTGGCCGTGGGCGACGGCAAGGGGAAGGTCGGCATCGCGACCGGCAAGGCGAACGAAGTCTCCGAGGCCGTCCGCAAGGCGGTCGACGCCGCCAAGCGCGGCATGGTGGACCTCCCGCGCACCGGCTCGACCATCCCGCACGAGATCCTCGGCGAGCACGGGGCCGGCCGCGTGCTGCTCAAGCCGGCGGCAACCGGTACCGGCGTCATCGCCGGCGGCCCGGTGCGCGCGGTGCTCGAATGCGCGGGGATCACCGATATTCTCACGAAGAGCCTCGGCTCCAACAATCCGCACAACATGGTGCGCGCCACGGTGGACGGGCTCTCCCGTCTCGTGAGCGCCCGCCAGGTGGCGCGCGAGCGGGGCGTCGAGGTCGATCAGATCTCGTACCGGCCGCGGCAGGAGGGCTGACGATGGGCAGGAATCCGGTCACGGGCCGCCAGGGCCCGGGCATGCACGCGGCGACGATCCCGTCGGAGAAGGACGCGAAGCGCATCCGCGTGAAGCAGATCCGGTCGGGCATCGGCCACCCCGAGACGATGCGGCGGACCCTCGCCGCCCTCGGGCTCAGGCATCACCAGCAGACGGTCGAGATGGACAATACGCCGTCCATCCAGGGCATGCTGTTCAAGGTGCGCCACCTCATCGAGGGGGGGCCGGCAGGGGAGGAATGATGGCGGACGAGAAGACGATCACCCTGTCGAACCTGCGCCCCGCGCGCGGCTCGACCCAGGCGCGGAAGCGCGTGGGCCGCGGCGTCGGCTCCGGGCTCGGCAAGACCTCGGGCAAGGGTCACAAAGGCCACAAGGCGCGCACCGGCGGCGGCACCAACCCCGGCTTCGAGGGCGGCCAGATGCCGATCTACCGGCGGCTGCCGAAGCGGGGCTTCACCAATCCGTTCCGCGTCGAGTCGCAGGCGGTCAACATCGGCCAGCTCAAGAAGCTGGCGGGCGCGGACGTCACGCCCGAGACGCTGCACGCCGCCGGACTCATCGGGAAGCTCGACGCCCCGGCCAAGCTGCTGGGGACCGGCGACGCGGATCGCGCGTACAGCGTCCGCGGCATCGCCCTCTCCGCGTCGGCGCGCACGAAGATCGAGGCGGCCGGCGGCAAGATCGAGGACTAAGTGACCGCACCTCGCGCGATGTCGCTGGGCATCGACAAGGAACTCGGCGACAAGCTCAAGTTCACGTTCATCGCCCTGCTCATCTACCGGATCGGCGCGCACATCGCCGCGCCGGGTGTGGACGTGCAGGCGCTCGTGGACTTCATCCGGAACTCCGGCGCCGCCGGGTTCTTCGGGCTCTACGACACCCTCGGCGGCGGCCTCTCGCGCGCGACGGTCTTTGCGCTCGGGATCATGCCGTACATCTCGGCCTCCATCATCTTCCAGCTGGCGGGCGGGGTCATGCCGTCGGTCGGCAAGATGCAGAAGGACGAAGAGGGACGGAAGAAGATCACGCAGTGGACGCGGTACGCCACCGTGGGCCTCTCGCTCGCCCAGGCGTACACCTACGCGCTCTTCACGGAGTCCATCGGGGCGATGGCCAACCCGGGCTTCACCTCCCGGCTCGTCATGGTCATCACGCTCACGACCGGCGCCATCTTCGTGATGTGGCTCGGCGAGCAGATCACCGAGCGCGGGATCGGCAACGGCATGAGCCTGCTCATCGCCTTCTCGATCCTCGAGGGGCTCTGGCCGGGCACGCTGCAGCTGATCCAGTTCGTCAACGGCGGGGTGGTCTCGCCGCTCGGCGCGCTCTTCTTCATCACGATCGTCGTGGCCGTCATCGCGGCCACGGTCGCCATGACGATGGCTGCGCGGCGCATCCCGATCCAGATCCCGCGCAAGGTCATGGGCCGCGGCCGGATCCGGGAAGGCCAGAAGACCTTCATCCCGATCCGGCTCATCACGGCGGGCGTGATGCCGATCATCTTCGCGCAGACCATCATCGTCGTGCCGGGAACGATCGCGAACTTCTCGCAGAGCGCCTGGCTGCAGGACCTCGCGGCCTTCTTCAACCCGGTCTCCGGCGGGTGGGCGTACGCGATCGTCTTCGCGGTGATGGTCGTGGTGTTCAGCTACTTCTACACCTCGATCATCTTCAACTCGGTGGACCTCTCGGAGAACCTCAAGAAGCAGGGCGGGTTCATTCCGGGCGTGAAGCCGGGCGCCAGCACGGCCGATTACATCGACGGGGTGCTTTCGCGGATCACGCTCCCCGGCTCGCTCTTCCTCGCCTTCGTGTCGCTCGTGCCGATGGTGGTGTCGAACTGGGTCGGGGTGCAGGCGCAGTTCGGCGGGACATCGGTCCTGATCGTGGTCGGCGTGCTGCTGGACACGATCGCGCAGATCGAGCAGCACCGTACCCTCCGCAAGTACGACGGCTTCATGAAGACGGGCCGCGTCAAGTTCCGGGGGCGGCAGCAGCGGTACATGTAGGGTCGGAGGACTCGGGACGCGGGGCTCGGGGGCGGGTGCGGATCGTCGCCCGCCCCCGCGGCGTTTTCCGGCCGGGCCCAAGGTAGAGTGAAACAAGACCCGCAGATGACGCGGATTGCTCCGCACTGCAGATTCTGCGCTCGTGAGTCTGGCCACGAATCTTCGACCCGCGAAGGGACGACATGGATATTCTCCTGCTGGGCCCGCCGGGAGCGGGGAAGGGGACGCAGGGCGCGATTCTCGCCGAGCGACTCGGGCTGCCGAGGTTCGCGACCGGTGACCTCCTTCGCGATGCCGTGAAACGCGGCACGCCGCTCGGGCTCGAGGCGAAATCGGTGATGGAGGCCGGACATCTGGTGAGCGACGACATCATCCTCGGGGTGGTCCGCGAGGAGGTGGGTCGCGCCCAGGCGCGGCGCGGCGTCATCTTCGACGGCGTTGTTCGCACGATTCCGCAGGCGGAGGGGATGGAGCGGATCCTGGCCGATCTCGGCCGGAAGATGGACGCGGTGCTCTTCTTCGACGTCACCGATGAGGAGATCCTGGAGCGGCTGGAGAAGCGGCGCCAGATCGACGGCCGCGCCGACGACGATCCCGAGGCGGTGAAGGTGCGGTTGAAGGCCTACCGCCAGCAGACGGCGCCGGTGCTCGAATGGTACGAGCAGCGCGGCGGAGTCATCCGCATTCCTGCGATCGGCACGGTCGAGGCGATCGCCGACCGCGTGCGCGCGGCGCTGAAGCAGCGATGATCACGCTGAAGTCGCCGCGCGAGCTCGAGAGCATGTCCCGCGCCGGCCGGATCGTCGGGGACACGCTCCAGCTCATGCGGCGCACCGTCCAGCCCGGGCTCACCACCGAGGATCTCGACGCCACGGCGGAGGAGTTCATCCGCAGCCACGCCGGAGCCGTACCCTCATTCAAGGGGCTGTACGGCTTCCCGAAGACGCTCTGCATCTCGATCGACGAGGAGATCGTCCACGGGATCCCGTCGAAGAAGCGCGTGCTCCGCGAAGGGAGCATCGTGAGCGTGGACTGCGGCGTGCACCTCGACGGCCTCCACGCCGATGCGGCGACGACGGTCCCGGTCGGTGCGGTGAGCGCGGAGGCGGAGCGGTTGATGCGCGTGACTGCGGAGTGTCTCGCCGCCGGTGTCGCGGCGGCGCGGCTCGGGAATCACATCGGGGACATCGGTCACGCGGTGCAGACGGTGGCGGAGGCGGCGGGCTTCGGGGTGGTGCGCGAGCTGGTGGGACATGGGATCGGGACACGGTTCCACGAGGAGCCTCAGGTGCCGAACTACGGAACACCGAAGCGCGGTCCCCAGCTCCGCCCCGGCATGACGATCGCGATCGAGCCGATGATCACGCAGGGAAGCCCGCTCACGAAGACCCTCAAGGACAAGTGGACGGTCGTGACGATCGACGGAAAGCTCTCGGCGCACTTCGAGCACACGGTCGCGATCACGGACGACGGGCCGAGGGTCCTGACGGCAGCGGGATAGGGCGAGCGGAACACACTGAGGGAGATTCCGTGGTGGATGCAGCTCCGAGCCCCTGATGGGTTCGGAGCTCCTTTTTTTTCTGGGCTTCCCCGGCGCCCTTTCACGATTCGCCCATGCTCGCCCGAGGCAGCGATCCCCTCGCGACCACAGCGCCTTTCGTCCTTTCGGGGTTTCGTGTGCGCAGTTCGTCTCCGCCTATCGCCTGCCGCCGATTGCCGCTGCCCCGATCCCGATGCCGATCCCGAGCCCCGCCAGCGCGTCGACCGCGTAGTGCATCTGGCAGTACACCACCGACACGATCAGCAGGATCGTCGGCAGCACGAGAATCCATCCGAGGGTCCGATCCGCGCGCCAGGAGGCGAAAAGCGCCGCGACCGTCGCCGCAACATGCGACGAAGGGAATGCCGCGCCGTACGAGCTGCCTTCCTCCAGCGCGCCGTAGACCAGCCGCGCCATCACATTGTCCACGAACGGACCTTCGGGCCTCGGGAACATGTAATACGGCCCTGCAACCGGCATGAAGATGAAGAAGACATAACAGACGACGAAGGCCGTCATCACCATCAGGAGGAAGCGCCGGATCCCCTCCGTGTTGCCGCGCGCGGCGAGCCAGACCGGCGGAAAGGCGAGGATCGCATAATACGCGAGGTACGCCCCGTGCAGCACGAACGACCAGAAGGCATCCGGGTATGCGCGCCACCAGTCGCGGCTCGGCTGGCCGCCGAAGATCGCCGACTCCCAGCGCTGCACCAGGTCGTCGTAGATCCGGGGATTGCCGGCGTTGAGCACATCGAGCTCGGCGTAGAGGCCGAGGAGGAGGAGCAGGGGAAAGATCTCGCGGATGATACGGCCGGTGCGGCCGAGGCCGGGGCGATTGAGCAGCCAGATGAGAAGGAGGATCAGCCCATGCGCGAGGAGCAGCCACTGCCACCCGTGCAGCTCGGGCGCGCGGACCGCGACCACGGCGGCAACGAGCGCCGCATAGCCGCCCATGAGCCATTCGAGCGGCCGCACGCCATGAGCCGCCGTGCCTTCGTCGATGACCGGCACGCTAGAGCCACCCGGCGTCGCGGTACCATTGCCACGTTGCCGCGAACCCGGACGCGGCGTCGTGCCGCGCGCGCCAGCCGGCGTCCCTCGTGAGATCGCCCGGATCGCCCGTCCACGCTGCCTGATAGAACTCGTTCGCCTTGTCCGCGTTGAGTATCGTCGTGCGGCCAAGCATTCGCGCTGCGCTGCCCGTGAGCGTGAGGATACCGCGGGCGATCGGTTCCGGCAGCCCGATTATGCGCACGGAGCGGCCCGCCGCCCGTGCGATCGTGCGGACCAGTTCGGCGCTCGTGACGATCTCCGGATGATTCGGGTAGTACGTACCGCCGACGGTCGCGTCCGTCGTCCCGGCGGCGCGCAGGGCCTCGGCGAGGTCGGGCGCGTACACCGCGGAAAGCTCGGTCGACCCGTCGCCGAAGACCGGGGCGACGCCGAGGCGAAGCGCCTTGAAGACGGTGAGGAAGTTCTCCCGATCGCGCGGGCCGTACACGGCAGGGGGCCTGAGGATGGTCCAGGCGAGCGGGCTCGCACGCACCGCCTGTTCGCCGGCGAGCTTGCTCCTCCCGTAGGCGGTAACCGGGCGCGGTTCGACATCGCCGCTGTGCGGCCGGCCCGGCTGCGACGGCCCAGCCGCGGCCAGCGAGCTGACGCAGACGAACCGCCGGGTTTCCGCCGCGCTCGCCGCAGCGACGAGATTCGCGGTGCCGTCTCGATTCCCGGCGAGGTACGCCGCCTCATTCGGCGCGGCCACCGCGCCGGCAACATGATAGATCACGTCCTGGCCCGTTACCGCGCGCGCGAGCGCCGCGTGATCGTGCAGGTCTCCCTGTTCGAGCCTCGCGCCGAGCGCGGCGAGCGGCTCGGCGCGCGCGGGTGAGCGCACGAGCGCGGTGACGTCGTCTCCCTGGGCCCGCAGATGCTCGACGAGATGCCGGCCGACGAATCCGGTGCCGCCGGTAACGAGCGCCTTCACAGCGCGCGGTCGTAGAGCCGGTAGGTCTTGTACACGGTGAAGTTCATCTTCTCGAGTCCCGCCTTCATCGCCGGATTGTCCTCGAGGATCCACCCCGCCTCGCCCCAGTACATCCCATGCTCGGCGGCCTTCGTCCAGATCCAGTGATAGAGCACTGCGTCGAGCCCGCGGCCGCGGTATTCGGGAATGATTCCGAGCAGCGGAATTCGCGCGCGGCGGATCTTCTCGCGCTTGAGGGCCCAGAGGAGTCGCGGCAGCACGGGGAGGAGCCTGCCGTTCCGGTTGCCGCGCAAGACGACGTTGAGATCGGGGAGCGCGAGGCCGAAGCCCACGACCTTGCCGTCCTTCTCCGCAAAGGGAATGATGTCCGGCACCGCGACCTGGCGGAACTGCTCGGCCAGATGCTCGATCTCGCGATCGGTCATCGGAACGAAGCCCCAGTTCTTCTCCCACGCCGCGTTGTAGATGACCTTGATCCGCTCGACTTCGTTCCCGAAGTCCTTCATGTCGAGCGGCCGCAGCGTGATGCCCATGCGTTGCCGCATGATTTCCACGGCACGTTCCAGGCGCGCCGGCACGGGCTCGTAGCGCTGGAAGGTGCGGTCGCCTCCCTGGTACGCGAGCAGGTCCTTCGCTCCCGTGAAACCCGCCTGCTCGACCAGCTCGACGTACCAGGGCGGATTGTGCGGCATCATGAGCGTGGGCGGCGTACCGAAGCCGTCCACGAGGAGCCCGCATTCATCGTTCACCGAAAACGACGCGGGGCCGCGCATCGTATCGAACCCTCGCGCGCGCAACCACTCGGCCGCCGCGGCGAACAGGGCGTTCGCAACGGCCTGGTCGTTATCACATTCGAAGAACCCGAAGAAGCCGACGCGATCGTGGTGGGTCTCGTTGTGCAGGCGGTTTTCGATCGCCGCGATGCGACCGACGACGCGGCCCTCCCGCTCGGCGAGGAAGTACTCGGCTTCCGCATGCTCGAAGAAGGGATTCCGGCTGCGGTCGAGGAGAAGTGCGACGTCCCGACGCAACGGCGGGACCCACATGGGGTCCCGCGCGTGGAGCCGATAGGGAAGGTCGATGAACCGCCTGACGTCCCTCGACCCGCGCGCCGGACGGACGCGCAGGGAATCGTTCAG
Source organism: Gemmatimonadales bacterium (assembly GCA_035759585.1). Lineage (GTDB taxonomy): Bacteria > Gemmatimonadota > Gemmatimonadetes > Gemmatimonadales > GWC2-71-9 > CAMLLJ01. The sequence continues at coordinate 2,244 of DASTUP010000006.1, read as the reverse complement.
ACGACCCCCAGCTCCCGCCCGATCTTGCCGAAGGCCTCGAGGCAGAAGTCGATCTGGTCGAGCGAGTGCGTGGCCATCACGCTGGTGCGGAGGCGGCACTGGGACGGCGGCACCGCGGGCGGCGTGACGGGATTGGTGAAGACCCCGGCGTCGAAGAGGCGGCGCCACATCACGAAGGTCTTCTCCATGGGGCCGATGAGCACCGGCACGATCGGCGTTTCCGTGGGCCCGATCTCGAAGCCGAGCGAGCGGAAGCCATCCTGGAGATAGCGTGCGTTGGTCCAGAGGCGCTCGCGGCGATCCGCCTCCGTGCGGAGCACTTCGAGCGCGGCGATCACACCGGCCGTGTTCGAAGGCGGCAGCGACGCCGTGAAGATGAGCGGGCGGCTGTGGTGACGGATGAAGTGGATGACCTGCTCCGGCGCCGCCACGAAGCCGCCGATCGAGGCGAGCGACTTCGAGAAGGTGCCGGCGATGATGTCCACGTCGTCCACCATGTCGAAATGCGCGGCGGTGCCGTCTCCATCCGGACCGAGCACACCGAGGGCATGCGCATCGTCCACGGCCAGCGCGGCGCCGTATTTCCGGGCCACACGGGATAGGCCCGGGATGTCGGCGATGTCCCCTTCCATGGAGTACACGCCGTCCACCACGACCATCGACGCTTTCCCGGCGTTCCGCTCGAGCTTCCGCTCGAGATTGGCCAGGTCCCCGTGATTGAAGCGCTCGGTCTCGCCGAACGACATCTTGGCGCCGTCCACGATCGAGGCATGATCCAGCTTGTCGAGGAAGACGACGTCGCCGCGGCCCACGAGGCCGCTGATGAGGCCGAGATTGGCGTTATATCCGGTGGAGAAGACGAGGCACGACTCCTTGCCGAGGAATTCGGCGAGGGCGCTCTCGAGCTGGCCGTGGAGGTCGAGGGTGCCGTTGAGGAACCGGCTGCCGGTGCAGCCCGACCCGTAGCGGTGCAGCGCACGCGTAGCGGCCTCGAGGACCTTGGGATGATGCGTCAGGCCGAGGTAATTGTTCGACCCCAGCATGATGCGCTTCCGGCCCTCGATCGTGACGACCGTATCCTCGGATTCCGAGATCGGCTTGAAGTACGGGTAGAGCCCGGCCGCCTCGACTTCCCGCGCCTTGGTGAACTGCCGGCACTTGTCGAAGAGCGCTACATGCTGAAGCGTCTCGGTATTCACGATGCCTCGAGAAAGAGTGTGAGGAGACGGGCTGAACCCCACATCGCCTTGTCACAGAATGATTTAAAGTAGCGAGCGAGGGGTGCCCGCACAAGCGGATTCCGGGGGGTGGAGTGTAAGTTGTTGCACTGTCGCGCCGTTCGCCGGACGCTTCCGGGCCGCCGTCCGACCGACCGGCACCTCCGATCCCGAGTCCCTCCCGCCGGCAACCCCCTTTCCACCCCTCGCAATGAGGCCCCGACCGTCCTAAGATCAAGACCGGTCGACCAGCGCCCAAACCGAGAGCAAAGTCCATTCCAATGAGCCTCGAAATCCGCCCCGCCCGCCCCGCCGACCTGCCAGCGATGGAGGCGCTCCTCGAGGCATCCCGCCTGCCGGTGGACGGGGTTCGCGAGGCGCTCCCGCAGTTCCTCACCGCCTGGCAGGATGGGCGTCTCGCCGGCATGGCCGGTCTCGAAGTGCACGACGGCTTCGGGCTGCTGCGCTCGGCCGCGGTGGACCTTGGCTTGCGTGGCACCGGGATCGGGCGCGCCCTGGTCGAGCGGGTGCTGGCGGAAGCGGCGTCCTACCGCGTGCGCGAGGTCTATCTCCTGACGAATACCGCCGAGCGATGGTTTACCCGCTTCGGCTTCCGCCATGTGGATCGCGGCGATGTTCCCGAGCCGATCCGCTCCACCGCCGAATACCGCGAGCTCTGTCCCGCCTCCGCCGCCGTCATGATGCGGGAGATCGAGCGCCGCAGAGAGGGGAGATGACTGCTGATGTTTCGTTTCCGCGTTCTCCTTGCATGTCTGGTGGTCCTCTCGGCCTGCTCTCCCGATGGTGACGACGACGATGCGGTGAGCCCCGCCGGGCCGGATCTCTCCGCCAAGGTGGCGCAATACACGAGCGTCCGCCTCGATCCCGATCTGTCGTCGCTCACCGACGCCGAGCGTCGCATGATCCCGCTGCTGATCGACGCGGCGGATGCGATGAACCAGATCTACTGGGCCGAGGCGTACGGCAATCGCGACAGCCTCCTTGCGGCGGTGACGGATCCCGCGAT
>DASTUP010000005.1:0-2645 GCA_035759585.1 Gemmatimonadales bacterium | reverse complement strand
CAGATGGCCTCCACCGCCTCCTGCCCGCCGTGCACCACGTTGAAAACGCCGTCCGGCAGCCCCGCTTCCCTGAGCAGCTCGCCGATGCGCCCGGCGGAGAGGGGGACCAGCTCGGAGGGCTTCAGCACCATGCAGTTGCCGAGGGCGATCGCGTTCGGGATGGTCCAGTGCGGCACCATGCTCGGGAAGTTGAAGGGCGCGATCGACGCCACGACGCCGACCGGATACCGCTCCGTGCGGCACTCCACCCCCTTGCTCACCTCCAGCACCTCCCCCGTCACGATCTGCGGCAGCGAGCAGGCGAACTCGGTGAGCTCGATCGCCTTGAGGATCTCGGCGCGCGCCTCGCTCATGATCTTCCCGTGCTCCTCGACGATCAGCGCGCTCAACTCGTCCAGGTTCTGTTCGAGCAGGGCGCGATAGCGGTAGAGCACCTGCACCCGTTCCTTGATCGGCACCGCGGACCAGCCGGGGAGCGCGCGCGAGGCAGCCGTCACGGCCGCATCCACCGCCGCGGACGTCGAGAGGGGCGTTCGGGCGATCACCCGTCCGTCGGCCGGGTCGTGCACGTCGATGAGTGGGCCGTCACCCGCGACCCACTCGCCGCCGATGTAGTTGCGCACCGTGCCGTACCGGTGCCCCGTATCGGTGGAATCGTTCCGCAGTGCTGGGACCGCCGCAGTCATTGGCCACTCCGTCTGTGCCGGTTTGCCGGTCGCGCACCGTTTCGTCGCTCCCGTATCTTGAACCCGTGCCCGTGCTCGAACAAGGCTGTGGGCACGGCTACTGACCAGCGAGGATCGAGAATGAACGGGCTCGAGGGAAAGCGCGTGCTGGTGACCGGGGGAGATTCCGGCATCGGCCAGGCGATCGCAGTGCGCTTCGGCCGCGAGCGCGCGAGCGTGGCGATCAACTATCGGCGCAACGAGAAGGCGGCCGAGGAGACCGCTGGGCTCGTCCAGGAGGAGCTCGACCGCTGCATGAGCGAGATCCGTGGATCCGGCGCGACGACGATGCTGGTGCAGGCGGACGTCTCGAAGGAAGCCGACGTCGCGCGCATGATGCGCGAGACCATCGAGACGCTCGGCGGCGTCGATATCCTCGTCAACAACGCCGGCATCCAGGTCGCCGGCGCCTCGCACGAGAGCGAGGTGGACGACTTCGATCGGGTCATCGCCGTCAATCTGCGGGGTGCGTTCCTCTGCGCGCGCGAGGCGATCCGTCACTGGATCGCCGGGAAGCGCGCCGGCGTGATCGTCAACATCTCGAGCGTCCACCAGACCATTCCGAAGCCACGTTTCGCCGGCTACAGCGCGAGCAAGGGAGGCATGCAGAATCTCACCACGACGCTCGCGCTCGAGTACGCCGATCGGGGGATTCGTGTCAACGCCGTCGGGCCCGGCGCGACGCTGACGCCGATGAACAAGGCGTGGGTGGACGATCCGAAGAAGCGCGCCGAGGTCGAGAGTCACATTCCGCTCGGACGCGCGGGCACTCCGGAAGAGATGGCGGCGGCGGTCGCTTTCCTCTGCTCGGACGAAGCGGCGTACATCACCGGCCAGACGCTCTACGTCGACGGCGGGCTCACCCTCTACCCCGACTTCCGCACCCCCTGGTCGTCGGAGTGAGTAGGGGCGCCGCGGCGATCAGGCGTCGTAGCGTTCCCCGGCGACCCGCGGCAGCAGGTGGCCGCCGCGGCGCAGCACGGCGATCGATGCGTCCCGCCCCTGGCGCTCCTGCGCGAGGGCGATCGCTTCCTGCACCGAGCGCGCGGCTCGAAAGCCGAGCCGCTCCGCCTGGTCGCGCCCGATGCCCGGCGACACCATGATGCAATCGACGCGGTCGATCACCTGCGCCAGGTCGGCCAGCACGGCGATGCCGACCAGGTCGTCGACCCGTCCCGCCTCCACCATCCGCGCCAGCTCGCCGAACGGCCGGTAGCCCACCTCGAGCATCACGGGGTGGTTGTCCGCGACTCCTTCGGGGTTGGGCGCGACCAGGATCAGCGAGCCGCCGTCGCGAACCGCCATCGTTCCCGAGTAGACCCCCTTCGCGCTCTGCCAGAGATCGCGGTCCGCGGGATGCGCGTCGGCCAATACGATGTCGGCGCGGGCCGGCAGAACGACTTCGTTGATCTTCAACGAGAGGCGGCAACCCGCCCGATGCGCGCTCACGACGTCCCCGGCCAGGCAGCCGACCAGCCGTCCCGTGCCGTCGGACACGCGAGTAACGATGTACCGCAGCCCGACGATACGCGCTGCTTCCTCGATGCGGTGGCGCATCGGGTTCTCCGCGATGCCCATCACGCGCTCCGACGGGTACTGCGCCGCCTCCCACTGGTTGCGGTCCTGGAGCTCGCGGCCGGCGACACCCGGGAAGACGATCTTGGCGCCTCGCGAGAACCCCTTGATCCCGTGCGGCGCGATCGAGCCGATGCCGAGCGTGAAGTCCGCCTCCGTCAGCAGGCGGTTCGCGGTCACGCGCGTCCCGTCCGAGGTGCGGCCGAAATCGTGAAGCGCCGGCTCGTCGAGCCAGTCGTGTCGATGCACGTCGAACCGGTCGCGGAGCGCGCCGAGCTTCTTCGGCAGCTCGGCCTCGTCCATGCGGCGGTGGCTGCCCCGCGCCGTGAGGATGGTGATGCGCTC
>DASTUP010000004.1:0-5259 GCA_035759585.1 Gemmatimonadales bacterium | reverse complement strand
AAGCGCCGGAGCTCGCCGAGTGAGGCGGCGCGCTCCCGCAGGTCGACGAAGTGCGTGCGCACGCGGCGCTCCGCGAAGAACCGGAGCGCCTTTCTCGTGTCGGCGTCCTTCTGGATGCCGAAGATCTGGACTTCCATGCGGGGAAATCTAAGGTCGGCTCAGGCGAGCGGCACGGCAGGATCACCGATCGCGAGCACACCCGGCGCCGCATGGGCCAGATTGACGCCGAACACCACGCCATCCGACGTGCGCCGGTAGGTCGCGAGCGTTCGCAGCGGCTCATGCCCGGCTTCCGCCGTGCGCTGGTCGATCGTGGTCAGGACGCAGCGGACACACCGCTTCGTCACCACGAAACGGATTCCGCCGAGCATGACCGCGTCCCATCCGTCTTCGGCATAGGGCTCGACGTCTCGCACGACGATGTTCGGCCTGAAGCGATCGAGCGGAAGCGGCGCGGGAAGGCGTGCGTTCAGGTCTGCCAGCGAGCCTTCCGACAGCAGGAGAAATGGATAGGCGTCGGCAAAACCGACCCGGCCGAGCGCCTCAGCGGCGCGCAACCTGATCGGCCGGATCGAAGTCTCGGGAAAGAAGACGATCCGGCTGGGCGCGCCAAGAAACGCCGAGAGCCACTGATCGGCAGCGGGCCCGCACGCTTCCGCCACGCACGTGTCGTTCCAGACACCGACCTCGCGGCGCGCACCACCGCCCTGCGGAACGATGATCTCGGGCATTCCGGGAGCTGCGAGCCGCGCGCAGCCATCGGGCGTGAGCCGGGCGCTGATCAACGCCATGCGCGGGCGCCAGCGCTGCGTCTGGAATGCGCCGGCGCCGTCGAGCACCATCCAGCGCCGGTCGAGCCTCGGGCCGAGCTGGTCGAGCTCGAGCCGCTCCAGCTCGAAGCCACCGAGTGACTTGACGGGATAGATGAAAAGCCGCGAGATCGCCGGGGTCACCGGCTGCGCCCGCCACGTCCGCCGCCACCACCGCGCGCGCTGCCGCCACGCCCCCTCCCCCCTCGGCCGCCGCCGCCCGATCCCGGGCGCGCGGGCCCGCCCGGTCCCGCTGGCGCTCCCGGCCGCGCGGGCGATGCGGCCGAAGGGCGCGCGGGGCCGGACGCCTGCGCCTTCCGCTCGGCCTTTGCCCTGGCACGCGCGCGCTCCTCCGCCTTCCGCGCGCGGATCGCGGCGATACGCTCGGCGATGGGGATCTCGAACCGCTCGGCCGGCCGACGCGCATAATCGAAATCGGGAAGCGTGACCCGCAGCAGCTTATGGCCGACGGCGCGCTCGATGGCGCGGAGATCGGCCTCCTCCTCGGGAGCGACGAACGTGAACGCATCGCCCGTGGCCTCCGCCCGCGCGGTCCGCCCGACGCGATGGATGTAATCCTCCGGCTGGTGCGGGACGTCGAAGTTGACGACGTGGCCGAGCTCCTCGATGTCGATGCCGCGCGCGACGATGTCGGTGGCCACGAGGACTTTGATGCGGCCTGCCTTGAACCCCTCGAGTGCATCGGTCCGCTGGGCCTGTGAGCGATTTCCGTGGATCCTCGCGCACGAGACGCCGTGCGACGTGAGGTATTCCGCCAGCCGGTTGGATCGGTGCTTGGTCCGGGTGAACACGATGACGTCGTGCAGCACGCCGCGGCGGATTAGCTCGAGGAAGAGCTCCGCCTTGAGATCCTCACGCACGGGATAGACAGCCTGCGTAATGCCCACGGCAGGTGCGGCCTTGCGCTCGAGATTGATCATCGCCGGATGACGGAGCATTTCCCGCGTGAGCTCGACGATCGGCCCCGGCATCGTCGCAGAGAAGAAAAGTGTCTGCCGCTTGGCCGGCAGGTGCTTCAGCACGCGACGGATGTCGGGGAGGAATCCCATGTCGAGCATCCGATCGGCTTCGTCGAGGACGAGGATCTCGAGCTTGTCGAGGTTGGCGTACGGCTGGCGCAGATGGTCGAGGAGCCGGCCGGGCGTCGCGACGATGATGTCGACCCCGCTCCGGAATGCGTGCTCCTGCGGCGCCATCCCGACCCCGCCGAAGACCGCCGCGCCCGTGACCGGCGTATGGACCGCCAGCTCGGCCAGGTGCGCGTCGATCTGCGCCGCCAGCTCGCGGGTCGGCGTGATGATGAGGGCGCGCGTTACCCGGCGCGGCTTCCCCATCAGCTGGTGGACGATGGGAAGGAGAAAGGCTGCGGTCTTGCCGCTGCCGGTCATGGCGCAGGCGAGCACATCCTTGCCCGCGAGCGCCGGTGGGATCGCTTCCTGCTGGATCGGTGTGGGACGCGTGAAGCCGAGCTCGCGGATGCCGCGAAGGAGATCGGAATGCAGGCCCAATGAGGTAAATGGCATGGGCCAATGATAACCGCCTACGGCCCCGAGCCGGGCACTGGGCGCAGGTCGAGATCCTGGAAATCGAAGCTGAAATCCACCGTGGGCGAGGCGGGTACCATCGCCGCGCGCGCGATCGTTCCGTCGGGCGCGAGGGTGAACGACACATACGCATCGGCGCGGAGCTCGCGATCACGCCAGCGGACGAGGAAGGTGTCGAATTGCCAGTGGACGAGATCGCCGTAGAGCGAGGGTGAATGACCGAACCGCATCGTCAGGCCGTCTCCCTGCCGCGCAATGACGATGTCGCCGTACCAGGCGTCGCGATAGGTGCCCGCGTAGCGATCGAGCGCGAGCGACGGGCCCCGCGTGCTGTCGCGCTGGGCTGCCGCCTCCGATGCCTCGGCCGCGTTCGCCGAATCCATCCGGGCAATGACCGTGGCCCAGGCGGTGCGCCAGTCGTGCTGCGCGCCGAGATAGTGGTCGAGGACGTGGAGGTAGATCGGCTCCATTGCCGATGACTCCATGTTGGTCAGCACGGCGACGCCAAGGTTGAGCTCCGGGATCATCGCGACACGGGAGATGTAGCCGGGCAGGCCGCCCGTATGCGTCACGAGCTTCCGGCCGCGATAGTCCTTCACGTTGAAGCCGAGCGCATAGCCGTTGAAGTTCGGCATGAGCGGCGCGAGCTCCGGGGCGGGACGGCCGATGTTCATCGGGGTGACCATCGTCCAGAGCTGCCGGGCGGTGCGCGGCCGGAACAGCGTGTCGCCGGGGGCCACGACGCCGGAGTCGAGCTGGACGATCATCCACTTCGCCATGTCGGTGGCGTTGGAGTTGATGCCGCCGGCGGGGTTCGTATTGTCGCTGTCGAACGGCTTGATCTGCCGGACACGTCCTTCGACCCGTGCATGCGTGGCGGCGACGTTGCCTCCTGCCTCCGCCGCCGAATGCCGGACGTTGCTCCCGGTCATCCCCACGCGATCGAGGATCCGCGTCTTGACGAAGTCCTCCCAGCTCTGCCCGCTCACCGCTTCGATGACTTCCCCCGCCACGAGATAGAGCACGTTGTCGTAGGCATACGCCGTGCGGAAGCTCGTCGAGAGCGGAATGAACTGGAGCCGCCGAGCGATCTCCTTCCGGTCGTACGTCGACGGCGGCCACCAGAGCAGGTCGCCTGCGCCGAGACCGAGTCCGCTCCGGTGCACGAGAAGGTCGCGGATCGTGAGCTCGGCGGTCACGAAGGGATCCGAGAGCCGGAACCAGGGAAGGACCGAGATGACCTTCTGATCCCACTCGATCTTCCCTTCCTCGACGAGCATGCCAAGCGCGGTGGCCGTGAATGCCTTCGTGTTCGAGGCGATGCCGAAGAGCGTGTGCTCGTCGGTCCGCGCGGGCTCACCGAGGGCGCGCACACCGTAGCCCTTCGCCACGATGACCTTGCCGTCCTTGACGATCGCGAGCGCAAGCCCCGGCACCTCGAAATCCTCCATGATCGCTCGCACGAATCCATCAAGGCCGGGGGGGGCGCCCACAGGTGCACGTTGCGCCAGCGCCATGGACGGAGCGGTGATCAGACCGGCGAGCACGACGGCGGCGGCACGGGTCACGCGAGCCTCGAGGTGGAGGACCGAAACGGATGTGACTGTAAGGAGGTGAAGAGTGCCCGAGGCGAGACTCGAACTCGCATGGGGTTGCCCCCGGCGGATTTTGAGTCCGCTGCGTCTGCCATTTCGCCACTCGGGCGGCGCGGAGGAAAGTTCACAGTTCGGGGTGAGAGAGGCAAGGTTAAATTGCCGGACGCAGCCAGACCACTCATACCCCAGGCATTCCGTGATCAGTCCCCGCCCCTTCCACCCCTGGCATGATATCCCGACCGGGCAGAACGTCCCCGAGTCGCTGACCGCGGTCATCGAGATTCCCGCGAACGGCCGCAACAAGTACGAGCTGGACAAGGAGCTCGGCGTGTTCCGGCTCGATCGGGTCCTCCATAGCGCCGTGCACTACCCCGGCGATTACGGCTTCCTCCCCCGCACCCTCGGCGACGACGGCGACCCGCTCGATGTCCTGGTCCTCATGACCGTCCCCGTCTTTCCCGGCTGTCTCGTGGAATGCCGGCCGGTCGGCCTCTTCCATCTGGTCGATCACGGCCAGGCGGACGAGAAGGTCCTCGCCGTGCCGCTCGGCGATCCCTATTCCGAGGGACAGAACGACCTCAGCGACATCCCGGCCCACTATCTCCGGGAGGTCGAGCATTTCTTCAGGGTTTACAAGGACCTGGAGAAGAAGCACACGGAGACCCGCGGCTTCGAGGGAGCCGCCGCGGCGCGCGCGGCGGTCCTGACGGCCATGGAGAACTACCGGAAGCGCTTCAGCGCGACGTAGCGTCGCGGTCGTCGCGCAGGGAGACGGGTGGGCCGAGGAGCTCGTTCCAGATCAGGGCGTGGCGCAGACGCTGCGCCCCTTCGAGTTTCGGGGCCTCGACCGCCGTTGCATCGGGCTCCGCCCGGATCCGCGCATCGAACGCAGCATGGTCGGCCTCGGTCCGGGGGCGCTCGCGCCGCGCGGCGGTTTCGCGGCGCCGCCGGGCAGCGAGCTCCGATGCGGAATCGAGGCTCACCTCTTCGCGCTCGGCGCGCCGCACCACTACTTCCAGCGACTTCACGTCCTCGACGAATTCCGGCTCCTCCGCCGGCGCCGGGGCCGGTAATCTGCGCGGACCCGATGCCGGAACCGGGTGCGGCTCGGGCGCTCCACCGGCGCCCCGACTCGCGCGCTCGAGCTGCCGCAGCATCTCGAGAAAATCGGGATTCATCCCGGGCAGGCTTTTCGGCAGCGGGCCGACCGGCGGCCGCTGCTTTTTCTCCAGCTCCCCTGCCGCCTTCGCCGCGCTCCGGACGACGCTGAAGACGACCCAGGCGATGAAG
>DASTUP010000003.1:0-13387 GCA_035759585.1 Gemmatimonadales bacterium | reverse complement strand
TCCCGAACGGCAGCGGCTGGCCGTCACGATGTTCGATGCCGAAGGGTACGCCCACGCGGAAAGCGCCGATGTGCTCGGCGGTCCCGAGGGTACGGTCCGGTCGGATGTGTTTCATGGCCGCCGCTCGCTGCGCGAGATGCTCGGTTCATTGCTCGAGGAGATGAAATGACGAGTCCCTTCAATGGCGGACCCGACGAGGCGCTGGGCCGGCTGCTGCGCGATGCGCTGGAGCCGGCCCACCATGGCGCCTTCGTGACCCGGATGGCCGCCGTGCTGCGCGCGGACGCGCGGGAGACGACCTGGGACATCCTGGCCGGCTGGGCGCGCACCGGTGTCGCCGCGGCGGCGGCGATCGCGCTGGCGCTGGCCCTCTGGCTCGCGGAGTCGCGGCCCTCGGAGCGGAACATCTCGACGCTGGCGGATGCCGTCGAAACGAGCGTGCCGACGCTCCTGCTCTCGGGGGGCGCCGATGCCGGCACGGACGCGGTGCTTGCCGCCATGATCGGAGATCGCTGATGCGCTCCCGTCGCGGCGCCGCCGTCCTCCTCCTCGCGGCCTTCCTCGTCGGCGTGCTCGCCGGCGCAGGCGGGACGCTCATCGCCGAGCGCGCGGACGATCGACACGACCGTGGCGGCCGTGGCCGCGGCGGCTATCTCTCGCGGCTCACCCACGAGCTCGAGCTCACCGAAACGCAGCGCGACAGCGTGCGCGCCATCCTCGACCGGCACAAGCCGGGCATGGATTCGCTGCGGCGCGAGATGGAGCCGCGCTTTGAAACTTTGCAGCAGGCGATTCGTTCGGACATCCGATCGCAGCTCACCCAAGACCAGCAGCGGAAGTTCACCGACATGACGAGACGGTCCGATTCCATGCGCAGCCGCGGAGGCGAACCTCATGCGCCGCGCTGACGTTTTCCTCCTCGCCGCGCTCGTGGCGGTGCCGGCCGGCGCGAGCGCGCAGGTGACCGACTCCGCGCGCGCCGCGATTCCCGTCATCGACACGGCGGGCATCCCGCGCGTGACGCTCGCGGAGGCGATCCGCCTCGCCGAGCAGGTCCAGCCGGGCGTGGTGCAGGCGCAGGCCGCGGTGGAGAACGCCGATGCGCGGGTCCGCACCGCCAGGGCGCAGTACCTGCCGTCGCTCAGCCTGAACAGCAACACGAACCGCTCGTTCTCGGGCGTGCCGTCGCGCGTCGATCCGAATACGGGCCTCGCGGTCGGGAGCAGCAGCGGCAGCCTGAGCATGTCGCTCAGCTCGAGCGTCGATCTGTTCACGGGGTTCCGCCGCGGCGCCGATACGCGCGCCGCCCGCGCCTCGGGAGACGCGGCGGAGGCCTCACTCACCGACGCGCGCTACCAGCAGGCGCTCACGACGACCAACCAGTTCTTCGACGCGCTCGCCGCGCGGCAGCTCCTGGCGGTGCGCGCCGCGAGCGTCCGCCGTGCCGAGGAGCAGCTCAAGGTCTCGGTGAACAAGCTCGCGGCCGGCTCGGCCACCCGCTCCGACTCGCTCCGCTCGCGCGTCACCCTGGGCAACGCGCAGCTCCAGCTCATCCAGGCGCAGAGCGCGCTCGCCACGGCGGAGGCGAACCTTGCCCGGCTCATCGGCCGGACCGGGCGCATTGCCGCGGCGGACGACTCCGCCTTCACGGTGCGACCGCCCGCGCTCGACACCGCGGCCATCCGCGCCGAAGCCGAGGCACGCTCGCCGCAGTTGCAGGCAGCGGTCGCGAGCTCCGAAGCCGCGAGCGCGTCGTACCGCGCCTCGCGCTCGGCATACTGGCCGACGCTCTCGCTCTCCGGCAACGTCGGGCTGAACGGCAGCAGCTCCCGCGACTACGACCTGTACAACAACCGCTCGATCTCGCTCAACCTCAGCTGGCCGCTCTTCAACCGGTTCCAGCGGGAGCAGAACATCGAGACGCAGCGCAATGCGCTGCTCGTTGCCGAGGCGCAGGCCGCGGAAGCCGCGCGAGCGGTGTCGGCGGACATCACGGCGCAGCTCGCCCAGCTCGAAGCGGCGTCCGCGCGGATCACGATCACGCAGATGAGCGTCCTCGCCGCGCAGGAGGACCTGCGCGTGCAGCAGGAGCGGTACCGGCTCGGCGCCTCGACGATCGTGGACCTGCTCACGTCGCAGGAAGCGCTCGACCAGGCGGAAGTGGACGTCGTCAACGCGCGATTCGACTACCTGCGCGCCCGTGCGCAGATCGAAGCCATCATCGGACGGAGCCTATGACCGCCTCGCTCTCGGATACCGCGGAGCGCATGGCGCTCCTCCCCGCCGACGTCCCGCGGGACGCGGTGATCGTCACGCGCAACCTCCAGCGCGAGTACGACATGGGCGGTGAGATCGTGCGCGCGCTCCGCGGCGTGGACATCATCATCCGGAAGAACGAGTTCGTGGCGATCATGGGCCCGTCCGGCTCCGGCAAGTCGACGCTCATGAACATGATCGGCTGCCTCGACAGCCCGGACGGCGGCGAATACTGGCTCAACGGACACCGCGTGTCCGAGCTCGAGGACGACGAGCTCGCCCGGATCCGCAACAAGGAGATCGGGTTCGTCTTCCAGACGTTCAACCTCCTCCCGCGGGCCACGGCGCTGCACAACGTGGAGCTCCCGCTCGTCTACGCCGGCATCGGGTCGAAGGAGCGCGGGCGCATGGCCGTCGACGCGCTCGAGCGCGTCGGCCTCGGCAACCGCATGCACCACCGCCCGAACGAGCTCTCGGGCGGCCAGCGGCAGCGCGTCGCCGTCGCGCGCGCCCTGGTCAACAATCCGAGCATCCTGCTGGCCGACGAGCCGACCGGCAACCTCGACAGCGCCACGAGCGTCGAGATCATGGCGCTCTTCGAAACGCTCCACTCTTCGGGACAGACCATCGTGCTGGTGACGCACGAGCACGACATCGCCGCCCACGCCGACCGCCAGGTTCACCTGAAGGACGGGCAGGTCGAGCGCGACTTCCAGACCGAGGCAACACACTGATGCGCACGAGATTCGTCATGGCCGCCGCGTTCGTCCTCCTCGCTTCGGCATGCAAGGAGGAGGAGCAGCAGGTGGTCTACCAGGCCCTTCCCGTCGAGACCCGGGACATCGTGGTGTCCGCGCAGGCGGCGGGCACCATCCAGCCCGACACGACGGTCGAGGTGAAGTCACGCGCGTCGGGTGAGGTGATGCAGATCCTCGCCGAGACCGGCGAGCTGGTGAACCGCGGCGACCTGCTCGTGCGCATCGAGCGGCGCATTCCGCAGAACACGCTCGCGCAGGCGCAGGCGGAGCTCGAGGTGGCGCGTGCGCAGCAGGCCAACGCGCTCAGCCAGAAGCGCCGCGCCGACGAGCTCTTCAAGACGCAGTCGATCACCGAGCAGGAGCACGAGACCGCGACGCTCGCGTATGCCAACGCCAAGGCCTCCGTCGTGCGCAGCGAGGTGGCCGTCGAGAACGCGAAGATCCAGCTCGACGACTCCGACGTCCGCGCGCCGATCACCGGCACGATCATTTCGCGGAGCGTGGAGCGCGGCTCGATCATCACGTCCGCCACGGGCAATGTGAGCGGCGGCACGGCCATCCTCACGATGGCGGACCTCAATCTGGTGCAGGTGCGCACCCTGGTGGACGAAACGGACATCGGCAAGATCCGGCCCGGCCTCGCGGCCACCGTCACGGTGGACGCGTTCCCGAATCGTCCCTTCGAGGGCGAGGTGCTGAAGGTCGAGCCGCTCGCCGAGGTGCAGCAGAACGTCACGATGTTCCCGGTCATCGTGCGGATCCAGAACCGCGAGGGGCTCCTTCGCCCCGGCATGAACGCCGAGGTGGAGATCCACGTCGGGCGCCGGGAAGGCGTGCTCGCCGTGCCGAACGCGTCGCTCCGCACGCCGCGGGACGTCGCGTCGGCGGCCGAGGTGCTCGGGCTCGATCCCGACAAGGTGCAGGAGCAGATCGCCGCGGCGCAGCAGGAACAGCAGCGGCAGGCCGCGGCGCGGGACTCATCGGCTGCGGACACGTCGGGACGCCGCGCGTCGCTCGGCGCGGCCACGCCGCGCAGCGACTCGGCGGCGGCGGGCAACACGATGACGCTGCCCAACGGCCAGACCGTGAAGCTGCCGGCGGGCGTCACCGAGGCGCAGATCCGCGCCATCATGCAGAAGCGGATGAGCGGAACGCAGCCGACGCCCGAGGAACAGCAGATCCTGCGGAGCGTCTTCCAGGGCATGCAGCGAGGCGGGCCCGGCGGCCGGCGGCAGAGCGCCACCGACGCGCAGTTCGGCGGCAACTACATCGTCTTCGTGAAGCGCGGCGGCGAGCCGACGCCGGTGCCGATCCGCACGGGGCTCACCGACCTCGACTACAGCGAGGTGGTCAGCGGCCTGCAGGCGGGCGATTCGGTTCTCGTCCTCCCGAGCGCGAGCCTCGTCGAGGCGCAGCAGGAGGCGAAGGAGCGGATCAACAACATGACCGGCGGTGGCGGCGTGCCGGGCATGCAGCGGAGGTAATCATGCTCGTCGGCGAAACCATCGCGGTCGCGTTCCAGTCGATCCGCGCGAACAAGCTGCGGTCGATGCTCACCATGCTGGGCATCATCATCGGCGTCGGCGCCGTGATCACGATGGTCGCCCTCGGCAGCGGCGCGCAGAAGGCGGTCGAGGAGCAGATCGCCTCGCTCGGCGCCAACACCTTCACGATCTTCCCGGGCCAGTCGTTCCGGGGAGGCGTGGCGCAGGGCAACCGGGTCAGCCTCACGACCGACGACTACCTCGCCATCCGGCGCGATGCGAAGCTCATCAAGGCGGTCGTTCCCGAGCTGCAGTCCAACATGCAGATCGAGTACGGGAACCAGAACCTGAACAGCCCGATCGTCGGCACCACGGCGAACTTCGTCGAGGTGCGGAACTACACCGTGCCGTTCGGCCGCTCCTTCCGGCAGGGCGAGGACGAGTCGCGCCAGCGGTATGCCGTGCTGGGGGCCGACGTGCCGGACCAGCTGGGGATGAACCCCGCCGCGATGATCGGCCAGCAGCTCATGGTGCGCGGCATTCCGTTCGAGATCATCGGCGTGCTGAGCCGGAAGGGATCGGCCGGCTCCTGGCAGAACCCCGACGAGCAGATCTTCATTCCGCTGCAGACGGCGCAGTTCCGCGTCCTCGGGACCGACCGGGTCCGCTCGATCTCGGTGCAGGTGGCGGACGACGTGGCCATCGAGCAGGGGATGGTGGACCTCGAGCGCGTGCTCCGGCGCGAGCACCGCATTCGCCCGGGCCAGCCGAACGACTTCCAGGTGCGCAACCCGCAGGACATCCTCGCCACGCGCCAGGAGGCGACGCAGACGTTCACGATTCTCCTCGCGAGCATCGCGGCCGTGAGCCTCTTCGTCGGCGGGATCGGCATCATGAACATCATGCTGGTGTCGGTCACCGAGCGGACGCGCGAGATCGGCATCCGCAAGGCGCTCGGCGCCACGCGCGTCAACATCATGGCGCAGTTCCTGATCGAGGCCCTCGCGCTCTGCCTCGTGGGCGGGGTGCTCGGGATCCTCTTCGGGAGCGGGATGGCGGTGGTGCTCGCGAAGTTCATGCAGTGGAATACGCTGATCTCGATGCCGGCGATCATCGTGGCGTTTGCGTTCAGCGCGTTCGTCGGGCTCTTCTTCGGGATCTGGCCGGCGCGGCGGGCGGCGAGCCTCGATCCGATCGTGGCGCTCAGGTACGAGTAGGGATGGAGAGGTCCGGGTGCGCCTGAGTTGAAGAGCGCACACGAAGACACGAAAGGACGAAAGGCGCCGTAGTCGATTCAGCTCCGTGCCCCTGGCTGGGTCCGGAGCTTTTGGTTTTGTGGGCTCCTCCGGCCGCTCCGTGCGCCAGGCATGCTGGGGAGGCCACACCACGGCGCCTTTCGTCCTTTCGTGCTTTCGTGCGCATTCATGACATCAGCCCTGCCCCGATCGTCGCCGGGATCAGCATGTCTCGATCCGCCACGCGGTCGTCTTTTCGGGGTGTCCGCCTTATCTTCGAGCCGGATCCAACGACATGACCATCGTGCATACGCTGTTCCTCCTCGCCGCACTGCAGGACCCGGGCGGCGCCCGTCCGCCGCAGGCGCCGCCGCCGAGCTCGGAGGTTCCGCGCATCGACGCGGAAGTCACCGTGGACGGCAACCTCGACGAGCCCGCCTGGGAGCAGGCCGCGCGCCTCACGGGCTTCCGGCAGTATCAGCCGGTGGACAGCCGGCCGGCGGAGCAGGAGACGGAGGTCCGCGTCTGGTATTCTCCCTCCGCCATTCACTTCGGCATCATCGCCACCGACGCCAGCCCGCAGTCGCTCCGCGCCACCGTCGCGGACCGCGACAATCTCGACCAGGAAGACCGCGTCACCATCTTCATCGACACGTTCAACGACCAGCGCCGCGCGTTCATGTTCGGCGTGAATCCGCGCGGGGCGCAGGAGGACGGCGTCCGCAGCGAGGGCCAGTTCACGCCCGGAAACATTTCGGCCGGCAGCGTCGACCTCAATCCGGATTACCAGTGGGATTCGCAGGGCCGCGTCACCGAAACGGGCTACGTCGTCGAGGTGCGGATCCCGTTCAAGAGCCTCCGCTTTCCGGGAGGTGGTCCGCAGACCTGGGGTCTCAACATCGTGCGCGTGACCCAGCGCACCGGCTACCAGGACACCTGGGCCGACACGCGGCGCGCCAACAGCAGTTTCCTCGCGCAGAGCGGCACGATCACCGGCCTCGAGCGGCTCGAGCGCGGGATCGTCACCGAGATCCAACCGTTCGTCACCACGGCGCTCGTCGGCTCGCGCGATCCCCTGGGCGGCGGGTTCGAGCGCGAGGATCTCGATCCGAGCGCCGGCGTCAACGCGCGTCTCGGCTTCACCAACTTCTCGCTCGACGCGACGATCAATCCCGACTTCAGCACGATCGAGTCGGACGAGGGCCAGGTCACGGTCAACGAACGCTTCGCGCTCTTCTTCCCCGAGAAGCGCCCCTTCTTCCTCGAGGGGATCGAGCTCTTCGCCACGCCGAACCGGCTGGTCCATACCCGCCAGATCGCCGATCCGCTCGGCGGCGCCAAGTTCACCGGCAAGTTCGGCCGCCTGGCCACCGCGTACCTCACGGCGCTCGACGAGACGCCGGGCGACGACGAAGCGCTCTTCAACATCGCCCGCGCCCGCTACGACCTCGGCTCGGCCTCGACGGCCGGGTTCACCTACACCGATCGCATCGAGGGCGGCGACTACAACCGCGTCGCCTCGGCCGACGCTCA
This sequence comes from Gemmatimonadales bacterium, assembly GCA_035759585.1. GTDB lineage: Bacteria > Gemmatimonadota > Gemmatimonadetes > Gemmatimonadales > GWC2-71-9 > CAMLLJ01. The sequence continues at coordinate 6,121 of DASTUP010000003.1, read as the reverse complement.
CCTCGTCTTCGCGCGCCTCTACTTCATCGAGGCGCAGCTCGGCAACAGCTGGACCCGCGAGGGCGACGCGTCGCGCGACGGCCCCATCGCGAAGCTCGAGTTCGACCGCACGGGCCGCTCGTGGGGCTTCAATTACCGCCTGAACGCGATCGACCCATCCTTCGCCACGCGCGCGGGGTTCGTGAACCGCACGGGCATCGTGGAGGGACGCGCCTTCAACCGGCTCTCCTGGTACGGCAGCCGCGGCGCGATGATCGAGAACTTCACCACCTTCTTCGGGCTGAACCGCCTCTGGGATTTCGACGAGTTCGCCGTCGATGAAGCGATCGAGGGGAACGAGGAGATCAATGCGGACCTCTCGTTCCGGGGAGGCTGGGGCGCCGATGGGCACCTCGAGCGGTCCTTCGTCCGGTTCACGCCGGAGTCGTTTCCCGGCTACATGGTCGCGGCCGGCGGCGGGCCGGTGCCGTTCGTGCCGGCCGAGAAGATTTCCGGGGTCAGCGGATCGATTTCGCTTGACACGCCCACATTCCAGTCGTTCAGCGCGAGCATCAACGTCGGCTTCGGTGATGCGCCGATCTTTGCCGAGGCCGCGGAAGGACACGGTTACGAGCTCGGCGGGAGCCTTACGCTCCGGCCGGCGGCTTCGGTGCGCATCGATGCCGGCTCCCGGTTCGTTCGCATCTTCCGCGACCGGGACGACAGCGAGTTCGCGCGAGCGATCATTCCGCGCGTCAAGGCGGAGTTCCAGCCGCGCCGCACGCTCTTCTTCCGCTTCATCGGCGAGTACCGCGCCGAGCGGCAGGCGGCGCTGGTGGATCCTGCGAGCGGCAATCCTATCCTCATCGGCACCGTTCCGGCGGCCGCCAGAGACCTGAACGTGTTCCGGATGGACTGGCTCGCCGCGTTCGAGCCGACGCCCGGTACCGCACTCTACCTAGGCTACGGGTCGACGCTCGAAGACACGGGCGCACTCTCGTTCAGCGGCCTCCGTCGCGCGGACGACGGGTTCTTCCTCAAGGCCGCCTACCAGATCCGGCGCTAGCGAGGCAGCAGATGACCCGAGCAGTCTTTCTCGGCACCGGCATGGCCGTGCCCGACCGCGTCGTCACCAACGACGAACTGGCCGGCCTCATGGATACGAGCGACGAGTGGATCCGGACTCGCACCGGAATCGCGGAGCGTCGGTGGGTGCGTGAGGGCGAGACCGGGGTGTCGCTCGCCCTCACCGCCAGCCGGGCGGCACTCGAGATGGCCGGACTTGCCCCGACCGATATCGACGCGATCGTCTACGCGACGTCCACGCCCGATCACTTCGCGCCCGGCGGCGGGGTGTACCTGCAGGACGAGCTCGGAACGGGACCGATCCCGGCAATCGATATCCGCGCCCAGTGCAGCGGCTTCATCTATTCGCTCTCCGTGGCGGATGCGTGGATCCGCGCGGGATCGTATCGGCGAGTCCTCGTCGTCGGTGCGGAGGTGCAGTCCACCGGGATGGATCTCTCCACCGAGGGGCGGCACACGGCGGTCATCTTCGCAGACGGCGCAGGTGCGGTGGTGATCGGCCCTGGCGAGGACGACAGTCGCGGAATCATCGCGTTCGACATGCACTCGGAGGGCGCCAGCGCGGACAAGCTCTGGGTGGATGCACCGGGCTCGATGTACCATCCGCGGATCAGCGCGAAGCACCTCGAGGAGGGCCGTCACTTCCTGCAGATGGACGGGAAGGAAGTCTTTCGGCACGCCGTCGTGCGGATGCCGGAATCGGTCCGCGCCGTCCTTGCCGGGCAGAGTCTCTCGCCGGCCGACATCGATCTCCTCATCCCCCACCAGGCCAATCTCCGGATCTCCGAGATGGTCCAGAGATCGCTAGGCCTCACCGCGGAGCAGGTCTACAACAACATCCAGCGCTACGGCAACACGACGTCCGCGACGATCCCCATCGCGCTCGACGAATGTGTCCGGAGCGGTCGGATCGAGCAGGGCGACCTCCTCGTCTTCACGGCGTTCGGGTCGGGGTTCATGTGGGGGAGTGTGATGGTGCGGTGGTAGGCGGCAGGCGGCAGGCGGCAGGCGGAGGGCTAGGTAGCTACGTAGCCAGGTAGCCAGCTCGAGATAGGTACGAACTGGGTGGTGGGCTCGCGACGGCTGCGGACGACGGTGGGTGCCGGCACGGCGGATTCGGGCGCGGAGCCGCCAACACTCACCGCCGTTCCGGCAGAGATCCCGTAGGACAGCCGGATCGCCCCTGCCGTCCGTCTGAAACCAACCCCAGCCCCGTTGCGTATTGAAACACGAACCTGGGACCTGGGGGGCTCCATGATCGGGACCATCATCGGATTGGTTACGCTGCTCGGCACGATCGTGCTCGGCGTCGGCGGATATCTCTTCGCGAAGGATTTCGTCCGGAAGAAGCTGCGGTTCGTGGATGCGGTACGGTCGCCGCTGGCGCCGATCGTGGCGGGGATCGGGGCCTTCCTGATCCTCTGGCCGCTCAGCTGGCTCCCGATCATCTCGGCCACGCCGGCAGTGGTGTTCGCCTTCGGCTGCGCGTTCGGGACGGCGAGCGGAGTGAAGGCGCTTCGGCGGTACGACTCCGGCTCGCGCCAGCTTCTTCCCTGACGGAGACTGGGACGGCCGGCGCCTTCGCGTTTATTTTCCGCGATGGCTAATGTCACGTGCGTGCGCTGTGGTCAGGAGCGGGAGCAGATGCCGTTCCGGCCTTTCCAGAACGAGCTCGGCCAGCGGGCCTTCGAGGAGATCTGCAACGTCTGCTGGAGCGAGTGGCTCAAGTACCAGCAGCAGCTGATCAACCACTATGGCCTCAACCTTCGCGATCCTCGCGCGAAGGAGTTTCTCTTCGGGGAAATGGAGAAGTTCCTGTTCTCGACGGCGGCCTGACCCCTACCAGGTCCGCCCCACTTTCAGCACCAGGTCGATGCCGCCGTCTCCGGGGGCGAGGTCCTCGGAGAAGCCGACGCGCCACTCGCTCCCATCGCGCGCGCGGCGGATCCAGCCGAAATCACCGGTGAGCTCCCGGCGGTCGAGCGACGGGAAGCTCGTGCCTTCATATCGCGGCGAGTGATAGAAGAAGTAGCCGTAGATCGACTCCCCGCCCCAGAGCCTCCAGCGGATACCGGTGGACCCCGAGAGAAAGACCGTGCGCTGGTACGCCGAGAGATCCCCTGTTCTCGGCGTCATCCCGGCACCGATGGAGCCCTCGAAGGTCATCGACTGCCACAGCGGAACCCTCAGTGTGTGCACCACCGCCGCCGCCGGAACCCCGCGCCCGAAGTGGCGGGAGGTGGCCGTCGGCAGGCTGAGGGTGAAGGCGGTCTGCTGCGTGAGCGAGTTGCGGAACCCGACGGTCACCTCGATATCGCCGAGGGCGATCGGGGTGGGCGCGCGCTCGAGGTGGCGGCCGTCGGGGAGGTCGAGCTCGTCGGTAAAGACGTTGCGCGGGCGGGCCAGCCGCTCGGGCTGGTCGAAGTTGATCAGGTCGTGGTACCAGAAGAAGAATCCATCCGCGAACCCCGCGTACGATCCGCCGACTTCACTGCGCACCATGAGGAACGCCTGCGGGGCAAGCTCCGTCCGCCATGCGACCGACGCGCGCATCAGCTCGGCGTCGAGGAGGTAGCTCGTCGGTGCGCCGGCCGGCAGGTCGTACTCGATGGCGTTCCCGTACTCGAACGAGACGGAGAATGCGCGGCCCGCGGGTGCGTACCGCTGGTAGGGTTGGTGCGCGAGCGTGCTGCGAGCCGCCGAGTAGGGGTTGAGGGGTCGGTGGAACGGAAGCGACTGCGCGAGCAGCGGCGCGCCCCAGGCGAGCAGCGAGAGGGTGGCGACGGCGGATTTCATGGGTAACAGGGAAGGTATCGTGTTATCGGCGCGAAGTCACGAAGACGCGAAGTCGCGAAGAGGAACGTTGTGGGGACACCCACAAACATCTCTGCTTCGTGGCTTCGCGACTTCGCGACTTCGCGTCGAAAATGGAAATACCTGCTGTGAGCCAGCGTCCGTCAGGGCGAGACCATGTACTCCCTGGTCGGCGCCGCGGCTATGGTGCCGGTGACGGTCCGGCGCTTCCGGTCGCGGAAGATCTCGAGGCGAAGCTCCTCTCCCGGACCGTAGCTGCCGAGGATGCGGAGAAGGTGCGCGGGGCTGGCGGGCTCGCGGCCATCGACGCTGAGCACGACGTCGCCGCCGCGCAGCGACAGCGCCGAGCTGCGCGCGATGCTGATGACGAGCACGCCCTCGGATGTGCCGAAGTAGCGGCCGAGGTCCTCGTTGAGCGGAGCGAGCTGCAGGTTGCCGAACGGTGCGAACGAGTAGGTCGAGAGCGCCATCGCGACGCGATTGCGGCCGCTCTCGAGGATTTCGCTCTGCCGCTGCGCCTCTTCCACTCGCTGCCGCAGCTCCCGCACCGCCTGCTCCTGGCTGACCGGATCTTCGTAGTAGATCATGACATCCCGCCGCGGCTCCGCGATCAGCGTAGCCTTCTGCTCCGAGGACCCGCGACGCAGCCGCAGGACGACCGTATCGCGCGGATTGACCCGCGCCGCGAGCTCCAGAAGCCGGGTTCCGGGCGAGAGCGTGCGGATGCCCGGCGCTGCCCTGACCGTGAGCGGCCTGTCGTTGAGGTGCGTGATGAGGTCGCCCGAGCGGATCCCGGCGCGGAAGGCCGGGCTGCCCGGCGTGACGCTCTCGACGCGCGCTCCGATCGTATCGGTACTGGTGGCGCGTGTCGTGACCGAGAAGCCGAGGTGCGGCCGCGCGGTGACATAGCGGTACGGCGTGGTGCCGCGCACCGTACTGCTGCCGGCGCGCGCAGGCTCCTGGGCCCCGGCCGGCAGTGCGACCGTTGCGAGACCCATCGCCAGCACCAGCGAGCGCTTCATCCGATCCTCCTAGAGTCCGACATTGCTGGCGCGCGTGACGTGGACGTCGACCAGGGCATCGAGGAGGCCCACGCGCTCGCGCCAGAGATCGAGGAGCATGGCGTTCTGGTCCGGCGCCGAGGGGTCCAGCTCGGTGACCTGCAGCGAATCATCGACGACGGCGATCCGGTCCTCGAGCGCCTGTGCCACGCGGGCGGTCTGCCCGTCGATGACGCGCGCATCGGGATTGTAGGCATCGAGCATCGTCTCGAGCGCCTGCGACCGCTCGCGGACGGCGGCCAGCTCTCCCTCGACGGGAATCTCCGCGAAGGCCGGGTCCACCGGCTCGGCGTCGGGCCCGATCGCGGCCACGCCGGCGAGCGAGGCGGCGAGCGCGAGCCCGCCGATCCCCGCCCACCGCGCCTGCCTGCCCCGCCGGACCCGCCGGCGCTCCGCGTCGATCTGCGGCCAGAGATCCCGCGAGGGGCGCAGGCTCGGCAACGCGCGGAACCGCGCGATCCGCTGGTGCAGCCGCTCCAGCTCCTCCGCGCAGTGGGTGCAGGCTTCGATATGCTCGCGGGCCGCGGCGGTGCCGGGCTCGGAAGCCCCGTCCCTGAGCGCGACCAGCTGTTCCATGGTCAGGTGTGTCATGCCGATACCTCCTCCCCGAGCCAGCGGCGCAGCCGGGCATGCGCCCGGGCCAGCTGCGACTTCGAGAAGCTTACCGTCTTGCCCATCATTCCCGCGATTTCCTCATGCGTGTATCCCTCGACATCGTGCAGCCAGACCACCGCGCGGGAGGTCTCGCCCAGCCGCTCCAGCGCGGCCTCCAGGTCCATCCGGAGCGCCGTATCCTCCCGGCGCATCGGGGTCACCTGGTCGTCGAGCTCGTCGGTGTCCCGATACTTGTTGCGCCGGAGCCGCATGAGCGCCTTGCTGGCCGTAATGCTCCGGATCCAGCCCCAGATGCTCCCGTCCCCGCGGTAGTTCCGGATGCTCCGGCAGACCTCGAAGAAGGTCTCCTGGACCACGTCCTCGGCGTCCTCCGTCGTCCGGCAGATGCGCCGGGCGAGGTTGTAGACCGGCCCTTCGAAAGCCCGGAAAAGGGTCTCGAGGGCCGCGGCATCGCCCGTCCGCGCGCGAGCCAGGACGGCATCGGCGTTTGCCACGAAGGATGGGTCCATGAAGAGCGCTCTGGTCATGGTGATCTAAAGATGCCGGCGGGGCCGGGATCGTCGCAA
>DASTUP010000002.1:0-3882 GCA_035759585.1 Gemmatimonadales bacterium | reverse complement strand
GCGGTGCCCGCCCCACAGAACATCGAGGTCATCGCGCGCATCTCGGGCCAATGGCGACTCGAAGGACTGTGATGCTGGTCGCCTTCGCCGCCGCGTGCGGAGAGGAGAGCCCGCCGGCGCGAGAGCCGGCGGTGCCACCGCCCGTGCCGGTCGTCGAAGGCGATGGCATCGGATGCCTCAGGATCGGAGCCTCCCTTGCCGGACTTCCGGCCGAGTGCAGAATCCTCACGGACCGGACGATTCCCGGGCCTGAAGGGATGCCGGAGCGTCGGGTGGAGATCCTGGTCGGCTCGGATACGGTCCCGGTCACGGTGGTCGGCGATTCGCTGTGGCGCGCCGAGCTCACCGCGCCGGGTCTGCGGACCGCGGACGGCCTCGCGGTCGGAAGCTCCGCGAGCGAGCTTCTCGCGCGCCCGGGAAGCCGCGTCATCGGCGGCGAGGGGCGCCTGTTCGTAACGCTCGCCGATCACTGCGGCATGAGCTTCGAGCTCGGCGGCGTACCGCGAGAGGTGCTGGGGCTGCCTCCGGAGGCCGCGGCGGAACGCATTCCACCGGGCACGCGAGTCTCGCGGATCCTGGTCTTCGGATGCGAGGACCAATCGTGAAGCTGGCGCGGCTCGCGACGGTCGGGTATCAGGGAACGACGGTGCAGCGCGTGATGGATGTACTTCGTGAGGCGCGCATCGAGGTGCTCGTGGACGTCAGGGCTGTCGCGAGCTCGCGCCGCCCCGGTTTCTCGAAGTCGCGGCTCGCCGCTCACCTCGAGGAAGCGGGGATCGGCTATCTCCACCTGCGCGGCCTGGGCACGCCTGCGGAGGGACGAGCTGCGGCACGCGCCGGCCGTCATGAGGAAATGCGCCGTATCTTCACGGGCCACCTCTCGATGCCGGAAGCGCAGGCCGAGCTCGAGCACCTGGCAGAGGTCATCCGGTCGGGACAGCGGTCGTGCCTCCTCTGCTTCGAGGCCGATCACAGGCACTGCCACCGCACGATCGTGGCAGCGGCCGTCTCCGCGCTCGTTCCTGTCGATGTCGTGCATCTCGCCCCCCACCAGGGGGAGTAACGGACGGACCCGGGGCACGTGACGTGTTCACCACGATATGGGAGTACGAGGTATCCGAGGCGCGGCGCGCGGAATTCGAAGCGACATACGGGGGAGAGGGCGAATGGGCCCGGCTCTTCCGGCAGGCACGCGGATTCCGCGAGACCGTTCTTCTCCGCAGCGTTTCATCGCCGCTCACATATGTCACCCTCGACCGGTGGGCGTCCCGAGCCGCGTACGAGGAGTTCCGGATCGTCCATGCAGCGGCCTATGCCGCGCTCGATGAAGTGACGGCAGGCCTCACTCTCGCCGAACGCCACCTTGGAACTTTCTATGGCTGAAACTGCCAACGCTCGCCGGGTCTACAGCGTGTCGCAGTCCACTCACATCGATGCACCGCCTCCGCGGATCTATGGATTGATCGCGGACTATGTCCAGGGGCATCCGCGAATCGTGCCGCCGCGGTATTTCCGGGACTTCGTCGTGCGCCAGGGCGGCTATGGCGCAGGAACCGAGATCGAGTTCACGATGATCGTCGCCGGCCACGCACAGCGGGTGGTTGCGGACATTACCGAGCCGATTCCCGGCAGGGTACTGGTGGAAACCGTCAAGGGTGGCGGTGTCGTGACGACGTTCCGGGTCGAGCCGGCGGGACAGGGGGCGGACGTGACCATCGCGACGGATCTGGAGCAGAAGCCCGGATTCGCCGGGAAGATCGAGCGCTGGCTCGCCGGCAGAATTCTCCCTGGAATTTATCACGAAGAGCTGATGCGGCTCGCTGGCATCGCACGCGAGGAGCCGGCCCCGGAGCCGGAGCGCGCGCCATGACTCGTCTCCTTCTTGCAGCGCTTCACCTCATCGCGCTCGGGATCGGTCTCGGCGCGGTCTGGGCCCGTTCGCGCGCACTCCGCGGCGACGTTCAGCTCGCGGACGTGCGTCGCGCGCTCGTGGCCGATACCTGGTGGGGCGTTGCCGCTGCACTCTGGCTCGCGACCGGCCTCTGGCGGCTCTTCGGCGGGACGGAGAAGGCAACCGGGTACTACCTCTCGAATCATGTCTTCCTGCTCAAGATGGGCCTCTTCGTCGCCATCCTCCTGCTCGAGCTCGGCCCGATGATGACGCTGACCCGCTGGCGACAGGACCTTCGTCGCGGCGGCACGCCAGCGCTCGACCGTGCTCGCCGGATCTCGACCGTAAGCGCGATCGAAGCGGCGCTCGTGATCGCAATCGTCGGCGCGGCGGTGACGATGGCACGAGGATTCGGCGCGAATTAGACCGGCAGCCCCTTTCGAGGTATCGTACTGGATGCCTTCAGCACTGCCGTTCACGGTCCGCACCAGAAGTCCTGAACAGGTCACCGCCGGGCGCGTTCAGACAGTCGAGGAGCGCTACTCCGGCGTCGTCCGGCTTTCGGAATCCGGCTTGCATCTCGAGTGGAGCGGACGCCGGGAGCACACCGATACCAGGAGTGGGAGCGTCACTTCGCGCGTCGAGCAGCTGCCCGTTGCGCGGATCGTCATCCCGGCCCGCGGCATCATGGAGGCCACGCTGCGGTGGCGGTGGTGGCGTCCGTATGTCCGTCTGCGCGTCAACGACGTCGGATCGCTCGAGGGCTTTCCCGGCGCCAACGCCACGGAATGCCGCCTCCGGATTTCGCGCGAGGATCGCGCCCGCGCCGTTGAATTCATCACCGACCTGAGGCTCCTCATGGCAGATGCCGAGCTGCGAGCCGCCGAGGAGGCTTCTGCGGCCATCGACGCGGCATCCGACCAGAGCTTTCCGGCCAGCGACCCGCCTCCGTTCACTCCGCTCCGGATCGGCGGGCCCGCAGCGCATCCCGATCCCGTCCCCGACGACAATGGCTGAACAGAAGACGAAGCCCACAGCCGAAACGTTCGACCAGTTCCTTGCGCGCGCGGTCGATCCTTCGCGCCACGCCGACTGCCGGGCCGTCGCGGCAATGATGGAACGGGCGACGGGCGAGAAGCCCGTGATGTGGGGCTCGATCGTCGGCTTCGGAAAGTACCGGTACAAATACGCCAGCGGGCACGGCGGGGAATGGCCGCGCGTCGGATTCTCGCCGCGCCGGAAGGATCTTACGATCTACATCATGCCAGGCGTCGATGCCTTCCCCGAGCTGCTCACGAAGCTCGGCAGGCACAAGACTGGAAAGTCGTGCCTCTACCTCCGGTCGCTGGCCGATGTGGATTCGAAGGTCCTCGAGTCGCTCATCCACGAGGCGACGCGGCGGATGGAGAAGATCGCGCCGGCCCGCTCTGGCTCGCCCTCACCCTGACATTCGAATGTCCTCCCGGACGTCATCGCGCGGAGCACGCCTTCCGGATGCGTGACGTTGCGTCGGCCCTGCTCCTGTTGAGCATTTCATCCGGTTCATGCGTGAGCCGGGAGGATGGCGGTCAATCCGTGCCCGCTGGTGCCGCCTTGCCCGAGACCAGCTGGGCGGTTGGACTCGAATCCGTCGGTCCGATCTCGTTCGGCATGAGTCTCGCCGAGGCGGAAGCAGCGGCCGGCGCTTCGCTGGCGGGGCCGCCGGCGGACGAATGCGCGTTTGTGCGGCTTCCCGGAATGCCGATCGGGACGCAGCTCATGACAGAGCGTGGCCGGGTCGTGCGCGCAGATGTGACCGATGGGGACACCTCCACAGATCGGGGCGCCCGCCTCGGCATGACCGAGGAAGAGGTGCAGGCGCTCTACGACCACAAGCTGGAAGTCAGGCCGCACAAGTACGACTCCGCTGGCCGCTACCTCGTCCTCGTTCCGGATGGGGCGGCCGATTCGCTGCGCCTGGTGTTCGAGACCGACGGCCGCGCGATCACGCG
>DASTUP010000001.1:0-11383 GCA_035759585.1 Gemmatimonadales bacterium | reverse complement strand
TGGTGCCGTCGATGCTGCGCGAGCTGCGCCCGGACCTGCGCATCGGCTTCTTTCTGCACATACCGTTTCCTGCCTTCGAGATTTTCCGGATCCTCCCCTGGCGCCAGGAAGTGCTCGACGGCATGCTGGGCGCCGACCTGGTGGGCTTCCATACCGAATCGTACGCCTCGCACTTCGCGATGGCCGCGACGGAGCTCCTCCAGGCCGGCTGGAAGGCGCCGTACCTCACGCACCAGGATCGCGATATCCGGGTCGGCGCGTACCCGATCGGCATCGATGCCGGACGCTTCGAGGCGCTGGCGCGCAAGCGCGGCGTGCGGCAGGAAGCGGACGCACTCAGGCGCGGGGCGGACGTACAGGTCGTGGCTGGTGTGGACCGACTGGACTACACGAAGGGAATTCCCCGCCGGCTCCTCGCGTTCGAGCGGCTCCTCACCCGGCATCCCGAGCTCCACGGAAAGGTGCAGCTGGTACAGGTGGTCGTGCCTTCGCGCACCGGCGTCCGCACGTATCGCGAGTTCCGCACCCAGGTCGATGCGGCGATCGGCAACATCAACGGCGCGTTCGGGACAGCGCTCTGGACGCCCGTGGCCTATCAGTACCGGAGTCTCGGCGAAGACGAGCTCTCCGCGCTCTACACGGCAGCAGATGTGATGCTCGTGACCCCGGTGCGCGACGGCATGAACCTCGTCGCCAAGGAGTTCGTCGCTTCGCGCGTGGACGAGGACGGCGTGCTCGTGCTCAGCGAGTTCACGGGCGCCGCCGCGCAGCTGACCGAGGCGCTGCCGGTTAATCCGTACGACGTGGATGGAATGGCGGCGACGCTCTACCGCGCGCTCACCATGTCACGGGAGGAGCGGAGGCGGCGGATGCAGTCGCTCCGTGCCACCGTGACCTCGCAGGATGCCACCTGGTGGGCGGCGACATTCCTCACGGATCTCCGCACGGCCCGACGGAAGCGGAAGCGATCCGCTTCGGTGCCCGAAACGTCCACGCCCGAGCAGGTGCAGGAAGTTCTGGAGCGCGCGCGATCCGCGCGCTCGCTCCTGCTCCTCCTCGATTACGACGGCACGCTCGTCCAGTTCACGGGGCGGCCGGAGGCGGCGCGTCCCGACACCGAGCTGCTCGGGCTCCTCGGCCAGCTCGCGGGACGGGCCCGCACGGAAGTGCACCTCGTCAGTGGCCGGTCACGCGATCAGCTTGCCGAGTGGCTCGGGGACCTGCCCGTTGCGCTGCACGCCGAGCACGGACTCTGGTCGCGGACTGCCGGCTCCGAGCAGTGGAGGCGCCATGACGACGCGGGCACCGCGCCCTACGAGCAGCTGGCGACGGTGATGGGGCGGTACTCCGAAAGCACCCCGGGCGCCGTCGTCGAACGGAAGTCGGCCGGCGTGGCGTGGCACTACAGGATGGTGGACGATGCCCTGGGCGAGTTGCAGGCGGAACGTCTTGCCGCGGAGATGGACGAGCTCGCCGACGGGCACGGCCTCGCCGTGCTGCGGGGCGACAAGGTGATCGAAGTGCGCCCCACCGGCGTGCACAAGGGACTGATCGTGGCCGAAGTCCTCCGCCACGCGGTGCCGGGCTGCCTGATCGTCGCACTGGGCGACGATCGAACGGACGAGGACCTCTTCAGCGCGCTCCCGCCGGGCTCGATCGCCATTCACGTCGGGCCGCGCGAAAGCGTCGCCCCCGTGCGCCTGCCCGACGTCGCCACGGCGCGCGCATTTCTCCGTGACCTCGCCATCGAGCCTGCCAGCGCCTGACGCTAGTCGGCGTCCCGCCGCGTATCACCGCCGGCGGGCGATCCACCGCGAAATTCGAAATGCTCCGCCGCCAGCACGCGCATCGGCGAATCCCCGACGCCGCGCAACGCGCTCTCACGCGTGAGGAGGAATTCCGCGATGGTGGCAGCCGGGTACCAGATCCCGGGCTCGAGTCCGGGATAGTCGGCTGCGAACTCGGGCTTGAGGCGTGCCTCGCGAATCGGATGCATGGGAGAGGAGAGAGGTGAATACCCGGGGCGGGACTCGAACCCGCACGGGCCGAAGCCCAAGGGATTTTAAGTCCCTTGCGTCTGCCATTTCGCCACCCGGGCCGAACGGTTCGGTGCCTCCAAGTATACGTCGTCAGACCCGCTCTCGCCGGACCCCGCCCGACGCGCGTGTGGTCCATGCCGCCGGGCGCTGGCCGAAGGCGGCGGCAAAATCCCGCCGCACACCCCGGATCACGACGCGTCCCTCCAGCGGGGGAGAGAGCACGAGCACCGCGCCGCCCCACCCCGCCCCCGTCAGCCTCGCGCCATGCGCGCCATGCCGCACCGCGCTGTCGACGATGAGGTCTGCTTCCGGCAGGCTCGACTCGTAATCGGCGGCGAGCGAGCGGTGCCCCGCGACCAGCAGCTCGCCGAGCGCAACGAGATCGCCAGCACCGAGCACGGCGGCTGCCCGGCGCGTGCGCACGGTTTCGGTCACGAGATGCCGCACCCGGCGGAAGAGCGACGGCTCGAGCAGCGACTCCGCTTCCTGGAGCGCCTCGTGGGGCAGTGCACAGAGCGACGCGAGGTCCGGCCAACGGGCTCGAAGCCTGGCCAGCGCCGTCTCGCATTCGCGCCGGCGGTCGTTCAGCGCGCCTCCCGTGAGGCGATGCGACGTTCCCGTCTCGATGACCAGCACCCGCGCCGGCATCGGCACCTCGGTGATCTCGCCCGAGCCGGTCTCGAAGAGGAGCGCGTGCTTCGGCCGGGCGAGCGCGGCGATGGTCTGGTCCATCCGGCCGCACTTCACGCCGACGTGATCGTGCTCGGCACGAAAGGCGATTTCCGCGAGGGCCCGGCCGTCGAGGCGGCGCCCCGCGAGGGAGCTGAGCGCGCGCGCGGCACCGACCGTGAGCGCGGCCGAGCTCGAGAGACCGGCGCCGATCGGAACGGTGCTCGATACCGCCAGGAGTGCACCGGATGGGGCGGCACCGATGCCGCGGAGCTCCCGTACGACTCCCGTGAGATAGTCCGTCCAATCCCCGCGCAGCTCGGCATCGACATCGATCGCGACCACGTCCGGCCCGTCGCTGGAGACGAACCGCCATTCCTCCGCCGCGCCCGCAGCCACCGTAGTGCGCCGCGTGATCGCCATGGGGAGGACGGGACCGCCGTTGTAATCGGTATGCTCGCCGAGCAGGTTGACGCGACCGGGTGCGGACGCAGCGAGATCGGGGTCGCGGCCGAAATGTTCCCGGAACAGCGCGACCGCCGGTGCGGTCATTTCCGGCGCGCTGCGCGGGGACGGGCCGAGAGAAGCGCCTGCGCGTGCCGCCTCGCAGCATCGCCCTCGGCGTCGCCAAACATGCGCGCCAGCTCCCCGACGCGATCCTCTCCGTGCAGGACTTCGACCGTGCTGGTCGCCATGCCCCCGCGGGATCCCTTGGACACGGCCAGGTGCCGGTCGGCGCGCGCGGCGATCTGCGGGAGATGCGTGATCACGAGCACCTGGTGGCCGGCCGCCACATCGGCGAGTGCGGCGCCGACCTCCGCCCCCGTTTCGCCGCCGATTCCCTGATCGACCTCGTCGAAGACGAGCGTCGGCACCGCATCATGACGTGCGAGCAGCACCTTGAGGGCAAGCATGATCCGCGAGAGCTCCCCGCCGGACGCCGACCGCGCAAGCGGCCGCGCCTCGTGCCCGACGTTGAGCCGCACCGTGAAGGCCACCGCTTCCGCCCCATTCGCGCCGGTGGCGCCGAGCGGGTCCAGCGTGACCGAGAGCTTCCCCCCGGGAAGCCCGAGTTGCGGCAGCAGGCGGTCGACGCCACGCGCGAGGCGGGCAGCGCCATCGGCGCGGCGTGCCGTCAGCGCGGCCGCAGCCGATTCGAGCGCTGCGGCGGCTGCGGCACGGCGTGCCCCCAGCGCCTTGAGATCGAGCTCGGCCGTGTCGAGGAGATCGAGCTCGGCAGCCGCGGCATCGCGGGTGGCCAGGACGGCCGGGAGCGAATCGCCATGCTTGCGCACGAGGGTGCCGAGGAGATCGCGGCGGCGCTCGACCTCGTCGAGTCGCTTCGGATCCTCCTGGATGCCGTCTGCATACTCCGCCGCGAGCCGCGCGACTTCCCCGATGTTCGCGTAGGCGCCGTCGAGCATCTCACGCCATGCCGCGCATGCCGGATCGATCTTCTCGAGCGCGGTGAGCGCACGTTCCGCGGTCCCGAGCGCAGCCCGCGCATTTCCGGGTCCCGAATCGAGCGCGTCCGCGATGTGCCGCGCGTGCTCGCCGATCGCGCCAGCCTGCATGAGGCGGCGCGCCTCGAGCTGGAGCGCCTCCTCCTCCCCCGGACGGATTCGCGCGGCGTCGATCTCCGCGACGACGTGCCGCAGGTAATCGGCGCGGCGGCGCACTTCCTCGCGCCGGCGAACGAGCTCGTCCTCCTCCGCACGCACGGCGGCGAGCATCGCATGCGCCTCCGCAACGACGCCCCGCTCGGCCTCCGCATCCGCGAAGAGATCGAGGATATCGCGCTGCGCATCGGTGCGGAGCAGCGACTGGGTCTCGTGCTGCCCATGGAGATCGACGAGGAGCCCGCCGAGCTGGGACAGCACCGAAGCGGTGGTCGGACTGCCGTTCACCCAGGCGCGCGAACGGCCCTCCACCGAAACCTCGCGCCGGATCACGACATGCCGGTCGTCGGCGTCGAGTCCGAGCGACTCGATCCCCGCGCAGATCGCCGGGCTCAACCCTTCGAACGCCCCTTCCACGACCGCCTTCGAGGCACCGGGCCGGACCAGCGCGCTCTCGGCCCGCTCGCCGAGCAGCAGCGCGAGCGCGTCCACCAGCATCGACTTGCCGGCGCCGGTCTCCCCGGTAAGAACGTTGAGGCCCGGTCCGAGCGGCAGCGTCACGTCGGCGATCGTCGCCAGGTCGCGAATCCGCAGCTCGGCAATCACTTGGGCTCCGCGCGGCCGGAGAGGTCGCCCCAGTGCAGCTTGCGGCGCATCCGGCCGAACCATCCATCCTCGCCGAGACGGACGATGCGGACCCGCTGCTCGGCACGGCGCACCTCCACCCGCTCCCCCGCCGCGAGCGGCGAGCCGGTCTGCCCGTCGAACGACACGAGGACATCCGTGGCCCATTCGGCCATCGGCTCGACGATGACCGTGGACGTCGCGCGCACCACGAGCGGGCGAATGGCCAGCGTGTGCGCGCAGATCGGCGTGACGACGATCGCTTCGACACCCTGGACCACGATCGGGCCCCCGGCGCTGAGCGAGTACGCCGTGGAGCCCGTGGGTGTCGAGACGATGATGCCGTCCGCGCTGTAGGGTCCGACGTTCACCCCGTCGATGTACACGTTCATCCGCACGACGCGCGCGAGACCGCCTTTGTGCAGCACCACGTCGTTCAGGGCGCGCCGCCGCTGCAGCGTGGAGCCGTCGCCGGTCGTGATCGACGCGACGAGCGCCTGCAGCGCCTCGATCGCGTACTGCCCGGCGACGAGGGAGTCGAGCGCCGGGAGGAGCGTCTCGCGCGTCGCGGTCGTGAGAAATCCGACGCGGCCGAGGTTCACGCCCAGGATGGGGACTTCGGTGCCGTCGAGGAGGCGGGCGCCCCGGAGGAGCGTGCCATCGCCGCCGAAGGTGAGAACGGCGTCGAGCTGTGCGGGGTCGAGATGCGGCACCGGATCGGGCCAGAACGCGTCGAGGCGTGGCTCGCTCAAAAGCGAAAGCCCCCGGGCGGGGGCCTCTCGCGCAAGCAGCGAGAGTACGGCAGCGAGATCGCCGTAGCGGGGATTCCCGACGATGCCGACCTTCATCGCGACTCGAGCGACTCCTCGTGATGCAGCGCAGCCACCCGGCGGGCGATGCCATCCGGGGTGAGGCCGAAGGTCTCCAGCTGCTCCGCGCGCGGGGCCTGATCCATGAGGCGGTCGGGCACGCCGAGCGCCACGACGCGCACCTCGGGCGCCGTCGTCTGCATGCGCTCGGCGAGGTAAGCGCCGAAGCCGTTGACGATGGTGCCTTCCTCCACCGTTACCAGTGTCCGGTGCGTCCGCGCGAGCGAATCGAGCATCGCCTGGTCGAGCGGCTTGAGGAAGCGGCAGTTCACGACCGTGCAGTCGAGCCCCTCCTCCCTCAGCTGCTCCGCCGCAGCGAGCGCCGGAAGCACCATCGTTCCCACACCCAGGATCGCGATATCACGCCCCTCGCGGAGCATCTCCCAGGTGCCGTACGGGACTGCCGGAACGTCGCGCACGGGCCGCGGATCGGACGGCGCCTTGTCCCGCGGGTAGCGCGTCGAGAACGGGCCGTCGTGGGAAAGCGCGGTCCTGAGGAGGCCGGCGAGCTCGTCGCCATCCTTCGGCGCCGTGACCGTCATCTCCGGCACCGCCAGCATGTACGCGATGTCGTAGAGACCCATGTGCGTCTGGCCGTCCTCGCCGACGAGCCCCGCGCGGTCCATGCAGAAGATCACCGGCAGTTTCTGCACGGCGACATCGTGGATGACGTTGTCGTATGCGCGCTGGAGGAAGGTGCTGTAGATCGCGCAGACCGGCCGCACGCCCTGCGTGGCGAGCCCGGCCGCGAACGTCACCGCGTGCCCTTCCGCGATCCCTGCGTCGAAGAAGCGATCCGGCCACGCCTTCTGGAAGATGTTCGTGCCGGTGCCGCTCGGCATCGCCGCCGTGATCGCGACGAGCTTCGGGTGCTCCGCCGCGAGCGCCGTGATCGCCTCGCCGAAGGTCTGGGTCCAGGTGGGCGGTCCGCTCGCCTTCTTGCGCGCCTCGCCCGTCTCGGGATCGTAGGCCGCGAGCCCGTGCCACTTTTCCTGGTTCGACTCGGCAAAGCCGAAGCCCTTCCCCTTCTGCGTGATCACGTGCACCAGGCGCGGGCCGTCCATGTTGCGGACGAACCGCAGGGTTTCCGACAGCTTTGCGACGTCGTGCCCGTCGATCGGCCCGAAGTAGCGGAAGCCGAGCTCCTCGAAGAGCATGCCCGGCGACCAGAGATTCTTGACGCTCTCCTCGACGTTCTTGGCGAACTCGACGACGCGGTCGCCGAACACATCCCCCAGCTTGTGCGTGACGCCCTTCACGGCTTCCCGGAGCGTGTTCGTCTTCGGATTGGCGACGATGCCGCCGAGCATCTTGCTGACGGCACCGACGTTGGGCGAGATCGACATCCCGTTGTCGTTCAGGATGACGACGATGTCCCGTTCCGAGTGTCCGGCGTTGTTGAGGCCTTCGTAGGAAAGGCCGCAGGTCAGCGCCCCGTCGCCGAGGACGGCGACGACCTTGTACCGGTCGCCGAGGAGGTCCCGCGCCGTCGCGATGCCGAACGCCGCGCTGACCGCCGTGCCGGCGTGCCCCGCGCCGAACTGGTCGTGCACGTTCTCGGTGCGCTTCAGGAAGCCGGAGATCCCGCCGGTCTGGCGCAGCGTCGGAAAGGATGCGTTCCGGCCGGTGAGCAGCTTCCAGGCATATGCCTGATGGCCGACGTCCCAGACGATCTTGTCGGTGGGAGATTCGAACTCGTACAGGAGGGCAAGCGAGAGCTCGACCACGCCAAGGCTGGCCCCGATATGCCCGCCGGTGACGGAGCAGCAGTCGATGAGCCGCGCGCGGATTTCCGCCGCGAGCGCGGGGAGCTGGTCGCGCTGGAGGCGCTTGAGGTCGTCGGGGCCGTGGATCGAGTCGAGCAGGCTCATGAGCAGTCAGGTCCGCGCTAGGAGGTACGGCTTACAATATAGTTGGCGAGCGCAGCGAGCGCGGTCGATTCGCACCCGCCGTCCCGGAGCCGGGCTACCGCCTTCCCGGCGAGCGCCTCCGCCTCGGCGCGGGCCCGCTCCACACCGAGCACGCTCACGTAGGTGGACTTCTCGAGCGCCGTGTCCTTTCCCGCGGTCTTCCCGAGCACCTCGCTCGTGGCCGTGGCATCGAGGACATCATCGGCGATCTGGAAGGCGAGCCCGATGTCCGCGCCGAATCCGGCGACGATGACCACGTCTGCCTCGGCCGCCCGCGCCGCGAGTGCGCCGAGCACGCACGAGGCCTCGATCAGGGCTCCGGTCTTTCCGCGGTGCACGGCCATCAGGTCGCCATGATCGAGCCGGCGCCGCTCCGCTTCGAGATCGAGCCATTGCCCGCCGACCATCCCGTTCACGCCACCGGCCTCGAAGAGGACGCGTGCCATGTGCCCCAGCTCCGCCGGGCCGAGCTCCAGGTCCGAAGCCGCCTCACCGAGGACCTCCGCGGCCACCGGAACGAGCAGGAGTCCGGCGCGCGTGGCGGTGACTACGTCGAATGCGCGATGCGTGGTCGGGCGACCGCGCCGGAGATCGTCGTCGTCCATGCACGGAAGGTCGTCGTGCACGAGCGAGTAGGCGTGCACCGTTTCGACCGCCGCCGCGACGCCGTCGATTCCCTCGCTCCGGCCACCGAAGGCGCGATAGGCCGCCAGCACGAGCGCCGCCCGCACCCGCTTCCCCGGGCTCCGGAGCGCGTAGGCGAGCGCAGCGCCGTCCGGCCCGGGCCGGCGACGCTCGAGACGCAGCGCCCATGCCTCGAGGCGCGCGTCCACCCGGTCGCGCGCCTCGCCGAGCATGGCGGCGGCGAGCGCCGCGGAATCAGGCGTCGAGATCGGAGGTGCGGAGTGTCCCATCCGCCTGCTCGAGCACGGCCTGGACCTTGAGCTCGGCGTCGGCGAGCCGCTCGCGGGCCACGCGAAGGCGCTGTACGCCCTCCTCGAAGAGCGCGAGAGCATCGTCGAGCTCGGCATCGTCCGACTCGAGCTTGCGGACGATCTCCTCGAGCCGGGCCAGCTCGACGGAAAGCGGCGACGACTCGGCGGCGGAGCCGACGGAAGACTTGGGAGACGACTTAGCGGCCATCGGATGCCTCGACGCGGGCGGGGATCGTCCCGTCCGCGATACGGAGTTCGAATGCGAGCCCGGGAACGAAGTCCTCGGCCCGCTTGAGCACATGTCCCGCCGCACTCGGCACCGCGTAGCCCCGCTGGAGCACGCGGAGTGGGCTCAGCGCATTGAGCTCGGCGCCGAGCCGATCCGCACGGTTCCGGCGCGCGCCGACCATGTCGCGCATCGCGCAGGTCATCCGGTCGGCCGTGCGCTCGAGGCGCTCGGCCGCGAGGCTCGTGCGAAGCGCGAGTCCGCTGCCCAGCCGCGTGGCGAGGTCGTCCACCATGCGAAGCACGTCGCGCCGATCGGCGACAGCCGCCTCCGCGGCGGCGGAGGGCGTCGCGGCGCGAAGATCGGCGACCAGGTCGGTGAGCGAGATGTCGGTCTCGTGGCCCACGGCGGAAATCGTCGGGACGCGCACCGCGGCGAGCGCGCGGCAGACACGCTCGTCGTTGAACGCGGCAAGATCCTCACGCGCGCCGCCGCCGCGACCCACGATGCAGAGCTCGACACCCTCGATCCGGTTGACCACGGTGAGCGCCCGCGCGATCTCCGCGGCGGCCCCGTCACCCTGCACCCGCGCCGAAACGACGAGGAGACGCGCCGAAGGCCAGCGGCGCCTCGTGACGGTGACGATGTCCCGCAGGGCCGCGCCGTCGGTGCTGGTCACGACCGCGATGCATGACGCGAGGGCCGGTATCCGGCGCTTCCGCGCAGGATCGAAGAATCCCTCCTTCTGCAGCAGCGCCTTGACCCGCTCGAGCTCCTGCTGCTGCGCGCCGACGGCGGCCGTCGGGATGAGTGACGTCACGGTGAAGCGGAACTCGCCCTTTTCCTCCCAGAGCCCGGGCGTACCGAAGGCGTAGACTTCGGTGCCGTCGGCCGGGGGCTTTCCCGCCTTGAGCGCGTTCTGCTTCCACATGCAGCAGCGGAACTGCGAGCGATCATCCCGAAGGGTGAAATACCAGTGCCCGCTCGACCACGCCTTGCACTGCAGCACCTCGCCCCGCACCCAGACCGGAAGCGCGCCGCGCTCGATCAGCCGCTTGACGGCGGTGGTGATCTGCGAGACCGACCAGACGTCATCTGCGGGGACGGGGGATTCGAGCGGGAGGGTCAGGGTCATGGCGGAAAGATAGTCTGGGGGGCGGACAGGCCGAGTGCCGTGGCGAGGGGGCTAGTTCGAGTTAGCGCCAGCCATAAGGAAGCACACGAAACCACGAAAGGAGCCCCCACAAAATCCCCTCGGATGGCCGCCGGTACATTGGAAAGTATTCCGCACACGGCGCCTTTCGTCCGCCCCTCAGGCCCCTGCCTGCTCCGCCGCCTGGAGCGTGTTCCGGAGGAGCATTGCGATCGTCATCGGGCCGACACCGCCGGGGACCGGCGTGATGGCGGAGGCGAGTTCGGCCACCGGCCCGTACGCCACGTCGCCGACGAGGCGGTAGCCCCTGGTGTGCGACGGATCGTTCACGCGATTGATCCCGACGTCGATCACCACCGCGCCGGGACGCACCATGTCCGCCGTCACGAACTCCGGCTTGCCGATCGCCACGACCAGGATGTCGGCCGTGCGCGTGATCGAAGGCAGGTCCCGCGAGCGCGAATGGCACACGGTCACCGTCGCGTTGCCGCCTGGCGCATCCTGAAGCAGGAGGCCCGCCATCGGCTTGCCGACGATCGTCGAGCGGCCCACGATCACCGCGTGCGCACCCTTCGTCTCGATCCCCTCGCGGATCAGCATCTGCTGCACGCCATAGGGGGTCGCGGGACGGAACGCCGTGCGGTCACCGATCACGAGCTTGCCGACGTTCACCGGATGGAACCCGTCCACGTCCTTGGCCGGATCGATGCGCCGGAGCACCGCATCGGCGTCGATGTGCTTCGGCAGCGGAAGCTGGACGAGCATGCCATGGATCGCCGGGTCGGCGTTCAGCCGGTCGATCTGCGCGAGGAGCTCCTCCTGCGACACTGTCGCCGGGTACTCGAGGGTCTCAGAATGCATCCCCGCCTCGAGGCAGGCGCGGCCCTTCGACCGCACGTACACGCGACTCGCCGGATCCTCACCGACGATGACGACCGCGAGCCCCGGCTTCCGCCCCTTCCCAGCCATCCGCGCCACCGATGCGGCCACTTCCGCGCGAATCTCCTTCCCGATGCGAACACCGTCCAGGATACGTGCCGTCATCGCGCCACCCCGACGGCGCGCGTTTCCCGGATGACGACGACCCGGATCTGTCCCGGATACTGCAGCTCGTTCTCGATCCGCTTCGCGATCGACTCGGAGAGCTGGATCGCGCCGGCGTCGTCCACCCGCTCGGGCGTCACCACCACGCGGATCTCGCGCCCCGCCTGGATCACGCTGCTCTTCTCGACCCCCGCAAACCCGTTCGCGATCTCCTCGAGCTTCGTGAGGCGCTTGACGTAGGTCTCGAACGCTTCGCGCCGGGCGCCGGGCCGCGAGCCCGAGATGGCGTCGGCGG